>JAFYVA010000090.1 GCA_017549325.1 Oscillospiraceae bacterium
AAGAAAAAGCACCCTTCGATCGAAGGGTGCTTTTTCTTGTGTGTTGTTAGGAGAGAGAGAAATCACATAAGGAATGGATATCCTTTGGATGATTGTATCTTACCCCAGATTTTTTTCAGAATCTTGAATTGGTCATGAACATTTTGTAAACGATTAGAACTTTTTGCTCTCTTCCACCGCCATTTTGTCGCAGCGGTTGTTCTTCTCGTTCTCGGCGTGTCCCTTGACCCAGTGATAGTGCATCTCGTGCCGGGCAAGCTGCGGCAGCAGCCGCTCCCACAAATCGATGTTCAGCACCGGCTTTTTATCGCTCTTTTTCCAGCCGTTTTTCCGCCACGAATCGAGCCAACCCTTGGTCAGGGCATCGATGACATACTTGGAGTCACTGTAGAGCTCCACGATGCAGTTCTCTTTCAATGCCTCCAGCGCCACGATGACAGCGGTCAGCTCCATACGGTTGTTGGTGGTGGGGTTTTCACCGCCGCGGAGTTCTTTCTCCACGCCGTTCCACTCCAGAATCGCACCCCAGCCTCCCGGGCCGGGATTACCGGAGCAGGCTCCGTCGGTATAGATCGTAACTGTCTTCATCCCTTTTCCACCTCAACTACCTCCAACACCTCGCCTGCAACGCGAAAACGCACGTTCTGCCCGCCAAAGCTGAGGCCATAGACCCGTTGGGGATCGTCCTGATACCGGGGGCGGGGATCACCGGCAAGGGTGGCAAGTAAGCTCTCGCGCAATTCCTGCGGAACCTTTTCCAGCAGGGAAGGGGGGAACTCCACTTCCAGTGCCGTGAAGGTCTGCTCATCGGTAAATCCGCCGCGGGCCCCGCTGTGGGCATCACAGTAGGGCACATAGGGCTTGATATCAAAAATGGGCGTTCCATCCACCAGATCGGCGCCCCGCACATGGAGCACGGGTCCGTTGGGCACGTCAAGATCCACCTTTTCCAACTCCACACAGCTCAAGCCGATGGGGTTGGGACGGAAAGGGGAGCGGGTGGCAAACACGCCAAGGCGGCGGTTTCCGCCCAGACGGGGCGGCCGTACCGTGGGGGACCACTTATCGCCGTTTCGATCGATGTGCCATAAGAGCCACAGGTGGGAAAACCCTTCCAGGCCACGCACTGCCTCAGCACTGCGAAACGCCGGCTCAAAGACGATCTTTGACGCCGTATCCACCAATCCGCTCTGACGCGGCACGCCGAACTTTTCATCAAAAGGCGTGGAAATGCGGGCGATGATACGCATTTCCACTGCCGCCTCCTTACCGATCACGGAATCCCGAATCGCTCAGGTGTGCAGAGATGTCCCTGGGCAGCATCAGCCAACGAACCATCTGTCCTGCCACCACGATGACCATATATGCCACCACGATCCAAACGCTCTGGATCTTTGTAGCAGAGAGGAACATCAGTGCCAGCGCCAGGAGAAGGTAAACATTGATCTTGCTGCTGTGAGACTCAACCTTCATCAGCTCCTCAGACTTGATATAGACGACCTTTTCATAGGAAAAGCGGTTGGATTTGGCGCTGTTGTTGTACAAATTCTTCGTAAAATATTTCCAGCGGCTCAAGATAAACTTATCGTCGCGGCAGGATTTAGCCATACTTTATTCTCCTTCTTCCTCGGTGTCGCCCTCTTCCTTTTCAGTCAGAGCCATGGCGATCACCCGGTCGCTCTCCTCCTTGAAGCGCATGACGATCACACCCTGCGTGGCACGGCCTGCGGTACGGACATTGTCCACCGCCGTACGGATCATAACGCCCGATTCGGTCACCAGCAGCATATCCTCGTGGCCCCCCACGATCTGCATACCGATGACGCCGCCGGTCTTATCGGTAACCATGTAGTTCTTGATACCGATACCGCCGCGGTTGGTGATGCGGTACTCCTCCACTGCCGTCTGCTTACCAAAGCCGCGCTCGGTGACGGAGAGGACAAACTTACCCTCCGCTGCGCGGGCCGCGCCGATGACATAGTCGCCCTCGCGGAGGCGGATGCCGCGGACACCCACGGCATCGCGGCCCATGGTACGGACATCGTTCTCGTCGAAGCATACCGCCATACCGTCGTGGGTGGCGATCAGGATATTCTGCTGACCGTCGGTTTCAATAACCGTGACAAGGCTGTCACCCTCGTCCAGACGCAGGGCGCGCAGACCGTTCTGGCGAATGTTGCGGAATGCCAGTACCGGCACGCGCTTAACGGTACCGTTACGGGTCACCATCGTCAGGCGCATGGCGCCCACTTCCTCCTCGTTGGCATCGCTCTGGCGGAAGTGCAGCATTGCCTGTACTCGCTCGTCCGGATCGATCTGGATGATATTGACCACGGCGATGCCGCGGGCAGCACGACCGCTCTCGGGGATCTGATAGCCCTTCTTGCGGTAGACCTTACCGGTATCGGTGAAGAAGAGGATGCTGTCGTGGGTAGAGGCAGTAAACACATCGCAGACATAGTCCTCGTCGCGGGTGGTGATGCCCTTCTTTCCCTGACCGCCCTTGGACTGGGCCGCATATTCACTGACGGGGGTGCGCTTGATATAGCCGTTCTTGGTGAGGGTAAAGACGCACTGCTCCTCCTCAATGAGATCCTCGATGTCGATCTCGTCCTCTACATCCTGGATCTCCGTCTTGCGCTCGTCGCCGTACTTGTCACGGATCTCGGTGAGCTCATCTTTCAGCACACCGCGCATCATCGTCTCACTGCCCAGCAGCTCCACATAGTAGGCAATGCGCTTTTCCAGCTCGTCGTACTCGTTCTGCAGCTTTTCGCGGTTCAGACCCTGCAGGGCGATCAGACGCATATCGCAGATGGCCTGTGCCTGCACATCGGAGAGGTTAAAGCGGGCCATCAGATTATCCTTGGCATTATCATAGCTGGTGCGGATGATCTTGATGACTTCATCGATGTTGTCCTGCGCGATCAGCAGGCCCTGCAGAAGATGCTCGCGCTCGCGGGCCTTTTTCAGATCGTACTGAGTGCGGCGGGTGATGACCTCCAGCTGGAAGGCCAGATACTCGTCGATAATATGGCGCAGAGACAGGATCTTGGGCTGCTTCTGGTTGTCCACCAATGCCAACATGTTGATGGCGAAGCTGGTCTGCATCTGGGTCTGGGCAAAAAGACGGTTCAGCACTACCTGGGGGTTGGCATCGCGCTTGAGATCGATGACGATACGCATACCGCTGCGGTCGGTTTGGTCGGTGATGTTGCTGATGCCCTCGAGGCGCTTATCGTTTACCTGATCGGCCATGTTCTTGATGAGCATGCGCTTGTTGACCTGATAGGGCAGCTCAGAAACGATAATGCGGGTACGACCCTGTACCTCTTCAAACTCGGTGCGGGCACGGAGGATCACCTTGCCGCGGCCTGTGGCGTAGGCGGCGCGGATGCCGCTGCGACCCATGATAATACCCTTTGTAGGGAAGTCGGGGCCCGTCACATGCTGCATCAAATCGTAGAGGGTAGCCTCGGGGTTCTCCAACACGCAGATGCAGGCATTGATGACCTCGGTCAGGTTGTGAGGGGGAATGTTGGTAGCCATACCCACGGCAATACCGCTGGAGCCGTTCACCAACAGGTTGGGGAATCGTGCGGGCAGGACGCGGGGCTCTTTTCTCGTCTCGTCGAAGTTGGGGTCCCAATCCACCGTCTCCTTATCGATGTCACGGAGCATCTCGTTGGCCAATTTGGCCATACGGGCCTCAGTGTATCGGTAGGCGGCAGGGGGGTCGCCGTCCACGGTACCGAAGTTACCGTGACCGTCGATGAGCTGATAGCGCATGGAGAAGCTCTGTGCCAAACGGACAAGGGCATCGTACACGCTGGCATCACCGTGGGGGTGATAGCGGCCCAGCACGTCACCGACGGCGGTAACGCTCTTGCGGAATGCCTTGTCGTAGGTCAGGCCGTCCTCGTGCATGGTGTAGAGGATACGGCGGTGAACAGGCTTGAGACCGTCGCGGACATCAGGCAGAGCACGACCCACGATAACGGACATAGCGTATTCAATATAGGAGGTCTCCATCTCCTTGACCAGCTCGCTCTTGACGATCTTTTGGTCGGGATAGCGTAATGTTTCGGGATCGTAATCCACATTCTTATGTGCCATTTTAACGGTGACCTCCTTTCTTAAAAGTCAAGATTGACCGCGTACTTGGCCTTCTCTTCAATAAAGGCCTTGCGGGGTTCCACCTTCTCTCCCATCAGCACCGTGAAGGTCTCGTCAGCGCGGATGGCGTCCTCCAGCGTGATCTGCTTGAGGGTGCGGGTGGTGGGATCCATGGTGGTCTCCCACAGCTCGGAGGGATCCATCTCACCGAGACCCTTAAAGCGGGTGATATCCACCTTGGCATTGGGGTTGTCGCCGCGCATTTCGCCACTGATGCGGTCGCGCTCCTCGTCGGAGAAGGCCACGCGGGTGGTCTTGCCGCGACTCAGCTTGTACAGAGGCGGCACGGCGGCGTAAACATAGCCCTGCTCCAGCAGGGGACGCATATAGCGGAAGAAGAAGGTCAGCAACAGCGTACGGATATGGCTTCCGTCCACGTCGGCATCAGCCATGATGATGACCTTGTGATAGCGGAGCTTATTGACATCGAATTCCTCGCCCAGGCCTGCGCCCAGCGCCACGATCACGGGCTGGAGCTTATCGTTGCCGTAGATCTTATCGGCGCGGACGCGCTCCACGTTCAGCATCTTACCCCACAGCGGCAGAATTGCCTGGAAGCGGGAGTCACGGCCATCGGTGGCGCTGCCGCCTGCAGAATCACCCTCAACAATATACAGCTCGGTGAGCTCGGGGTTGTTCTCATTACAGTCGCGGAGTTTATCGGGCATGGCGGCGCCGCCCAGTGCGCTCTTGCGGCGAATGGACTCGCGGGCGCGACGGGCTGCTTCACGGGCGCGGTTGGCCGTCAGCGCCTTGTCCAAAATCATGCGGGCGACCTGAGGATGCTCCTCCATGTAGACCATCAGCTGATCGGAAATGAGGTTATCCACCAGTGTGCGGATGTGGGCGTTGCCCAGCTTGGCCTTGGTTTGACCCTCGAACTGCGCCTCGGTGAGCTTGACGGAGATAACGGCGGTGATGCCCTCGCGGCAGTCGTCGCCGCTGACCTTGTCGTTCTCCTTGATCATACCGTACTTCAGACCATAGCTGTTGAGCACACGGGTCAAAGCGGCCTTGAAGCCCGTTTCATGCATACCGCCCTCGGGGGTATGAATATCGTTGGCAAAGGAAACCAGCGTCTCGTTGTAACCGTCGTGATACTGCAGTGCGATCTCGGCGGTGGAATCGCCCTTCATGCCGGAGACGTAAATAACCTCTTCGTGAAGAGCCGTTTTATTCTTGTTGATAAAGGTGACGTACTCGCGGATACCGCCCTCGTAGCACATACTGTCGCTCTTGGGCTCATCGCCGCGCAGATCGGTAATGGAGATACGCAGACCTGCATTCAGGAAGGCCTGCTGACGCAGACGGTCATGGAGCGTATCGTAGTCGTACTCCACCGTGTCGAACATCTGGTCATCGGGCATAAAGGTGACGGTGGTACCCGTGGTATCACACTCGCCCACAACGGCGATCTCCTTGGTAATAGCGCCGCGGGAGAAGGACATCTCGTGAACCTTACCCTCCTTGCGCACCTGTACCGTCAGCCATTCGGACAAGGCGTTGACCACGCTGGCGCCCACGCCGTGAAGGCCGCCGGAGACCTTATAACCGCCGCCGCCGAACTTACCGCCTGCGTGCAGCACCGTAAAGACCACCTCCAGTGCGGGGCGGCCTGTCTGGGGCTGGATGTCCACGGGGATACCGCGGCCGTTATCCTGAACGGTGATACTGTTGCCTTTATTGATCGTCACATGGATATCGGTACAATGACCGGCCAGCGCCTCATCGATGGCGTTGTCCACGATCTCATACACCAGATGGTGGAGGCCGGAGGCACTGGTAGAGCCGATGTACATACCGGGGCGCTTTCGAACGGCTTCAAGTCCTTCCAGAACCTGAATTTCGGCACCGCCATACTCTGTATCTACCGTTGTATTGCGTTCCATTTCAGACATAGTTGTTTGCTCCTTTACTCCTCGTCCCAGTTCTCGGCGCGCTTTTGCAGTGTAGCAGGCGTCAGCTGCGAGAGATAGACGATTTGGTCATGATAGGGATGGTCACACAGCAAAAACGACTTGGGAATGTCGTCGCAGCAGGTGATGACCTGTCCCTCTTCCTCTGCGTGTGAGAGAAAATTGCGGGTATGTTTTGATTCTGTGGTGTTATCCAGGTCGAAGATGCCGATGATGCGGCGCTCCTCCACCGTCACATTTTTACCGATGTGCAGGTAACCCATCACACCACCTCCCCGTCATGGATGTGAAATACGTTTCCTTTCAGCAGTGTTGCCAAGCGGTCACTTTCGCAGCAGGTAATGAACACCTGACCGCCGGAAATGCGGTTCAACACATATTCCTGTCGCCGCGGATCCAGCTCCGAGAGCACATCATCCAGCAGCATAACGGGATATTCTCCAAAGGTGTTTTTATGGATCTCACGCTCAGCCAGTTTCATAGAAAGCGCAGCCGTGCGCACCTGTCCCTGTGAGCAGAATTGACGGGCACTCCGGCCGTTGACGAACACTTCAATATCATCCTTATGTGGGCCGCTGAGACAGAGGCGGGAAGCCAGCTCGGCCTGATAGTGTTCAGCCTGATGACGGCGCAGTCCCTCTAATATGAAAGAGGTCTCACCCTGCGCATCTTCAACGGTTTTGACCGTCTTATATTGCAGCGTCAACGCCTCTCTTCCGCCGCTGCATTCGCCGTGCGCCTGCGCGGCATATTCAGCCAAACGGGCACAGAACTGGGCGCGATAGTGGATCAGTACCGCGCCGGCCTGACAGAGCCGCTCGTTAAATTCAGGCAGCGTGTCCAGCAGGGCAGGGTAGTCCTCACTGTCGCGGAGAATGCGGGTCTTATGATCATATAAGCGCGTATATTCTGCCAATGCGGCGGCATACCGGGGCCGCAGCTGAGAAAGAGAATTGTCCATAAAGCGGCGGCGGGCCGCGGCGCCGTCACGGATCAAAAACAGATCCTCCGGCGCAAAGAACACCGTATGCAGCACGTCGGAGAGCGCGGCGGCATTCTTCGCTGCCACACCGTTGACGGTCATCTTTCTTTTTTTACCCCTCTGCAACTCAATGCGGGTGGTAAAATTGCGGTCACGGGAAAAGATGCTTCCCTCCATCACGGCGCAGGTCTTATCAAATCCGATCAATTCCCGATCTGCATGGGTGCGGGGAGATTTTCCGCAGGACAGATACACAATGGCTTCCAGCAGATTTGTTTTTCCCTGTGCATTCTCTCCGTAAATGACATTACAGTCTCCGTCAAATGTCAGCTGCTGACTCTCATAATTGCGAAAGCCCTCCAGCCACAATCTGTCAATCCGCATACTGTACCGTCAGCATAATGTCGGCGATCTGAACATCGTCGCCGGGACGGATCTTTTTTCCGCGCTGGGTGCAGACTTCGCCATTGACGGAAACAGCACCATCCTGGATCAGCACCTTGGCCTCGCCGCCGGTGCCCACCAAAGAGGCAAACTTCAAAAGATCCTGCAATTTAATAAATTCAGTTGTAATGGTAATTTCGTGTTTTTTCATATGTTACTGTGCCTTCAGTCGGACGGGCAGGACCATATACAGGAAATTGTCGCTGCCATCGGTGGGAGTGATGATGCAGGGGGAGATGCCGGTGTTCATTTCCATGCGCACCTTATCGGCAGGGGCATAACGGAGGGCGTCCATGAGATAGCGGTTATTAAAGCCGATCTCCAGACCCTTGCCGTCACCCTTCATGTAGCAGATATCCTTTGCCTCGCCATTACCGGTTTTGGCAGACAGATACACGCGCTCATCGTCGAACACGCACTTGACGGGGCTCTTCAGCTTTTCGCTGATCACCACGCTGACGCGGTCGAGACTCTGCAGCAGCGCGCTGCACTCCACTTCCAGCACAATGGGATTGGAACGGGGAATGGCGTTCTTATAATCCAGGAAGTCACCCTCCAGACGGCGGCAGATCAGCTGAGTAGAACCGGCCTCGAACAGCAGATGGCGCTTGCCCTGTGTCACGGTGATCAGATCGTCGGTATCGGAGCAGATGTTCTCTACCTCACGCAATGCACTGCCGGGAGCCACAAATTTGAAAGCACCGCCATCCATACGCTCCAGAGGCTCACGGCGCAGCGCCAGACGGAAACCGTCCACGGACACCATAGTCAGACCCTGATCGTCGATCTCAAACAGAGAACCGGTATGAACAGGACGGCTCTCGTTGGTGGACACGGCAAAGGCAGTCTGAGAAATCATGGATTTCAGCGTGCGCTGCTCCAGTGCCACGGAAAACTGATCGTCCACTTCCGGCAGTTCAGGATAGTCATCGGCGCTGAGACCGAGAATATCAAAGCTGGCATCGCCGCAGCTGAGATGAACGACCATCTTTTCATCAACGGAGAACACGATCACATCATCGGGCATCTTGCGGATGATGTCGCCGAACAGCTTTGCATTGAGCACAATACGGCCGCCCTCGTGGATCTGGGCCTCGATAGCGGTGCGGATACCGGTCTGCATATTGTAGCCCGAGAGGGTCAGATTCATATCACCCTCCATGAGAATACCTTCCAGTGCGGGGATGGAGCTTTTGGAAGCCACAGCGCGGGAGGCAGCGGAAACTGCCTGCTGCAGCAATGTTTTTTCGCAGGAAAATTTCAGCATGGTGTATTCCTTTCTTTTTAAGTACAAGTGGCATATTTTTCTCTGCCACAGCATATACTAAGCTTTTTTATAGTCACAGTAGCCGTAGGAAAAAAAGAAGTGGAAAATGGCGCTAAGCCCTTATTTTCCGCGGTTTTTTCATCCACAGCGCGTTCTTGATTTTTTCTGCTGTTTTCACAGCTTCGAGAAGATCAAACCATCTTACACATATCTTACACGTGAATTTCACACAAAGTGTGCAATCAGGATTTTGCGTTGATGTTGGTGGTGATCTCCTTTACCGTCTCTGCAAAAGCAGGATCGCTGCGCATTTTCTTCTCCACCTGCTTGAGGCTGTAGAGGACGGTAGTATGATCGCGTCCTTCAAAATATTTGCCGATGTCTTTTAGCGATGTACCGCGGAGCCGGCGGATGAGATACATGGCGATTTGACGGGCGTGGGTCACCTCGCGGCCCTGACCGTTGCCTCTGAGGGTATCTACATCCATATTAAAGAAGCGGGCAATGTACTCGGCAATATTTTCCTCGGAAGGAACGAATTCCGAAGAACTCTTCAGTTCATCGCGAATGGCATCGATGATGGCCTCTTCATCCATGGCGCCGATCAGATCGCGGTAGGCCAGCACTTTGTTCAGTGCGCCCTCGATCTGTCGGACGTTGGCCGTGATATTCTCCGCGATCAGCGTGGTAATGCGATCGGGGAGATTCAGACCCAGCAAGACGGCCTTGTTGCGGATGATGGCCAGACGGGTCTCGTAATCCGGCGGTTCCACATCCACCATCAGACCCCACTCGAAGCGGGTGCGGAGACGGTCCTCCAACTGCGTCATCTCTTTGGGCGGACGGTCGGAGGTCAGCACGATCTGATGTCCCGACTCATACAGAGCATTGAAGGTATGGAAAAACTCCTCCTGCGTCTGCTGCTTACCGGCGATAAACTGAATATCATCCACCAAAAGCAAATCTTTCTGACGGTATTTATCGCGGAAATCAGAGGTGGTACCGCCGCGGATGGCGTCGATCAGCTCGTTGGTAAACACTTCGCCATTGACCAGAATGATCTTGCTCTCGGGACGCAGACGCTTGGTCTGGCGAGCGATGGCATGGAGCAGATGGGTCTTACCCAGACCGCTGTCGCCGTAAATAAACAGGGGATTGAACTTGCCGGCGGGCTTTTCCGACACGCTGCGGGCGGCGGCATACGCCATCTTTGTCTGAGGGCCTACCACGAAGGTCTCAAAAGTAAAGGCATCGTTTTCGCCGGGGACATCGGGATGATCCGGGCGGACGCCGTGGTAGACCTCCAGCTGTTCATCATCCAGAATTTTGACCTCTAAATCAGCCGAGAAGATATCTCTCAACGCATCTTTGATTTGAGGAGTAAACCGCTTTTCAATAATCTCCTTTTTAAAGGGGCTGCTGCAGTGCAGCACGAGAGCCGAATCCTCCATCGTGACCACTTTTACCTCATCAAACCAAGCGTTGATGGTGGTTTGGGAAAGATCCTGCTTCAGCCGTTCCAACAATATCTTCCACACGTCGGACAGTGAGTTCATCCGTCCACTCCCTTTCTCGAGCCTTTTTCTCTCTCAGGCATACTATTTCACAAAAGAGTATACCAAAAATCTTTTCAAAAGTCTACACTTATATATTAGAATATGTATAAAAAAATAAAGTTTTTATTGACAAAAAGGAGAAGGCTTGGTTATAATGAAGGGCACGCCTTTCTCCGGGGAGAGGGCGTTATCGAATTGTCGACTGCGGCAAAGGTAAATACTTTTGCTGTCGAGTATGCCTCGGACCTGGATTCCGGGAGCAGTATTTTAATTAATGGAGGTGTCATGCTATGTTCCGTACCTATCAGCCCAAGAAGCGTCAGCGTTCCAAGGTGCACGGTTTCCGTAAGAGAATGGCTACCAGCAACGGCCGCAAGGTTCTCGCTCGTCGCCGCGCTAAGGGCCGCGCTCGCCTGACCCACTGAGGAAGGCGGAAAGTGCATCGCACGACAACCGTATAACCCAGGGACGGAGGGAAAAAACCTGCCGTCCCTATTGGTGTTCTCGATGCTTGTTTGTGAGGAGGCCGTTTATGAACCCTGCTGTGACCATAAAGGAGAATTATGTGTTCCGGCAGCTCTACCGTAAGGGGAGCTCTTCGGTACAGCCCTGTTTTGTGGTTTATTGCCGGAAAAATAAAGAAGGCCTGAGCCGTCTGGGCGTTACCGTCAGCACAAAGCTGGGTAAGGCCGTGGTGCGTAACCGTATTCGCCGCCGGCTCCGTGAGGTGTACCGTCTGAATAAACCGAAGATGAAAAGTGGCTACGATGTGATTTTGGTCGGTCGCAGCCGCGCACTCGCCGCGCCCTTTTCCAAAATGGAGCGACAGTTTGTTGCTGCATTGAAGGATGTGGGTCTTTTGGAGGATGGCCGATGAAAAAGGCGATCTTGAAGTGTATTCGGTTTTATCAGACGTCTATTTCGCCCCTCTGCCCACCCCGTTGCCGTTATATTCCTACCTGTTCGCAATACGCGGTACAGGCCGTGGAGAAATACGGCGCGGCCAAGGGCTCTTATTTAGCATTGAAACGGTTTCTGCGCTGCCATCCCTTCCACCGGGGCGGCTGGTACGACCCCGTGCCATAAGCCGCCGAAAAGTTCGTTGTTTATCAACACAATCGGAGGAAACCAATAATGTTTGCACAAATCGGCTACTACATTTGTATCCCCTTTGCGTGGATCACCCGTATGTTCTACTCTCTCACGGGTTCTTACGGTGTGGCCATTATCCTCTTCACCCTGGTGGTGAAGCTGGTGATCCTGCCCTTCCAGCTCAAGAGTAAGAAGAGCATGATGCGTATGAACCGCATGCAGGGTAAGATCAAGGATATTCAGACCCGCTTTGCCAACAACAAGGAGCGTCAGCAGCAGGAGATGGCAGATCTGTATGCCCGCGAGGGTATCAACCCCATGGGCGGCTGCCTCTGGTCCTTCATCCCCCTGCCCATTCTGATCGCTCTGTACTACATCATCCGTACCCCCCTGCGCTACTTCATGAACCTGTCCGAGACGGTGATCGAGGAGATCCGTACGCTGGCTACCTCTCTGGGCTATGTGGCCGCTACCGAAGGTACTGCCGCTGCCTATGAGCAGATTTATCTCAGTAAGTTCATCCACGAGCACTGGGATAACTTTGCCGGCAAGTTCGACAAGCTTCTGGATCTGGATTACAACTTCCTGGGTCTTGACCTTGCTGACCAGGCCAACAATGTCATGAAGCAGTTCCCCCACGGCGGTTGGGCCGTCTGGGGTCTGCTGTTGCTGCCCTTCATCGCTGCAGCGCTGCAGTTCCTCATGAGCTGGGCCTCTATGAAGACCAGCGCCAACAACATGAACGGCTCCAACAAGATGATGCTGTACCTCTTCCCCCTGATGACCATCTGGATGGGCTTCATGTTCCCCGCCGCCCTGTGCCTGTACTGGGTGGTGAACTCTGCCTTCTCCGCCGTGCAGGAGCTGCTGCTGAACAAGGTGTTCGGCAAGATGCTGGACCGCGAGGAGACTGAGAAGGAGCGCGAGAAGCGCGAAAAGCGTGCTGCCAAGATGATGGCACAGCGCGAGCAGATGATGGCACAGCAGCAGGCTCAGCAGAAGAAGGCACAGCCCAGCAAGAAGAAGGCCGCACCTGCTCCCGAGAAGAAGGAGAAGTACAGCGGCTCCACCAACGAAGCAGGCCGCGTGGGCAACCGTCCCTACGCTCGCGGTCGCGCCTTCAGTGAAAATCATTACGAGGACTAAGTCGAAATGAGTTATATTGATGTGATCGGCAAGACCGAGGAAGAGGCAATCGCCAGCGCCCTTGCCCAGCTGGGTATGGACCGCGATGATGTCTCTGTAGAGATCCTCGAGCGTGCCAAGAGCGGCTTTTTGGGTATGGGTGGTAAGCCTGCCCGCGTCCGCGTGACCTACGGTCCCGATGAGGCGCCCATGGAGGAAATCGTCGTCCCCGTCAAGCCCGTGGAGACCACTCCCGTGGCAGAGGAGAAGAAGGCTGAAAAACCGGCTCCTCAGCCCAAAAAGCAGGAGAAAAAGCCTGAAAAGAAGGCTGAAAAGCCTGCCAAGGCAGATAAGGCCGTGGAAGTTCCCGCCATCGACCTGCCTGAGTGCACCGACAACAACGCCCAGCGCATTACCGCCTTCCTCTCCGGCCTGATGGAGCACCTGGACAGCGAGGCCGCCGTCAAGGTCTACGAGGCCGAGAAGGGCCGTTATAAGGTCATTCTGGAGGGTCAGAGTCTGGGCCAGCTGATCGGTCGCCGCGGTGAGACGCTGGATGCCATTCAGCAGCTGACCAACTATGCCGTCAACTCCGGCAACGAGAAGCGCATTCGCGTCCATGTGGATGCCGAGAACTACCGTGCCCGCCGCGAGGCCAGCCTCGAGAGCCTGGCTGCCAAGGTGGCTGCCAAGGTGAAGAAGTACCGCCGCAGCGTCACGCTGGAGGCTATGAACGCCTACGAGCGCCATGTGATCCACGCTGCTCTGCAGGATGTGAAGGGTATCACCACCTATTCCATCGGTACCGAGCCCAACCGCCGCGTGGTGGTGGCTCTCGACCGTGAAAACGGCTAAAAAACGCAAAAAAAGAACGCCCGACATGGCGTTCTTTTTTTGCTTATATAATGTCTGCGATCTCTTCAAAAGACTTTTTCTCGATGGGAGGCAGCTCGTAGGAAGGGTCGGGTTTGCCCACCACCAAGATCATCACCGGCGTTTCATTTTGAGGACGGCCAAGGAGGTCGCGCAGGAATGTCGGCGGTGCCGGCGTATAGGTGAGGGTGGCATAACCGGCGTTGCGCAGCGCGTTGATCAGCATACCCAGAGAAATACCCACTGAGGTAGGAACATAATAGTTAGGTGCGCGGCTGCCGTCCTCCATTAGACGGTAGTTCTCCTCAAATACGGCGATGAGGCAGGGTGCCTCGGTAAGGAAGGGCTTTTTGGCGTTGACCTTCAGTACATCCAGATCCTCGCGCCATTTATCGGAGATTTTCTTGGCGTAGAACTCACGCTCCACGGCCTCAGAAGCCGTACGGATACGCTGTTTCATTTCGGGGTCTACGACTACGGAAAAGTGCCAGGGCTGCAGATTGGCGCCGTTGGGGGCAGTACCGGCGGTGAGGATACAGTCGCGGATCACATCCATATCCACCGCATCGGGCAGAAACTTACGCCATGTGCGGCGTGCGCGGCTCTCTTCCAGTAGCTGTTTCGAAGACAGAGGCATAAATAAACGCTCCTTTTTTATTTCTTATCAGGATTGTAGTAATCGGTGGGATCTTCGATGACCATAGGAAGACCATTCTGATAGACAGGCAGCGTCTGGAACTTAAAGCGGGAAGAGGCGTGTTTCTTGTCGATCATTTTCTTCACTTCGGGATCGACGACACCGCGGCGAATATACTCGTTGACCGCATGGTAGGTAAAGCCCAGATTGTCCTCGTCCGTCTTGCCCGTCAGGCCGTCGGAGGGAGGCTTGATGAGGAACTTCTCCGGCAGACCCAGCACGCGGCCCAGAGCGATGACCTCCTCGGTGGTGTACATACCGAGAGGGGAGAAGGCACCGGCGCTGTCACCGTAGATGGTGCAGTAGCCGACCCAGTCCTCGGAGAGGTTGGAGGTGTTCAGCACGATGCCGCCCTCCACCGTCTGTGCCACGGCATAGAGGGTGGCCATACGGACACGGGAGGGTAGGTTGACGACCGTCTGTCGGGAGGGGGTAAGACCCACTTTCTCCATCTCCTGTAGCACGCCCTGCACCGCGTCGTGGATATTGATGGTGCAGTGAGGGATCTGCAAAAAGTCCACCAGACCGTGGGAATAGTCGATATCGGGCTGTACGCCGTCGGGCATCAGCACACCGTAGACATTCTCGCGGCCATAGGCGGCCACGGCCAGCGCGGCGACGGTAGAACTGTCCTTGCCGCCGGAGATACCGATGACGGCGGTCTTGCCGTAACAAGCTTTCATCCGCTCGTCCATCCACTCCAAAAGACCGGCCAGTTGATGCTGAGGATTGAAGTCCATAGTCGTGTCCTCCTACAAGTTTTCTTGGGAATATTGTAGCACAGTTTTCCACAGGGGACAATACGCAAAAAAAGAAACGCCCGAAGGCGTTTCTTTTTGCAGCGGCAATTGAGAACATAAGACAACTGGAACGGCAGGATTTCGAGTCTGCATGGGGGAGCGCGAGGGGGAGGGTATGACCCCTCGCATAAAATAAAACTGATGAGAAAAAAAAGAAACGCCCGAAGGCGTTTCTTTTTGCAGCGAAATCAGAACCAGAGGCCCCAGGCAAGGAAGCCCAGGCAGGCCACGATACCGGTAAAGACCAGAACGATAACCAGATAACCCATAACATCCTTGGCAGAGAGCTTGGCAACAGCCAGAGCGGGCAGAGCCCAGAAGGGCTGGATCATGTTGGTCCACTGATCGCCCCATGCAATAGCCATAGCCACGCGACCATTCTCGATGCCCAGCAGCTGACCGGCAGGCATCATGATGGGACCCTGAACGGCCCACTGACCGCCGCCGGAGGGGACGAAGAAGTTCACCACGCCGGCTGCCAGGAAGGTCAGCATGGGGAAGGTGATCTCGTTGGAAATGGACACGAAGAAGTTGGAAAGAACGCCTGCCAGAGACACGCCATCGGGGTTGGCAGCGGTCATGATACCCATGATACCGGCATAGAAGGGGAACTGCAGCAGGATGCCGGCGGCACCGGAGGCAGCCTGACCAATCGCGTCCACATAGCGGCGCAGATCGCCGTGCAGCAGGATGCCCAGGAACAGGAAGATCATGTTGACGATGTTCAGGTTGAGAGCGTTGGCAACGTTGCCGCCGGACTTCACAACGCCGACGAAGTAGTTGACGATGTACACAAAGCCCAGCAGCCAGGTGATGACCCACAGGATCTTGGAGTGCTCCATCTTGTCAGCGGGAGTCTTGACCTCATAGGTCTTATCCTCCTCGTCCACCAGCAGAGCGGGGTTGACGGTGATCGTGCGATCCTTATCGGGATGCATGGCATAGTTGACGAAGGGCATGGCGAATAGGATCACGCCCACCATGATGAGGTTCATGGGGTGGAACAGCGTGGAGGTCATGTCAGCCTGCCACACAGTCACGCCGCCATCGAAGCTGTGGCCGGAAGCGATCTGCAGAGGGATAGAGCCGGACAGACCGGCGTGCCAAATGACGAAACCGGAGTAGGCCGAGGCGATCAGCAGAGGATAGTCCACGGTGGGGACACGCTTGACCACTTCCTTGGCCAGCAGGGCGCCTACGATCAGACCGAAGCCCCAGTTGAGCCAGCAGCAAACCGTGGAGACAAAGGTGGTGACCACGATGGCGTGGAGGTTGGTCTTGCACAGACCTGCGATGGCATAGAGCAGCTTCTTGACGGGCTTTGCCGAAGCGCAGGCAGAGCCGAAGACAACCACCAGTGCCATCTGCATGGAGAAGCTCAGCAAACCCCAGAAACCGGTGCCGCTGCCCCATGCATTGATCACTTTGATGGGGCCCATACCGGTGGACAGCATCGAGCCAATGAAGACGACAATGGTCAGAATGACGGCGAACAGGAAGGCATCCGGCAGCCATCTGTTGACTACGCGAACGCAGCCGTTGACGATTTTCTTAAACACGAAAACTCACTCTCCTCAATGAATTTCTCAGCAGCGGCAGGCTTGTCAGGCCCGTCGCCAAGTATATGGCCGCAATGAAAAAGCGGCCGTCGGAACATCCCTATTATACATAGTTACCAAAAGGAAAGTAAGAGGCAAAACGACAAAAAATTAACAAGGATTTTTGTAGGAACTGTCAAGCGAAGGACACTGTTTTTTTTCGGGTATAAACAAAGCGGTAAAAATATAAAAAACCGCGCCTCTCCACAGGGAAGAAGCGCGGTCGGTTAGCGGGAGTTATCGCTCGGGATCGTAGGCGTGCGGCTCTGTGTCGCTGTTTTGTTCAAAGCGGTCGTCGCGATGGAACTGTCCGTCCTCCATGGGCAGATAGCCGATGCCGCTGCGGCGCTTGATCTCCTCGAAGAAGCCCACATCCGTCTGCTGAATGTAAGGTGCGATCCAGATGGAGAGAATGCCCAGCGTCAGTGCACAGAGAATGTTCCAACCCAGGAAGCTCAGGTCCAGCACGAAGAGCTGCCATTTATAACCGCGTGTCTGGGCCTTACTCATGTTCAGGGCCTCAGAGGGGGAGAGCTGGGGGTTATCGCAGAGGTTATACAGGGCATAGCGGTAGCGGTAGGCGGCAATGATGCCGGGGAAGAACAGCAGCAAGCTCCACAGGAAGGTGAAAACGGCGATCATGATCTGCAAAACGATGATCTTGCCGACAAAAGCAAAGCCGTCAAAAAGGGTGGCATAGGGCATAGTATGATTTTTGCGGATGCCCAGATGATAGATGAGATAACCGGTGGAGAGCACCATGGAGATCAGACTGACGAGAATGGAGATAAATGTGACCATCAGGGGAGAAAGACCCAAGGTGGGGAAGGGGATCTCCATCTCCAAAACCATACTCAGATCGGCGGCGGTAGCGCCGGTGGCGAACTCCAGAATCAGATCCAGTACGAAGAGGAAGGCCAGATAGATCAGCGTGAACACATAGGCAGAAACGGCGGCGGATTTGACGATGGACTTCGCTTCTGCTTTAAGAGCAATACGGTCAAGCATGGAAAAACCTCACTTTCATAGGAAAATACGGAAGCAATATCGAGTGATGCAGCAAAAAAGGGGCTGCAGCGTTTTTAGCAGATTACTACATATTGTATCATAGAAGCACAGGGAACGCAAGAGCGGGAAAAAAGAGGAAAAAATTGAAAAGATTGTGCCAAAAAGGAACGAAGTTTCCCGAAGAATTGTCCGAGAACACTGGACAAAAGAGAGCTTTTGATGTATTATCTATAATGTATGAAGTGGCACAAGCCACATAAAAAGCCGACAGCTGAGGAACCTTTTCTCTTCGACGGAAGACGGAGCGAAAAGGGGTTGTCACTGTTGGAAATGAAAGCAGTTAAGATGAGGTGAAGACAATGGCTAAAGCTTTCTTTGGCGGCGTTCATCCTAACGACATGAAGGCCGCAACCAATGAAAAGGCCATCGAGCAGCTGGCAGCCCCGGCTCAGGTGGTCATTCCCATGTCTATGCACATCGGTGCACCTTGCAAGCCCATCGTTGCAGTGGGTGACAAGGTAAAAGTAGGCCAGCGAATTGGTGAACCCGGCGGATTCGTTTCCGCACCCATCCACGCCAGTGTGTCCGGTACGGTCAAGGCTGTGGAGCCCCGTCCCAGCTCCATGGGCGGTACGGTGATGAGCGTTGTCATCGACAACGACTTTGAGAACACCGTCAGCGAAGAGGTCAAGCCCGCAGCTGACCCCGAGAATCTGACCAGCGAGGAGCTGGTTGAGATCGTCAAGAACGCCGGTATCGTCGGTCAGGGCGGTGCTACGTTCCCCACCCATGTGAAGATCTCTTCCGGTCTTGGCAAGGTGGACTATGTGATCATCAACGCCGCAGAGTGCGAGCCCTACATCACCGGCGACCACCGCACCTGCCTGGAGCGTCCCGACCAGGTCATCCTGGGCGCTACGCTGCTGGCCAAGTGCTTTGGCGTGGAGAAGGTCTACATCGGCATCGAGGCCAACAAGCAGAATGCTGCCGATGTGCTGAATGCAAAGATCAAGGAGCTGAATGCCCCCGTCGTGGTGGTCGTGCTCCACACCCGTTATCCCCAGGGCGCTGAAAAGCAGCTGGTTCAGGCCGTTTCCGGCCGTCAGGTGCCCTCCGGCAAGCTGCCCGCTGATGCCGGTTGCTGCATCTTCAACCTGAACACCACCTGCGCCATCTACCGTGCCGTTTACACCGGTATGCCCGTGGTCAACAAGATCGTCACGGTGTCCGGTTCCGGCGTGATCGAGCCGAAGAATGTGGAGTGCCCCATCGGTACCCCCATCACCGCTCTGTTCGATGCTTGCGGCGGTCTGAAGGAAGAGACCTACAAGCTGATCATGGGCGGCCCCATGATGGGTCTGGCTCAGCACAATGTGGATGTCACCGTTGGTAAGGGTACCGGCGCTATGCTGGCCTTCGCCGGTGACGAGGAGAAGTACGAGGCCAATCCCCAGTGCATCCGCTGCGGTAAGTGCGTGGGCGTCTGCCCCATCCGCCTCGAGCCTATCTTCATGTATAAGTATCTGATGAAGGGCAACTACGAGGCCTTCCGCGATGAGTTCCACGGTATGGACTGCATCGAGTGCGGTGCCTGTACCTATACCTGCCCCGCCCGTCTGCCCCTGACCCACGCTTTCCGCCTGGGCAAGCAGCAGGTGAACAACGCAAGAATGGCCGCTCAGGCCAAGGCAGAGGCTGAGAAGGCCGCTGCTGCAAAGAAGGAGGCGTAAGGAAATGACGGATTATAAGAATTTGAAGCTGATCGCTTCCTCCTCTCCCCATATCCGCTCCAATGAGGATACCCGCTCCATCATGCTGGATGTGATCCTGGCTCTGCTGCCTGCTACCGCCTGGGCTGTGTATGCCTTCGGTTTCAAGGCTCTGCTGCTGGTGGTCGTCTCCGTGGTGGCCTGCGTGTTCTGGGAGTGGGCTTATCGTAAGGTCATGAAGAAGCCCCAGTCCATCGGTGATCTCTCTGCAGTGGTTACCGGTATGCTGCTGGCTCTGACCTGCACCGTGAACCTGCCCTGGTGGATGCTGGTCATCGGCGCATTCTTCGCCATCGTGCTGGTCAAGCAGCTCTATGGCGGCATCGGCTGCAACTTCCTCAACCCCGCTCTGGCCGGTCGTGCCATCCTGGTGGCCTCCTATGCCTCTTTCATGGGCAACTGGGCTCTGCCCAACTCCAAGCTGGGCGTCGTCGTCTCCTCTGCCACTCCCATGCAGATCATGAAGGAAGGCACTCTGGAGAAGTGGGCCGAGCTGACTGCCAACTACTCCGTGGGCGATATGTTTATGGGTAACATCGGCGGCGCCATGGGCGAAGTCTCCGCTCTGGCTCTGCTGCTGGGCGGCGTGTACCTGGTCATCCGCAAGGTTATCTCCTGGCACATTCCCGTGGGCTACATCGGCGCTGTGGCAATTCTGTCTCTGGTGGCCGCTCCCGCCGGCATCGACAACGTTCAGTACATGCTGTACAACGTTTTCGGCGGCGGTCTGATGCTGGGTGCCATTTTCATGGCTACCGACTATGCTACCTCTCCCGTGACCAAGCTCGGTCAGATCATCTTCGGTGTGGGCTGCGGTTTGCTGACCGTGTTCATCCGCCGCTTCGGTTCTTTCCCCGAGGGCGTTTGCTACTCCATCCTGATCATGAACTGCACCACCTGGCTGCTGGATAAGTACATCCGTCCCACCATCTACGGTGCGGCAAAGAAAGCAAAGAAGGAGGCGGCTAAGTAATGAAGATCTCCGGTAAGTTTGTTCTCAAGGTCGCCGGTACTCTGACGGCCATCTCTCTGGTGGTTGCCGCTCTTCTGGGTGTGGTCAACATGGTCACCTACGAGAAGATCGATGCCATCAATGCTGAGAAGACTGCTATGGCTCTGGCTGCCGTCGCTCCCGAGGGCGCTGAGTTTACTCCTGTTGAGCTGAGCGACGCCGTTGTGGCCGCCGCTGCTCCCTATGGCACTGTCACCGGTGTCTACGCTATGTCCACCGGCGGTTACGCCGTGGAGATTGTGACTTCCGGCTCTCAGGGCAGCATTTCCATGATCGCCGGCGTTGACGGCAACAAGGCACTGACCGGCGTCTCCGTGGTCAACCACTCCGAGACCGGCGGTATCGGTACCAAGGTCGTCAACAACGATCCCGCTACCGGGACCACCGTCGGCGTGCTGGATCAGTTCGTCGGTATGAGCGGCTCCGGTTCTCTGGTGGTGGGCAAGACTGTGTCCCCCATCTCCGGCGCTACCGTTACCACTAAGGGTGTGACCGCCGGAGCCAACGGTGCTCTGGCTGTCGCCGAAGTGCTGGGCTAAGAAAGGAGGAGTACTGAACAATGAATATGAAAAAGCAGTTTATGGACGGTCTGATCCATCAGAACCCTGTTCTGGTGCAGCTGCTGGGTATGTGCTCCACTCTGGCCATCACCACGTCCTTCTTTAACGGTCTGGGCATGGGTGTGTCCGTGCTGATCATCCTGACCCTGTCCAACATCTTCATCTCCCTGTTGCGCAAGATCATCCCCGATGAGGTGCGTATCGCCTGCTACATCGTGGTGATCGCCGGTTTCGTTACCTGCGTTGACCTGCTGCTGAAGGCATTCGTTCCCGCCCTGTCCAACTCTCTGGGCGTGTTCATCCCCCTGATCGTGGTCAACTGCATTATTCTGGGCCGTGCTGAGGGCTTTGCCTCCAAGAACGGCGTCGGTGTCTCCACCATGGACGGTATTTTCCAGGGCATCGGTTATACCATCGTGCTGGTCATCATGTGCGTGATCCGTGAGTTCCTGGGCGCCGGCAAGTTCGGTGGCGGCCTGCTGGGCGGCGGCGGTCTGGGTGCTGCACCCGGTATCGTCCTCTTCCCCGAGGATTACGCTCTGAGCGTGCTGACTTTGCCCGTGGGCGGCTTCCTGACCCTGGGCGTGCTGATCGCTGCTATGCAGTGGGGCCTTGCCAAGGCTAAGAAAAAGGAGGGTAAGTAAGCATGAGTATTACGACTTTGCTCGCCATTTCTCTTGGCGCTATCCTGACTAACAACTTCATTTTCTCCCAGTTTCTGGGTATCTGCCCCTTCCTGGGCGTGTCCAAGAAGATCGACACCGCCGTGGGTATGGGCGCTGCCGTGACTTTCGTTATGGCACTGGCTTCCGCTTTTTGCTACTTCGTGAATCTGGTCCTGGTGGCTCTGGGTCTGGAGTTCATGCAGACGGTGGCCTTCATCCTGGTGGTCGCATCCCTGGTGCAGTTCGTTGAGATGTTCCTGAAGAAGGCCATCCCCACCCTGTACACCGCTCTGGGCGTGTACCTGCCCCTGATCACCACCAACTGCGCCGTGCTGGGTGTTGCCCTGCTGAACGTGCAGAACAATTACAACTTCATCGAGTCTGTTGTCTACGGCATCACCGGTGGTCTGGGCTTCCTGCTGGCCATCTTCCTGTTTGCCGCTGTCCGCGAGCAGACCGAGTTCTCTGAGACCCCCAAGGCTTTCGAAGGCTTCCCCATCGCGCTGGTCACTTCCGGCCTCATCGCGCTGGCCTTCATGGGCTTCAGTGGTCTGAAGGTCTGGTAAGGAGGTAAGGAAATATGACTATTGCATTGGCTGTTGCCGTTCTTGGCGTTCTCGCCATCGTGTTCGGTCTTGTCCTGGCCTTCGCCGCCAAGATCTTTGAAGTAGAAGTCGATCCCCGCCTGCCCCAGATCCAGGCCGCTCTGGCCGGCGCCAACTGCGGCGGCTGCGGCTATCCCGGCTGCGGCGGCTGCGCCGAGGCCATGCTGGCCGGCAAGGCTCCCGTCAACGCCTGCGCTCCCGCCGGTGCTGAGGGCGCTGCCAAGATCGCTGCCATCCTCGGCATGGAGGCTCCCTCCGGTGAGAAGATGGTTGCTCATGTTATGTGTAACGGCGGCTGCGCTGCTCAGAAGAACTTCGAGTATCGCGGCGTGAAGGATTGCCTGGCTGCCACCAAGGTCTGCGGCGGTGATGCCCTGGCCTGCAAGTACGGCTGCTTCGGCTTCGGTTCCTGCGCTGCTGCCTGCCAGTTCGGTGCCATCGAGATCATCGACGGCGTTGCCGTGATCGACAAGGAGAAGTGCACCAACTGCGGCGCCTGCCGCGCTGCTTGCCCCCGCAAGCTCATCACCGAGGTGCCCTACAAGCAGAAGGTCTTCGTCAACTGCTCCAACAAGGACAAGGGTCCCGCAGTTGCCAAGGTCTGCGCCAACAGCTGCATCGCCTGCGGCATGTGCGAGCGCACCTGTAAGTTCGACGCTATCCACGTTATCGACAACGTGGCCGTCATCGACTACGACAAGTGCAAGAACTGCACCATGTGCGCCAAGGCTTGCCCCAAGAACGCCATTGAGCCCATCCCCACTCCCGAGGAGAAGGAGAAGTTCAAGGCTGCTCAGAAGGCCGCTGCCGAGAAGAAGGCTGCCGCTGCCAAGGCTGCTGCCGAGGCCGCTGCCGCCGAGGCTCCCAAGGCTGAGTAAGGCAGAGAAACACGAAAAAGTCCCCCTCGTGAGAGGGGGACTTTTCTATTCCTCGGTACCTGTGTAGATGTCTTCGCAGGTCTGCTGTGCGGTCTCTTCAGCGTGGTGAGCGCTTTATGTACGGCGATCAAATCGCCACCGCACTCGGTTAGCAGAGCAACGGCATCCGTGACAGCGTTGAACAGGGAAACATACATTTTTTTATAGTCCGGCATAGAATCACCTCAAATTAGATATATTTTAGATATGTTTTATATCTACACAAAACACTATATCACAAGATGGACATAAAATAAATATAAAATATAGTTGCTTTGGGGTGATTTTATGTCTATCAAAAGTGTGTCTATCCGCATTGACGAGGAAATGCTGAATAAACTCCATGTAGTTGCCGATTATGAGGGAAGGAGCCTGAACAGTCAGGTCTTGATTTTAATTCGTGAGAGTATCGCTGCCTATGAGGAACGTCATGGGAAGATCGGCAAAGATTGAAAACTGAGCCCTTATAGGGCTCTTTTTTTGAGCCCTTACGGTGGCAGCATGCGCCTGTAAAAACAGGGAAAAGAGAGGGCGAAAGCGCAACAATACGGCGAAAAAAGGGTTGACATAACGGGTGTGGAAAAGTCTGTGGAAACTGTGAAAAACCGCGGAAACAACGGGGTTTGGCGGGTTGCGAAGACATTATTACGGCCGTTGTTTTCCGTTATTTTTTGTCCAAAAAAGAAGAGAAAACGGCAGAAAGCGACAGTAAAAGCCTTGCGCTTTGTTAGAAAATAAGGTACAATATATTGGGTTTATATCCCTATGTAATACACAACCTTTGGAGGTTTCGCCATATGAGCAAAAAGCCCGTCTATAATGACGACAGCATTACCAGCCTAAAGGGTGCCGACCGCGTCCGTAAGCGTCCGGGAGTGATTTTCGGCTCCGACGGTCTGGAGGGCTGCCAGCACGCGGTATTTGAAATTCTCTCCAATGCCATCGACGAGGCCCGCGAGGGTCACGGCAAGGTCATCACGGTCACCCGCTTCCTCGACAAGTCTGTGCAGGTGGAGGATCAGGGCCGTGGCTGCCCCGTGGACTGGAACGAAAAAGAGGGCCGCTACAACTGGGAGCTGGTGTTCTGTGAGCTGTATGCCGGCGGCAAATATAATAATGAGCAGACGGAGAACTACGAGTTCTCCCTCGGCCTCAACGGCCTCGGTGCCTGTGCGACCCAATACGCCTCCCGCTACATGGATGTAACGGTGCTGCGCGAGGGAAAGGAGTATAAGCTCCACTTTGAAAAGGGTGAGAATGTCGGCGGCCTTCAGGTGGAGGAGCTGAGCGCCAATAAGAAGCGCACCGGCAGCTGCATCCGCTGGCTGCCCGATTTGGAGGTCTTTACCGATATTGATGTGCCGGTGGAATATTACCGCGATGTGATGAAGCGTCAGGCGGTGGTGAATGCCGGTGTGACCTTCCGCCTTCGCCGTGAGGTGAGCAGCGGAAAGTTCGAGACGGAGGAGTTCGTCTATGAACAGGGCATCGCCGACTACATCAATGAGTTGGCGGGCGAAGAGGCGCTGACCGCTCCCGTTTGCTGGGATGCCGAGCGTCGCGGCCGCGACCGTGAGGACAAGCCCGAGTACAAGGTGAAGCTGAATGTGGCGCTGTGCTTCTCCAACCGCATCAAGCTGGTGGAGCACTATCACAACTCCAGCTTCCTCGAGCACGGCGGCAGCCCGGAGAAGGCCACGCGTCTGGCTCTGGTGGGTGCCATCGACAAGTACCTGCGCGAGAACAACAAGTATCAGAAGGGTGAGAGCAAGGTCACCTATCCCGATGTACAGGAGTGCCTCGTGCTGGTGTCCAACAACTTCTCTACCCAGACCAGCTACGAGAACCAGACCAAGAAGTCGATCACCAATAAGTTCATTCAGGAGACGATGGCGGAGTTCCTCCGCTCCCGTCTGGAGATCTATTTCATCGAAAACCGCGACTCCGCCGAGAAGATCGCCGCACAGGTGCTCATCAACAAGCGCAGCCGCGAGACGGCGGAAAAAACACGCATCAATCAGAAGAAAAAGCTCACCGAGAAGATCGACATTGCCAACCGCGTCCAGAAGTTTGTGGATTGCCGCACCAAGGACGTGGAGCGCCGCGAGATCTACATCGTGGAGGGTGACTCCGCACTGGGCGCCTGCAAGCAGTCCCGCGACGCCGAGTTCCAGGGCTTGATGCCCGTCCGCGGCAAGATCCTCAACTGCCTCAAGGCCGACTATCCCCGTATTTTCAAAAGCGAGATCATCACCGATCTGATGAAGGTGCTGGGCTGCGGTGTGGAGGTGTCCTCCAAGGCGGTGAAGGACTTGAACCAGTTTGATATCAACAATCTCCGCTGGAACAAGGTCATCATCTGCACCGACGGTGATGTGGACGGCTTCCAGATCCGTAC
>JAFYVA010000091.1 GCA_017549325.1 Oscillospiraceae bacterium
ATAGCCTTATCCACGAGGAATTTACCATCGTGGGTGTGGTGCGCAGCCCCTACTATATCTGCGTGGAGCGCGGCAGCGCCTCCATTGGCTCGGGTACGGTGGTGGCGTATGTGTATTTGCCTGAGGATGCCTTTGACATGGAGGTCTATACCACCGCTTACCTGCTGGTGGAAGGCGCCATGGAAATGACGGCGTTTTACGAAGAATACGATGATACCATTGAGGACGTGATCGACGCACTGGAGCCTTTCGGAGAGGTGCGGGCGAAGCTGCGCTATGAGGAGATCATCACGGAGGCAGAGGAAAAGATCGCCGATGCCGAGGTGGAGCTTGCCGATGCCAAGGAAGAAGCGGACAAGGAACTCCGTGACGCGGAGCGCGAGTTGCGGGATGCGGAGCGGGAGCTGCGTAATGCCCGCCGCGATCTGGATGACGGCTGGAAGGAATATGAAGACGGCAAACAGGAACTGATGGATGCCTACTCCGAACTGATGGATGCCCAAATGCAGCTCCGCGACGCGGAAAAGGAACTGACCGACGGCGAAGAGGAATACGAGGACGGCCTTGCGGAATATCGGAACGGTCTCATGGAATATGAGGACGGCAGAAAGCAGCTGGATGACGGCTATTACAAGCTGGCAGACGGTCAGCGGCAGCTGGATCAGAGCCGTGAACAGTTCGGACTCAGTGCCAACTTTACCCTTGGTGAAGCACAGACCGCTGTCGATGGTGCAAAAGCGCAGCTTGCCGAAGGTATTGCGCAGTGCGATGCAGGAATCAACGCGATTCTGGCGCAGTTCCCGGGTGGTGAGAGTGATATCAACGCAGCGATCGCCCAGTGCGAGCAGGGCATTGTGCAATATGAGCAAGGCATTGCCCAGTATAAGGCGGCGCTCCAGGCGCTTGACCCCAGTGATCCTATGTATGATCTGAAGAAGGCGGGTATTGAAGCGGAGATTGCCACGCTGGAAGCCGGGGCTGCACAGGTGACTGCGCAGAAGGCTCAGCTGCAGGAGGCGAAGGCAGGACTTGCTACGGCGACCGCCACCAAGGCGGATCTGCTTGCCAAGCAGGCGCAGCTTGCGGCTGTGACGGGTGAGCAACTCTATGCCGCAAAGGTCGAACTGGATGCGGGCTGGGCAGAATATTATGTAAACGAAGAAAAGCTTGCCGATGCCAAAAAGCAGCTTGTCGATGCGGAAAAAGAACTGGCTGACGGTCGCAAGGAACTGGATGACGGCTGGCAGGAGTACTACGACGGCAAGCAGGAGTTGGCTGACGGCTGGGTAGAATATAACGATGGTGTGGAAAAGATGCCCGAGGCTTACGAGAAACTGACGGACGGTGAGCGGGAATACCGTGACGGCTATCAGGAATATCGCGACGGTTATCAGGAGTACCTTGATGGTAAGGCAGAGGCGGAGGAAAAGATCGCCGATGCCGAAGAGGAACTTGCCGATGCCAGACGCAAGGTGGCGGACATTGAAAACGGCGAATGGTTCATTCTGCCCCGTGCTTACAACCCCGGTTATACGGGTTTCGGACAGGATGCCGACCGCATGGCGAACCTTGCGGGGGTCTTCCCCATCATCTTCTTCCTTGTGGCGGCGCTGGTGTGCCTCACCACCATGACCCGCATGGTAGAGGATCACCGCACCCAGATCGGTCTGATGAAGGCACTGGGCTATCAGCGCTGGACGATCTCCAAAAAGTATCTCGGCTACGGCTTGCTGCCGAGCCTCGTGGGCAGTGTCCTCGGTCTTGCCATCGGTCACCTGCTCTTCCCGACGATGATTTATGTAGCGTATCAGATCATGTATGAAATGCCGGATCTGCAGCTGCGCTTCTATCCCGATATCAGCATTTCCTCCACCCTTGCGGCGGTGGGCTGCACGGTGGGCGCGACCCTCTTTGCGTGCCTCACCACCCTCGTGGCGACCCCTGCCAACCTCATGCGCCCCCGCGCTCCCAAGGCGGGCAAGCGCGTGCTGCTGGAATACATCACGCCCCTTTGGCGCAGCATGAGCTTCAACTGGAAGATCACCACCCGCAATCTCCTGCGCTATCAGAAGCGTTTCTGGATGACCATTGTGGGCATTGGCGGCTGCACGGCGCTGATCATTGCGGGCTTCGGTCTGCGTGACTCTTTGTTGATGACCATGCAGCGGCAGTTTGGTGAACTGTTCCTGCACGATGTGCAGCTGACGCTCGCCAGCGGTTTGCTGGAAAGCGAGCGCAGCGAACTGGAGGACTATCTCCGCAAAAACGGTGTGGTGGAAAGCTATACCGAGATGCACGCTGCCAATGTCACCGCCGAAAGTGAGGATTACTCCATCGTTTCCTTCCTGCAGGTGATGCAGCCCGAGGAGATCGAAAAATTTATCGTCCTGCGCGGCTGTGATGAGCCCACACCCATTACCGTGGGTGATGATGGCGTTGTCATTGGACAAAAGCTGGGTGAGCTGCTGAACGTGGGCGTGGGTGACAGCTTTGTCATCAGCGGTGACGGACGGCAGGAAGTGACGGTTGCCGCCATCTGCGAGAACTATGTGGCGCATTATATTTACATGAGTCCCGCATACTATGAAAAGGTGTATGGCGAGGCGGCGGAGATGAACGCCATGCTGCTGAATCTCAGCGACAAGAGCGATGAGGCCTGCACCACTTTGATGACGGAATTGCTGGCGCTCAACGGCGTTGCCAGCGCGGCAAGAACTGCCGATACCCGCAACACCTACCTCAACAGTATGGAGCGCGTGGACTTCGTGGTGGTCATTGTGATCCTCTGCGCGGCGGCGCTCGCCATCGTGGTGCTGTATAATCTCAGCAACATCAACATCACCGAGCGTCAGCGTGAGCTTGCCACCATCAAGGTGCTGGGCTTCTTTGACAATGAGGTGTCCTCCTATGTTACCCGCGAGAATGTGGTGCTGACGATACTGGGTATCCTTTTCGGCTGCGTCCTTGGCAAGCTGATGCACAGCTATCTGGTGCTTTCGGTGGAGATCGACCTGATGATGTTCGGACGCGAACTGCTACCCAAGAGCTATGTCTGGTCGGCGCTGCTGACGGTGCTGTTTGCCACCGTTGTCAACTTCATGGCCCACCGCAAGATGCGCACCATCGACATGGTGGAATCCCTCAAGAGCGCGGAGTAAAGGAAAAACATGGCCGAAAAACGTAGACACAAAAGAAAAAAACGCCGCGGCTGCCTGTCCCGTCTGCTGACGCTGGCGGTGCTCATTGCGGCTCTGGCGGCGTTTTACAATTACAGTAACTATACCATCGAGGTGGAGTATGCGGAGTTCCACTCCCGCCGCCTCCCTGCCCTCTTTGACGGCTACCGCATCGTGCAGATCAGCGATCTGCACGGCGCGGAGTTCGGTGAGCGGAACGAAAAGCTGCTCAGTGAAGTCAAAAAGGCAGAGCCCGACTGCATTGTGATCACGGGCGATCTGGTGGATCGCTTCCGCGGTGTGGATTATGATGTGACCAAGCAGATCGCGACGGATCTCGCTGCCATCGCGCCGAGTTATTTCGTCACAGGCAACCATGAGTGGGCAGTGGGCAGTGTGTCCGAGCTGAAAGCCCTGCTGAAGGAATGCGGCGTGACGGTGCTGAGCAACGAATACACGGAGCTGACCGTGGGCGATGACCGCATCATCCTTGCGGGCATCGACGATCCCAACGGCTATGCAGATCAGAAGACCCCCGAGGAGCTGGCGGCGGAGCTGTATGCCGCGGAGGGTGAGCCTTTTTGGGTCTTGCTGGCCCATCGGAACAACCGCTTCCAAGAGCAGTACAGTCTCCTCGGCGCAGACCTTACCATTTCGGGACATGGTCACGGCGGCATCATCCGCCTGCCCTTCACCGATGGTCTGCTCTCCACGGACCGCACCTTCTTCCCTTCCTATACGGCAGGCCTCTACGAAGAAAACGGCTCC
>JAFYVA010000092.1 GCA_017549325.1 Oscillospiraceae bacterium
ATACCCTTCTTGGTGCCGCCCACCTTGAAGTCCATCTCGCCGTGGAAGTCCTCCACGCCCTGAATGTCGATGAAGGTGGTGAAGGAACCGTCGTCATCCTGAATCAGACCGCAGGAGATACCGGCAACGGGGGCCTTGATGGGCACGCCGGCGTCCATCAGAGCCAGAGTGGAGCCGCAGATAGAACCCTGAGAGGTAGAACCGTTGGAGGAAACCACCTCGGAGACAACGCGGATAGCGTAGGGGAACTCCTCCACGGAGGGCAGCACGGGAACCAGAGCGCGCTCAGCCAGTGCGCCGTGACCGATCTCGCGGCGGCCGGGGCTGCGGGCACCGCGGGCCTCACCCACAGAGTAGGAGGGGAAGTTGTAGTGGTGCATATAGCGCTTCTCGGTCTCCTCCCAGATGGTATCCAGCTTCTGGTTGGCGGAGAGAGTGTCGAGCGTGCAGACGGACAGAACCTGGGTCTGACCGCGGGTGAAGAGGCCGGAACCGTGGACGCGGGGCAGCACGGAGACTTCGGCGTCCAGAGGACGGATCTCGTTCTTGGCGCGGCCGTCAACACGGTGACCCTCCAGGAGCCAGGCCTTGACGATCTTCTTCTGGAACTTGTAGGTGAACTCCTCCAGATACTGATCCATCTCGGGATACTCCTCGAGATACTTCTCGTGCCACTTCTCGATCATGGCGTTCCAGCGGGTCTCGCGGACGTTCTTATCGTCGGTATCCATGGCGGCCTTGGCCTCGTCCATGAACTCGTCCACGATCTTGTCAAACAGCTCCTGATTGAACTGAGCGTGGGGATAGTCAAACTTGGGCTTGCCGATCTCGGCGACCATCTGGTTGATGAGGTTGATCTGCTTCTGGTTCTCCTCGTGAGCCAGCTTGATGGCGTTGAACATGACCTCGTTGCTGACCTCGTTGGCGCCGGCCTCGATCATGACCACCTTCTTGCCGGTGGAGACAACGGTCACATCCAGATCGGAGACCTTGTCCTGCTCATTGTTGGGGTTGACAACCAGCTCGCCGTCCACCAGACCGATCTTCAGAGCGCCCACGGGGCCGTTCCAGGGGATGTCGGAGATGGCCAGAGCGGCGGAGGTGCCGATCAGGGCAGCGATCTCGGGAGAGCAGTCACGGTCAACGGCCATGACGGTGCACATCACGGAGACATCGTTGCGGAAATCGCCGGGGAACAGGGGGCGGATGGGACGGTCGATGACACGGGAGGTCAGGATGCCCTTCTCGCCGGGACGACCCTCGCGGCGGTTGAAGCTGCCGGGGATGCGGCCCACAGCGTAGAGCTTCTCTTCAAAGTCAACGCTCAGGGGGAAGAAGTCGATGCCGTCGCGGGGACGGGGAGCGGCGGTGACACAGCAGAGAACGCGGGTGTCGCCGTAACCCACCATGACAGCGCCGTTGGCTAGCTCGGCCAGCTTACCGGTCTCCAGCGTCAGGGGACGGCCGGCCAGATCCATGGTGTACTTGCGGTACTGGGTAAATTCGCGATGCTTGATAATGGTCGACATAGCAGTGTACTCCTTTTCTTGATTTGTGTTTGGATAGGGTTACTTCCTATGCCGCAGCCACCGTTAGCACTTGAAAATACCGCGAAACACGGCGGTTTCGACGCATTTTCAACTGCTAAAGGCGTAGAGGAGCGGCACGGGAAAAGGTGAAAGAAGGGTGATGCGCTCAGCACATCACCCTGATTTCAAAAAACTTACTTACGCAGACCCAGCTTGGCGATGAGGGCACGATAACGCTCGATGTCCTTCTTGGCCAGGTAGTCCAGCAGACGACGGCGCTTACCGATCATCATCTGCATACCACGACGGCTGTGGAAGTCATGGGGATGAACCTTCAGATGAGCGGTCAGCTGGGCAATACGCTCGGTGAGAATCGCAACCTGAACCTCGGGGGAACCGGTGTCGGTCTCGTGAGTGCGGTTGTTCTCGATGATAGCGGTCTTCTGATCTTTCAGCATCATAGTTGTGTTTCCACCTTTCTTAATTTCTGCCGTGCCACTGCGTCAAAGGACAGGTGAATCGATCCGTGTAACGAAGTTAGCCGGCCATATTGCTGCACATTCGCGTGCCAAATTAGAATAGCACAAAAATTTTGCCTTGTAAAGACTTTTTTGCGGCTTTTTCTATATTTTTTACACGGTAATGCCCAGTTTTGTGAACAGGGGGATCAGGCCCTGACGGGGATGGGGATCGCCGTCGTCGGGAATCTGGGCCAGATCGTAGCCGGGATAATCGTTGCCCTCGATAATGGCGGGGCCGTGCTCGGTCATGCAGATGTCCCAGCCCACGTAGCGGAACTCGGGATACATCATGGCGGCCTTCAGTGCCAGTGCCTTGACCTCCTCGTGATAGGGCATCTGATAGCCCTTGAGCACCACGCCGGTGGTGGGGTGTACATCGTGCTTGATGAGCTCCTCGTCGTGGCCCTGACTGCAGATGCGGCCGGTGTCCAGATCAAAGCGCATGGTGATGCCGCCGCGGCCCATATTGTCGAAGGCCACGCCGCCGGTGCCGGCCTTGCAGGCGGCATAGATCACGTGGGCCTCGTCATCCTTGACGAAGGTGGCCACGCGGATGCAGTTGACGGAATCGGGATGCAGCGCTGCGGCCTGAGGATGCTGGCGAATGACCTCCTCGGCGATACCGAGACGCTTGGCGGGATTCTTCACATAGACCCACATCTCATGGAGATCGGCGAAATCCTTCTTATACAGCTTCTCGATGCCGCTGCCGCAATCCAGATCCACAGGCTTGACGATCACGTCCTCGCGGTTTTCCATGAACGCGGCGAACTCCTCCTCCGTGCAGGTGAAGATGTTCAGCGCCTCGCGGCCCATCAAGTGACGGAACTTCTCAAAAAAGGCGTTCTTATCATTGAAAATGGCGGCGTCGGTGCGGTTATTGACACGCTTGACGAAGGCAGCGGAACGCACGCGGGTGAGATAGGTGGCGCGCTCGGCATCGGAGAGGCACCAAAACTCAAACATCATATAGTCGGTGGGGCCGGCGCCGTACTTCTTGGCGCAGCGGAGCATGTCCACAAACAATGTGGCCGTGGGCTTGCCGCAGATCTTATGGGCTTCCTTGGCCTTTTCCCACACGCGGCCCAGAGGCACTTCCTTGGCAGCTTTCATCACAGAGGAGAGTTTCATAGTATATCAATTCCTTTCGAAAAATATCCATCCCTTATTATAACAACATTTTCCCAAAAGAAAAGATAAAATTTTCCCAGCGGCGCTACTTGACAAACTGTGTGGCACTGTGCTATAAGTGTATTAATACAACTAGTACACTCAACACACAGAAAGGAGGGTTTGCCATGATCCATCTGGATTACCGGGATAGCCGCCCCATCTATCAGCAGGTGAAGGACACCCTGCGCCGCCATATTGTGACGGGCGTGCTGATGCCGGGAGAGAAATTGCCCTCGGTGCGCGCACTGGCCTCTCAGTTGTCCATCAACCCCAACACCATCCAGCGTGCCTACGCGGAACTGGAAGCGGAGGGCTACATCTTCTCCGTCACCGGTAAGGGGAATTTCGTGGCCGAGGGCGAGACGCAGAATCTGGCGCGCCGCGAGGAATTACTGGCAAAAATGAAACCCATTATGGAGGAGCTGAAGGCGCTCGGCGTGACCGCCGAGGAAATGGCAGCGCTTTGGGAAGGAGGAAACGACCATGCTGCAGGCAAATAAGGTAGTAAAGACATTCGATGGCTTCCGCGCACTGGACGAGGCCACGCTGACCGTCCCCAAGGGCTCGGTCTACGGACTGGTTGGCCCCAACGGAGCGGGCAAGTCCACCATCATCCGCCACTTTACCGGCGTATACCGTCCCGACAGCGGCGAGCTGACGCTGGAGGGCAACCCCATTTACGAGCGCGACGACATCAAGCGTCGCCTGTGTGTCATCCCCGATGACTGGTACTATTTCCCCCAGTGGTCCATCCGTGAGATGGCGGGCCTGTACGAGGGTATGTACCCCACCTTCAGCCGTGAGCGCTATGAGAAGATGAAGCAGGTCTTCCCCCTCGATGAAAAGCAGATGATCCGCCGTATGTCCAAGGGTATGCAGAAGCAGGCGGCCTTCTGGCTCACCATGAGCTGTATGCCGGAGTATCTCATCCTCGACGAGCCGGTGGATGGCCTCGATCCCGTCATGCGCCGTCAGGTCTGGTCCTTGTTGCTGGGCGATGTGGCCGAGCGAGGCACCACGGTGCTGGTGTCCAGCCACAACCTCCGCGAACTGGAGGATGTGTGCGACCACGTGGGTATTATGAATAAGGGTCAGGTGCTCTTGGAGCGGAGCCTTTCCGACCTGCAGGACAACACCGTGAAGCTGCAGGTGGCCTTTGCCGACGGTGACGGAACGATGCCTGCGGAGCTGGACGTCCTCCACCACGAGCACATCGGCCGCGTCCATACCTATATCGTCCGTGGCAACCGCGAGGAAATGCTCGCCCGTGTGGCCGCGCTGAACCCCATCCTGCTGGAGGCCATTCCTCTGACGCTGGAGGAGATCTTTATCTATGAGCTGGGAGGTGAAGACTATGCTGTCAAAGACATCGTCCTGTGAGCGCACGCTGCGTCGCGCCGACTGGCGCCGCTTCTGGCCGCTGCTGTTCCTCTACGGAGCCGTATGGATGATGCTCCTGCCTCTGGGGCTGTGGAACCGCCGCTGGTCCGTCCAAAACGCCGAGACGGTGCAGGATATCCTGCGCAGTATCGAGAACCCCATCTATGATTGCGTCACCGCTGCGGTGCCCATCGCCGCCGTCTTCGCCGTGCTGCTGGCCATGACCCTGTACGGCTACCTGATGAACGGCCGCAGTGTGGGCCTCATGCACGCCCTGCCTGTGAACCGTACCAAGCAGTTTTTCAATCACTTCCGCGTGGGCGTGGAGATCTTCACCATCGTCCATGTGGCCACTTTTGTCGTCTCCGTGCTGGTGATGAGCGGCTACGGTGTGATCTCTTGGGAGGGAATCCTCACTTGGTTTGCCGTAGCGGAGCTGAACTGCCTGTTCTTCTTCTCGCTGGCCACCCTCTGCGCCATGGTCACCGGCTGGGTGATCGCCATCCCCGTCATCTATGTGGGCGTCAACGCCATGTTCGTGGTGTTTTATTCGCTGCTGCAGCTGATGTTCAGCCAGTTCTACTGGGGTTACTCCAACTCCGGCTACCCCGAGCTGATCAGCTGGCTCACCCCCTTCGAGCGGTTGCTCAACACCGCCAGCGACACTTATGTGTGGCGCGAGAGTCCGGGATACGCCGAGCATCACCTCTCCGCTGAGGGCTGGACGGCGCTGATCGTCTACACCGTGGTGGCGGCGGTATTCGTTGCCGTGGCGTGGCTCTTCTATAAGGCGCGCCGCAGTGAGAGTGCCGGCGATGCCATCGTATTCGACTGGCTGCGCCCCATCGTGCTCTATGTCATCTCTGTGGTGGGCGGCATGGGCTTCGGCTACCTGCTGTACTACCTCATCGGCCTTGACAACAGCGACTCGCTGCTGCTGTTGCTGCTGTGCCAGATCGTCAGCGGCGTGGTGGTATACTTCGCCGTGCAGATGTTGCTGCAAAAGTCCTTTAAGGTGTTCAATCGCCGCGGCTGGCTGGGTGCGGTGCTGCTGGCCGTGATCCTCATTGTCATCGCCGCCGTGGTGAAGTTTGACCTTCTGGGCTATGAGCGCTATGTTCCCGCCGAGGACAAGGTCGCATCGGTGGAGTTCAGAGGCAGCATGATGAGCGACTATACCTATAATGACGAGGCTTCCCGCATCGAGAAGATCACCGCCATCCACGCGGCCATTCTGGCGCAGGGACAGGATGATCCTGCGGATGAGCTCTATCCCGGGGAAGACGCCGGTGTCTGGCACAACTTCTCCTTTACCTACCACATGAGCAACGGTACCCGCATCCACCGCAATTACGCCCTGACGGTGCAGCCGGGCAGCGAGCTCCACGAGCTGATGAACGAGTTTCTCAACGCCCGCGGCGTCTATGCCGAGAGCTTCTTCCGCGGCTATGACTACGATTTTACCGACCACATCACCGGCGGCTACTATCACAACTGGCGTGACGAGGCCTACGGCAACGAGGTCATTATCGATGCCGCGACGGGCGAGGTGACGGCGGTTGCTTCGTCGCCCGTGCGGGAACAGCAGTTGACCAAGGCGCAGGCACAGGCGCTCCATCGCGCTGTGGGCGAGCACATTGAGCGCAAGGACAGCGAGTTTATCGACGCCCTGTATTACTGGGACTACGATGACACGAAGCGCACCACCTTCAATCTGGAGTTCCGTGGCCGGCCGGAGCAGTATGAGGCTGCCTACTATGCAAGCGAAATGCCTGTGGATGCAGGCTACGCCGACGAGTGGTATCTCGACAGCATCCCCGCCGACTGTACCGAGGTGATGGATCTCATCATCGAATTTGGCCTTGCCAACAGCTATGACGATCTCCTCTATCCTGAGGAGGAGATGAAGTACTAAGAGGTGCCCTATGAAAAAACTGTTTGTGGGATTGCTCCTCTGTGCCGCGCTCCTGTCCCTTACCGCCTGCGGTGGCGGCGATGTGGACGAAGTGTGGATTGAGGAAATGTCCTCCGAGATCTATGAAGAGGGCGAGCTGGAAGTAGGCGTCGCGGTGGTGCTGGACTATTTCAAGAAGCATTATGGAAACAGTGCCCTGTGGAATGTGGCGTATGTGGGTGATGAAAACCTCGAGACCTACAAAATGGCTGCCCTCCGCAACGGCAGCGATCAGGTGATGGCCTTTTCCACGACCATTGATGTTGGCTTAGAGCCTGAAAACTCTTCGCTAATAGAAGGCAGCGTCTACTCGGACTATGTGTTCATCCTTGCTTATCTCGACGACGAGTGGCAAGTGGTGTCTGTGGTTGACGAAAGTGAATAAATAAGCAAAAACAGCAAAAACCACCCACCCCAAGTGGATGGGTGGTCTTTTCTACCCTAAAATGAGGCGAAAAAAGAGAACATGAAAGAAGAAACGATACGAAGACGGCGAAAGAACCACCGACAGCGGCGGAATCTGGGCTGTCTGATGAGCGCGGTGCTGCTCCTCGTGCTGGTGCTGGGTCTGCTGCTCCTGCGGTCAGAGGGACGGGAAAACGACACCGTCCGCGCCTTCGCCGAGGCCAATGACTTATCGGTGGATGCCTGGCCCGTGGAACTGGTGGAGCTGCTGGAGAAGAATCCCGAGACGGAATCGTTTGTGCTGAACTACCCCCTCAAGAAGGATTTGTGCCCCGAAATTGATTTGAGTGAACATTTGAACGCAGACATCACTCCCCTGCTGCTGCAATGGGACGAGCGGTGGGGTTACAGTCGCTACGCCGGAGAGCTGATGGGCCTGTCCGGCTGCGGGCCCACATGTCTTTCCATGGTGTGTCTGTACCTGCTGAACGATCCGACGCTGACACCTCGATATGTGGCTGCTTTTGCCGAGGAGCATGGCTACAGTGAGCGGGGTAGTGGCAGCGCGTGGACGCTGATCTCCGTGGGCGGCGAGCAGCTTGGCTTGGAGGTGGAGGAGCTTCCCCTGCACAAAGAGACGATTCTCCGTGAGTTGGAAGCGGGAAACCCCGTCATCTGTGTGGTGGGCGCGGGAGACTTCACCACCACGGGACATTTTATCGTGCTGACGGGCTGCACCGAGGAAGGAGTGTCCGTCAACGACCCCAACAGCACCGTCCGCTCGGCGCAGGTATGGGACTTGGAGCAGGTGATGGAGCAGATAAAAAATCTGTGGGCCTGCCGCGCAAAATAAATACGCAAGAAGCCCCGTCCGTGAGGACGGGGCGTTGTCATTTAGGTGCTGTGGCGGTATTTTCTCAGCTGTACTTCGAACTCCTCCGGCAGGGGGCAGGAGAGAACAACTTCCTCCCCTGTACGGGGGTGAATGAAGCGAAGTCCCACGGCGTGGAGGCACTGGCCTGTGAGGCCGGGTACGGGCTTTTTCCCGCCGTAGACGGTGTCGCCTAAGATGGGGTGGCCGATGTGGGCGAGGTGGACGCGGATCTGATGGGTGCGGCCTGTCTCCAAGTGGCAGCGCAGATGGGTTACGCCGTTGTAGCGGGCGATGACCTCCCAGTGGGTGACGGCGTGGCGGCTGTTATGGCTCGTGACGCACATCTTCTTGCGGTCGGTGTGGTGCCGTCCGATAGGGGCGTCGATGGTGCCGCTGTCCTCGCGGAAGTTGCCGAGAGCGAGGCACTCGTAGGTACGGGCGAGGCTGTGGTCGGATAACTGCGCAGAAAGCCCCAGATGGGCGGCATCGTTCTTCGCCGCGATAATGAGGCCGCTGGTGTCGCGGTCGATGCGATGGACGATGCCGGGGCGCTTCTCGCCGCCCACGCCGCTCAACGAGTCGCCGCAGTGGTGGAGCAAGGCGTTCACCAGTGTGCCGTCAGGGTGACCGGGTGCGGGATGCACCACCAGACCCACGGGCTTGTTGATGACGATGACGTCGTCATCCTCGTAGACCACATCCAGCGGGATATCCTGTGCTGCCACTTCCGTCTCCTCGGCTTCGGGGAGCGTTACCTCCACCGTTTCGCCGCCTGCAAGACGGCTGCTTTTGGTGGCAGCCTTGCCGTTTACGGTGACGCAGCCGCTCTCCAACAGCCGCGCCGCTGCGCTGCGGCTGACTCCCTCGCAGTTGGCCGCCACGAAAGCGTCGAGACGTGCGCCCTTATCTTCACTTGTCGCCGTCAGTTGAAGCGTCATCGTTTTTCTTCCTTGCGTCAAATTTTTCGTACAGCCACAGGTAGTACACCGCGCCCAGAATGGCGCCCACCACCACGAAGCAGTCGGCCACATTGAACACGGGGTAGCTGAACACGGTCAGATCAAACATATCCACCACAAAGCCCAGACGAATGCGGTCGATGATGTTGCCGATGCCGCCGCCCAAAATCAGCAGGCAGGCGAGCACGCCCAGCGGGTGACGGACAATGCCTCGGATCAGCAGATAGGCCAGCACGATCATCATCACCGCCGTCACGGCGATGAGCAGCACCGTCTTGCCCGACATACTGGACCAGGCCGCACCGTAGTTGTGCACGCGCGTCAGCTGCATAAAGCCGGGGAGAAAAGCAGTGCTCTCGCCCAGCTCCAGATGGCTCACCGTCCACGCCTTCAATGCCTGATCGCCGGTGACCATGGCGGCCAGCGCGGCAATATAGATCAGAAATCGCATAGCTTTCTTACCTCGTTTTCTCGTTTTCCCTATCATACCCCAGCGGCGGAGGATTTGCAACGATTCTACTTGCTTTTTTGCAAATCTTGTGTATAATGAACAGAGTTAAAAAGCATAGGGGCCTATAGCTCAGCTGGGAGAGCGTACGGTTCGCATCCGTAAGGTCGTCGGTTCGATCCCGATTAGGTCCACCAACGAAAAACACCGCGCCAGCGGTGTTTTTTATTCTGCTTTCAAATACACCTCGCAGCGGCGGCGCAAATCGAAGGCGTCAAAATACCGCTCCTCCATGGGGATCCAGCGCGCAGTGAAAGCGGCCAGACCGTCTGCGCCGTTGCGGACAAGAATGCGCCGGCGCTGCAAATCCTCGTCAACCTCAAGGAAAATATGGAGGTCATAGTGGTCCCACAGCTCCGGGTGGCAGGAGTAAGACCCCTCCACGATGGTCAGATTTGTGGGGATAAGGGAAATTGCCTTTTGCAGCGACATGGTGTGGCAGTCGAAGGGGCGGTAGGCAAAGGGAAGCCCCTTTTTCAGCATCACGAGCACATCGGTTATAAACCGCTCATGGTCAATATTGCCGCCCGCCTGCGCCAAACGCTCTGCGGTGCGCTGCTGGGGGCGCAGAAAGAACTCGTCCATGTGGACGGTGTTGCAGAGAAAATACTCTTCCAGCTCCCGTGCCAGCGTCGTTTTGCCTGCGGCGCAGCGGCCGTCAATGGCGACGATGGCGCGGTCATTATGCTCCAAAACCTTCTCGATAGCCGCGATGGCTGCGGAAAGCGGTGTGTTTGTATTCAGCGCCATACACCTCCTGCGTGGGAAAACTCTATGGAGAGCGTACCGCAAAATGCGGCACCCGTCAAGAGAAAAAATCCCGCCCGAAGGCGGGATTTTTTAGCGATGAGAGATTACTTGCAAACGGCCACGCCTGCGGCGGTCAGCTTGCTGAGGGCGGCCTCGTCGGCCACCACCACCACATCCTTGTGCAGCTGCAGGATGGAGGCGGGGCACTGGGGAGTGATGGGTCCGCAGAAGGCGGCATAGAGCGCATCGGCCTTGTCGGCGCCGCTGGCGATCAGCAGCACGCGGCGGGCGGCCATAATGCAGCCCACACCCATGGTCAGAGCCTGACGGGGCACCTCATCGGCAGAGGCGAAGAAGCGGGCGTTGGCATCGATGGTGCTCTCGGTCAGATCCACCACATGGGTCTCCTTGGTGAAGTGATCGTCGGGCTCATTGAAGCCAATGTGGCCGTTACGGCCCAGACCCAGCAGCTGCAGGTCGGCCCAGCCCAGAGACTCCACCAGTGCATCGTAGCGGGCGCACTCGGCCTCGGCATCGGCAGCCAGACCGTCGGGCACATTGGTGTTGGCCACATCGATGTCCACATGGTTGAACAGGTTATCCTGCATGAAATAGCGGTAGCTCTGATCGTGGGTGGGGGCCAGACCCTTGTACTCGTCCAGATTCACGGACTTGACATTCTTGAAGCTGATGTCACCCTCGGCCACCATCTCGGCCAGACGCTTATACGCGCCCACGGGGGTGGAGCCGGTAGCCAGACCCAGCACGCAGCTGGGGTTACGGATGACCTCGGCGGCGATGATGTGTGCGGCGCGACGGCTCATGGAAGCGTAGTCGGCGGTCTGATAAATCTTAACCATAGGATATTTCCTCCTCATATACAGAAAATAAAAGGGAATTTTCACTAACTATCTTATTATACAATCCTTTTTTCAAGAACGCAAGACCCGCATCCTATCAGGATACGGGTCTTGGAAAAGATTTATTGCATAGAAAGCTCTGCCTTGCGCTTCCACTTGCCGCGGCGGAAGAAGAGGGTGTGGATCACGGCGCCCAGTGCCCAGCAGATCAGCAGGGAGCCCCACAGTGCTTCGGGGCGGCCGTTGGGCCACTCAGCACAGGCGGTGAAATGAGCCAGCGTATAGGCCAGCGGGACACGGACAATGATGGTGGTGATAAGGGAGATCCACATGGGGGTCATGGTGTCGCCCGCACCGCGCATGACACCGCCCAGAGTTTGGGATACGGCCATGCAGATATAGCCCACGGCCAGGATCCGCATCATACGGGTGGCCAGATCGATGAGCTCGGGGGTGTCGGTAAAGAGGTCGAAGAGGAAGGGACCAAAGATAAGAATGATGACAGTGATGGCGGCGGAGATGGCCACATTCATGATCATACCCTGCTTCGTACCCTGATGAACGCGATCGAGACGGCGGGCGCCCACATTTTGCCCCGTATAGACGGTCATGGCCTGACCGAAGGACAGGTTGGGCAGCATGGCGAAGCCGTCCACGCGCATGATGACCACGGCGCAGGCGATGATCATCTCGCCCATGCTGTTGGTCAGCGCCTGCACTGTCAGCATGGCCACGGAAATGATGGCCTGGGTGATGCCGGAGGGCAGACCCAGCTTTACGATACGCAATGCGATGTCCTTGCTGAGGCGCAGCATGGGCCACTTCAGATCAAATACGCTGGTCATGCGCATCAGCTTAATGAGGCAGAGGATGGCGGAGATGCCCTGGGCGATAACGGTGGCCAGTGCCACACCGGGAACGCCCATGCCGATGCCGGCCACGAACCAGATGTCCAGCACGATATTCAGACCGGCAGACACCAACAGAAACAGCAGTGCCGACACCGAATCGCCCAGACCGCGGAGGATGCCGGAGAGGATGTTATAGAAAGTAAAGCCGATGGCACCGAGGAAATAGAGCGTCAGATAGTCGGCGCACCACTCGTAGATGCTGATCGGCGTATCCAGCAGCGACAGCATGGGGCGGGTAATGCCCACGCCGATGACCATGGTGGCGATGGTAGCAATAAAGCCCAGCGTGATACAGTTTCCCACGGCGCGGGAGAGTTTTTCGCGGGCACCGGCACCGAAATACTGGCTTACCACAATGCCGGCACCGGTGGCAACGCCGACGAACAGAGCCAGCAGCAGGTTGAGGATAGGAGCAGCGCTGCCCACGGCGGACAGAGCCAGGTCACCGATGTATTTGCCCACCACGATGGAGTCCACCGTGTTGTACATCTGCTGGGCAAAGTTTCCGATAAGCATCGGAACGGAGAACTCCAGCAAGCGCTTCCACGGCGCGCCCTCGGTCATGTTGTGGGCGGCAAAAAGCTCTCTGATTTTCAAAATAAATCGCCTCTTTTCGAGAAATAGCGTAGTTTTACAAACAAATAGTATAGCACGGATTTTGATGGTGTGCAAGACAGAAGCTTGCGTGGTTTATACAAAACTTGTCGCCTTTTGTGCTCTGCGGTGTTGAGAGATGACCAAAACCACATCCGATATTGAAAGAAAGCGTGTGCTGTGATACAATGGCCGACAGAACAATTTGTGCTGTCCTTCTATGGGAAGAAAGGAGCGAATGTGATGAAAAAACTACTGTGCCTGCTGCTGTGTGCCGCGACGGTGCTCTCTCTTGCTGCCTGCGGGAAGAGTGAAACGCAGAAAGAGGTAGACCTCAAAGCCGTTGCGGCGGCGGCGGTAGAGGAACTGACCGCGCAGGGTGCGATGCTGATCCCTGAGGAGAACCCCGACTACATCGAGGGGGTCTATCCCGGCCTTACGGCGGTGGAGACAAAGCAGTTGGTGGTGTATTTCCCGCCGGTGATCGGCTTTGCCTGTGAGATCGTGATGGTGGAGGTGGCATCGGGTGATGATGTAGAGGCCGTTCGCGGCATTCTGCAGGCCCGCATTGATGATGCTGCCGACGACACATTCTATGCAGAGAACGCCGAGGGCTGGAAAAACGGTGCCGAGATCTATGTCAACGGCAACTTCGTGGTGCTCTGCGCCCTGCCTGCCGACATGACCGCCCCCGCGGCCCTGAAAGCGGAGTTTTGAGAAAACAAATCAACAAAAAATCGTCCCCCGTTGAGGGGGACGATTTTTATTGCGTTTTGGGGAGATTACTTGTTGTACAGCTCCACCAGCTTCAGCAGATGGTCGTAACGCTCCTTGGCCTCGGCCTCGTTGCGCTCGAACAGCTCGCCGGCGCGCTCGGGGAACTCGCGGGTCAGACGGCTGTAGCGAGCCTCGTTCATCAGGAACTCCTGATAGCCGCCAACGGGAGCCTTGGAATCCAGAGTGAACTTCTGCTCGGCAGTGGGGTTGTAACGGAACAGGTTCCAGTAACCGCACTCGACAGCCTTCTTCATCTCCTTCTGGCAGTTCATCATGCCGCCCTTGATGGAGTGCATCTCGCAGGGGCTGTAGCCGATGATCAGAGAGGGACCGGGATAGGCCTCGGCCTCGGTGATGGCCTTGATGGTCTGAGCGGGGTTGGCACCCATGGCCACCTGTGCCACGTAGACATAACCGTACTGCATGGCGATCTCAGCCAGGCTCTTCTTCTTCACTTCCTTACCGGCAGCGGCGAACTGTGCCACCTGGCCGATGTTGGAAGCCTTGGAGGCCTGACCGCCGGTGTTGGAGTAGACCTCGGTGTCGAAGACGAACACGTTCACATCCTGCTTGGAGGCCAGCACGTGATCCAGACCGCCGTAACCGATATCGTAGGCCCAACCGTCACCACCGAAGATCCACATGGACTTCTTGGCCAGGAATTCCTTCTTGGTCAGCAGCTCGGCGGCGAAGGAGCAGCCGTTGGCAGCAGCCTTCTCGGCGGCGGCCAGCAGAGCCTTGGCGGGCTCGGCGTTGTCGGTGCTGCTGTCCTTGGTGGCCATGAAGGCCTCGATCTCAGCCTTGGGAGCGCGGTCATCCTTGACCCACTCGCAGAGCAGAGCGATCAGATCGTCGCGGATCTTGTCCTGACCGACATACATACCCAGACCGTGCTCGGCGTTATCCTCGAACAGGCTGTTGCACCATGCAGGACCGTGGCCCTCGGCGTTGGTGCAGTAGGGAGAGGTAGCAGCGGGACCGCCCCAGATGGAGGAGCAACCCGTAGCGTTGGAGACGTACATACGGTCACCGAAAAGCTGGGTGACGAGACGGGCATAGCTGGTCTCGGCGCAGCCGGCGCAGGAGCCGGAGAACTCCAGCATGGGCTTGCGGAACTGGCTGCCCTTGACGGTGTTGTCCTGCATATCCTTCTTCTCGGCAACCTCTGCCACGCAGTAGTCAAAGACCTTCTGCTGGGGCAGCTCGTCGGCCATGGAGACCATGGTCAGAGCATCCACGGGGCAGGCGCCCACGCAGACACCGCAGCCCATGCAGTCCAGAGGAGACACGGCGATGGTGAACTTGTACACGCCCTTGCCCTTGCCGGCCTTCACATCCACGATCTTAGCCTCGGCGGGAGCAGCGGCGGCCTCAGCTTCGGTCAGAGCGTAGGGACGGATGGTGGCGTGGGGGCAGACATAGGAGCACTGGTTGCACTGGATGCACTTGGTGGCGTCCCAGGTGGGGACGGACACGGCCACGCCGCGCTTCTCGTAAGCGGAGGCGCCCAGCTCGAACTGACCGTCGGCGTGATCCATGAACACGGAAACGGGCAGGCTGTCGCCGTCCATCTTGCCCACGGGATCGAGGATGTTGGAGACCATCTTCACCAGATCGGCCTTGCCGGTCTTCTCGGCGGCAACCTTGGTGTCAACGGCGTTGGCCCACTCGGCGGGAACCTCGATCTTCTTGAAGGCGGAAGCGCCCAGATCGATGGCCTTGTAGTTCATATCCACGATGTCCTGGCCCTTCTTCAGGTAGGACTTCTTGGCGGCTTCCTTCATGTAGCCGATGGCCTCTTCCTGAGGCATGACCTTGGCCAGGGTGAAGAAGGCGGACTGGAGAATGGTGTTGTTGCGCTTGCCCATACCGATTTCGATAGCCAGATCGATGGCGTTGATGGTATAGAGCTGGATGTTGTTCTTGGCGATGTACTGCTTGGAAGCAGCGTCCATCTGAGCGTTCAGCTCATCGAAGTCCCACTGGCAGTTGATCATATACACGCCGCCGGGCTTGACATCCTGCACCATCTTGAAGCCCTTGGTCACATAGCTGGGGTTGTGGCAGGCCACGAAGTCAGCCTTGTTGACATAGTAGGGAGAACGGATGGGGGAATCGCCGAAGCGCAGGTGGCTGATGGTCACGCCGCCGGTCTTCTTGGAGTCATACTGGAAGTATGCCTGAATGAACTTATCGGTGTGGTCGCCGATGATCTTGATGGAGTTCTTGTTGGCGCCAACGGTACCGTCGCCGCCGAGACCCCAGAACTTGCACTCGATGGTGCCGGGAGCTGCGGTGTTGGGGCAGTTGGCATCCTCGGGCAGGGACAGGTTGGTGACATCGTCCACGATACCGATGGTGAACTGACGCTTCATCTCGGCCTTCTTCAGCTCGTCATAGACGGCGAAGACAGAGGCGGGAGGCGTATCCTTGCTGCCCAGACCGTAACGGCCGCCGATAACGGCAACATCGGTCTTGCCGGCGTTGGCCAGAGCGGTGACCACGTCCTGATACAGAGGCTCGCCCTGGGAGCCGGGCTCCTTGGTGCGATCCAGAACAGCGATCTTCTTGGCGGTGGCGGGGATGGCCTCCAGCAGCTTCTCGGGAGCGAAGGGACGGTACAGGCGGACCTTCACCAGACCGACCTTCTCGCCGTGGGCGTTCAGGTAGTCGATGACTTCCTCGGCCACGTCGCAGATGGAGCCCATGGCCACGATGACGCGGTCGGCATCGGCAGCGCCGTAGTAGTTGAACAGCTGATAGTTGGTGCCCAGCTTGGCGTTGACCTTAGCCATGCACTTCTCCACCACGGCGGGCAGAGCATCGTAATAGCTGTTGCAGGCCTCGCGGTGCTGGAAGAAGATGTCGCCGTTCTCGTGAGAACCGCGCATATGAGGATGCTCGGGGTTCAGAGCGTGGGCGCGGAAAGCGGCCACAGCGTCCATATCGCACATATCCTTGAGGTCCTCGAAGTCCCAGACAGCGATCTTCTGGATCTCATGAGAGGTGCGGAAACCGTCGAAGAAGTTGATGAAGGGAA
>JAFYVA010000093.1 GCA_017549325.1 Oscillospiraceae bacterium
ACGCCGCCCTTGTTGATCAGGTCGATGATGAGCTTCATCTCGTGGATGCACTCGAAGTAGGCGTTCTCGGGGGCGTAACCGGCCTCCACCAGCGTCTCGAAGCCCAGCTTCATCAGCTCCACCACGCCGCCGCAGAGGACGGCCTGCTCGCCGAAGAGGTCGGTCTCGGTCTCGTCCTGGAAGGTGGTCTCCATGACGCCGCCGCGTGCGCCGCCGATACCGGCAGCGTAGGCAAGGCCGATGTCGTGGGCCTTACCGGTGGCATCCTGCTGCACAGCCAGCAGGCAGGGCACACCCTTACCGGCCACATAGGTGGAGCGGACGGTGTGGCCGGGGCCCTTGGGGGCGATCATCAGCACATCGATGTCAGAAGGAGGCACGATCTGCTTGAAGTGGATGTTGAAGCCGTGGGCGAACATCAGTGCGTTGCCGGCTTCCAGATTGGGGGCGATGTCGCGCTTGTAGAGGTCGGCCTGCACCTCGTCGTTGACCAGAATCATGATGATGTCGGCCCACTTGGCGGCATCGGCCACCGTCTTGACCTTCACTCCTGCGCCCTCAGCGTTGGCCCAGTTCTTGCTGCCTGCGCGGAGACCGACGCACACATCGCAGCCGGATTCCTTCAGGTTCAGTGCGTGGGCGTGGCCCTGAGAGCCGTAGCCGATAATGGCGATCTTCTTGCCGTCCAGCTTGCCCAGATCACAGTCTTTCTCATAAAACATGTTTGCCATAGTCGTATTCCTCCCGAAGTTTGTTGTTGTCGTAAATCGTATTGCTGCCACGCTCGATGGCGAGAGTTCCTGTTTTGGCGATCTCCAGAATGCCGAAGTCTCTCAGCATATCCTCCAGAGCGGAGATCTTGCTCTTGTTGCCGAATACCCAGAGGGTCAGCGCCTCGCGGCTGACATCCACGATCTTGCCGTGGAAGATGTTGGTCAGCTGGATGATCTCGTCGCGGGTGGTCTTGTCGCCGGCACGAACCTTGATCATGGCGATCTCGCGGCGGATGCAGGTCTCCTCGTCGAGGATCTTCACCGCCTTGACCGGCAGCAGCTTGCGGCACTGTGCGGCGATCTGGTCGATCATCAGCTCGTCGCCGCGGATCTCGATGGAGATGCGGGTCAAACCGGGCCGGTCGGCCGCGCCGGTGACGATGGATTCGATGTTGTAGCCCTTTCTGGAGAACAGGCGGGCCACCTGAGAGAGCATACCGGGGGTATCCTCCACCAGAATGCACAGGGTATAGAGCTTCACTTCTGTGTCAAATACGCGTTTCAAAGCTGTCCCCCCTTTTAGTCTAACAGGAAATTGGTGATGTCCGAGCCGGCGGCCACCATGGGGCTCACCATCTCGTCCATATCGAGGCGGCAGTCGATGACGGCGCCGCAGCCGCAGGCCAAAGCCTCGGCCATGGCCTTCTCCATCTCGCCCACGGTGGTAGCCCGATAGCCCTTGAGCCCGTAGGCCTCGGCCAGCTTGACGAAGTCGGGACCGCGGTCCAGAGTGGTGGCGGAGAAGCGCTTTTCGTAAATCAGGTTCTGCCACTGACGCACCATGCCCAAAGTGCCGTTATTGAACACGATGGAGATGACGGGCAGATTGTAGTGCTGCACGGTGCACAGCTCATGGCAGTTCATGCGGAAGCAGCCGTCGCCGGTGACATGGATGACACGCTTGTCGGGGTTACCCATCTGGGCACCGATGGCGGCGCCAAGGCCGAAGCCCATGGTGCCGAAGCCGCCGGAGGTCAGCAGCTGGCCGGGATAGTCAAAGTGCAGGTACTGGATGGCCCACATCTGGTGCTGACCCACATCGGTGGCCACCATGGCGTCCTTGGGTGCCATGCGGCGGACGGTCTCCATGATCTGCTGGGGGGTCAGTGCCTCGTCCTCGCCGGCCACATGGGCCTTGCGCAGGGGCAGGATGTGCTCTTTCCACTCCTTGTGCTCATACTGGGGCAGATCCTTATTCAGCATCTCCAGCACGCGGCGGGCAGAGCCGATGACATGGTGATCGGTCAGCACATTCTTGTCGATCTCGGCGCGGTCGATGTCGATGTGGACGATCTTGGCCTGCTGGGCGAAGGTGGCGGGATTGAGGGCCACGCGGTCGGAGAAGCGGCAGCCCACGGCGATGAGCAGGTCGCACTCGTTGCAGGCGGTATTGGAGGCACGGGAGCCGTGCATACCGATCATGCCGGAGGTGAGGGGATGGCCGCCGGGGAAGCCGCCGCCGCCCATGACGGTGATGGCCACAGGGGCATCCATCTTCTCGGCGAACTCACGGAACTGCTGGTGGGCGCGGCCGCGCACCACACCGCCGCCGCAGATCAGCAGCGGGCGCTTGGACTCGGCGATCATCTCACGGAGCGTCTCCACATCCTGCTCGTTGACCTTGCTGCTGCGCAGCTGCTGGCACTGGCTCAGCGACTTCATGCTGTCGCAGGAGCGGTTCTTCTGCCAGGGGATGAACTCATAGTCCACCATCTGGTCGGGCGCGGTGGCGCTCTTCAAAAAGTCGATCAGCACCGGGCCGGGACGGCCGCTGGCCGCCACAGCGAAGGCCTGACGCATCACATCGGGGATATCCTGAGGGTCACGCACCAGAAAGGCCGCCTTGGTAATGGGCATGGCGATACCGGTGGAGTCCACCTCCTGAAAGGCGTCGCGGCCCAGGAGATTCTCGCCCACATTGCAGGTGATGAACACCACGGGGGAGGAGTCCAGATAGGCTGTGGCAATGCCGGTAGTCAGGTTGGTAGCGCCGGGGCCGGAAGTGGCAAAGCACACGCC
>JAFYVA010000094.1 GCA_017549325.1 Oscillospiraceae bacterium
CACCATTGCCTTAATTTCCGGCAAAAGACTCTGTACATGCGTGTATTTCCTTTTAGACATAAGAACACCCCCTGATGTAGGTATATTTTCCTACATCAGGGGGCCTTTTGTCTATTGTCCGTTTTTACTGGACCTGTTCACATCCGGAGGGTGCTTTTTTTGCGCGCAAAAAACATCCCCTCGGGCGATTGCCCGAGGGGGAATTTCCTGTTTGCGGTGTAAATATTAGAAGTTGATCTCTTCGCCGCGCTTGAGACGCTCGCGGAACTCAGCAGTGGCGCAGAAGATGGCGTCGCCGGCGGAGTTGATGGCAGTCTCCAGAGAATCCTGCACCACGCCGATGATGAAACCAACGGCCACCACCTGCATGGCGGTGTCCTGACCCACGCCCAGCAGGGAACAGGCCATGGGGATCAGCAGCAGGGAGCCACCGGCAACACCGGAGGCGCCGCAGGCACCCAGCGTGGCCACGAAGCTCAGCAGGATGGCGATGACAAAGTTGACGCTGATGCCCTGCGAGAAGGCGGCAGCCAGAGACATCACGGTGATGGTCACAGCAGCACCGTCCATGTTGATGGTAGCACCCAGAGGAATGGCCACGGAGTAGTACTCCTTGTCGAGGCCCAGCTTCTCACACAGCTTCATGTTCACAGGGATGTTGGCGGCGGAGCTGCGGGTAAAGAATGCGGTCACGCCGGACTCCTTGAAGCAGCGGAGCACCAGGGGGAAGGGATTGCGCTTGAGGGAGATGGCCACGATGATGGGATCGATGATGAAGGCCACCACCAGCATGCAGCCCACCAGCAGCAGGAGGATCTTGCCGTAGTCGGTGAAGATCTCCAGACCGTACTCACCAACGGAGGAGTACACCAGACCCATGATGCCAAAGGGAGCCAGCTGAATGACCCATGCCACAGCCTTGGACACGGCGGCAGAGAGGTCGTTGAGCACTTCCTTGGTCTTCTCGCCGGCGGTGCGGAGCGCAAGGCCCAGCACCACGGCCCAGGCCAGAATGCCGATATAGTTGCCGTTGATGATGGAACCGATGGGGTTGGCCACGATGTTGTTCAGCAGCACGGTGAACACCTCGCCCAGACCTGCGGGAGCGGCGTTCTCAGCGGAGACGCTCAGGGGGATGGTCACCTTGAAGATGTAGCTGCCGATGACGGCCACCACAGCGGCAAGGAAGGTGCTGAGGACATAGTAGATGATGACGGTCTTAAAGCGGCCGCCGATGTTCTTGCCGGCGCTGGACAGGGATGCGATGACCAGCACAAAGACCAGCAGGGGCGCGATGGCCTTCAGCGCACCGACAAAGATGGAGCCGAAGATGGTCACGAACTTTGCCTGAGGCACGAACAGACCCAGCAGCACACCGATCACCAGACCGATGGCAATACGCAGGATCAGAGGGGAATTGACATACCCATTCAAAATCTTCTTCATTTGTGTTCTCCTAATATATAATATTTCATAAACTTTCTGTCAAAATCGCGACTTGCCTATCATAGCAGAACAAGTGTCCACCGTAAAGTGGGGAAACCACCGATTTTTGCAAACAAATTTCCTTGATCCATGTTCATCTTTACCATAGAATCGGGGATTTTCTTGCAAATGTGTCTTTGTGGCGGTATAATATCTCAAAAAAGGGGAGTGATTACAGTGAAAACGAAATTGGGCGGCCGCTTTTGGCTGGCACTGACCATCTTCAGCCTCATGGGACAGGTGGCATGGGTGGTAGAGAACATGTACTTCAATGTGTTCATCTACAAAATGTTCCACGCCAGCGCCGCCGACATTTCCAACATGGTCACGGCCTCCGCCATTACCGCCACGCTGACCACGATTTTGATGGGCACCCTGTCGGACAAGATCGGCAAGCGCAAGCTCTTCATGTGTCTGGGCTATATCATGTGGGGTCTGTCCATCTTCAGCTTTATTTTCCTGCGGGAAGACGTGATCTCCAAGACGCTCGGCATGACGGTAAATGCCGCCACGGTGGGTATCAGCCTCACCATCATCCTCGACTGCGTCATGACCTTCTTCGGCTCCACCGCCAACGATGCCGCCTTCAATGCATGGCTCACCGACTCCACAGACGAGACAAACCGCGGCGCAGCAGAGGGTATCAACGCCATGATGCCCCTGGTGAGTATTCTGGTGGTCTTTGGCGGCTTTATGTTCTTTGATCTGGAAAAGGCCTCCAGCTGGAGTCTCATTTTTACCATCATCGGCGTGTTGGTGACGCTCATCGGCGTGGCGGGCTTCTTCATCATCAAGGAGCCTCCCGTGGAGAAGATGGCCGAACCCTACTGGAGCAATATCCTCTACGGCTTCCGTCCCGCCACCGTGCGGGCCAATCCCGTTCTGTACCGCTCTTTGGCCGCTTTTATCCTCTTCAACATCTCCATCCAGATCTTCATGCCCTACCTCATCATCTACTATGAGGTATCGCTGCAGATGTCCAACTATGTGCTCATTATGGCACCCGCCATCATGGTAGCTGCTGCTGTGACGGCGCTGTGGGGACGCGTGTATGACAAGCGCGGCTTCACCTTCTCCGGTATCATCGCCATCGGCGCACTGCTGCTGGGCTATGTGGTGCTGTATCTGACCCGCACCACCGTCCCCGTGTTCATCGGCTCCCTTTTCATGATGAGCGGGTATCTGGCAGGCATGGCGGTGTTTGGCGCGGTGATCCGCGACCACACGCCTATAGGCAAGGCAGGCCGTTTGCAGGGTGTGCGTATTTTCTCTCAGGTTCTGATCCCCGGCGTGGTAGGCCCCGCCATCGGCAAGAAGGTTTTGGAAAACGCCCAGGTGATCGTCAACAACGACGGCACCACTTCCTTCGTCCCCAACGCCAACATCTTCCTGGCCGCAGGCATTGCCCTTTTGCTGGTATTGCCCTTCTTTGTGAAGAAAAAACAGAGATAAATAAAAATCCCCACCTCATGGTGGGGATTCTTTTATTTCCTTGGATAGGGTTTATCAACATTCGTTCTGCCGAGGAGATAATCTACACTGACACCATAGAAATCCGCCAGCTGATCGGCATAGTCCAGCGGCAGAGACCGCTCACCCCGCTCATACTTGGAATACAGCGATTGGTCGCACATAAGATACTCTGCTACCTGCTTTTGTTTTAAGTCACGGTCTTCCCGTAAATCACGAATACGAAGTTGCATATTAATCGCTGTCCAGCTTGAGGACGGCCATGAAGGCTTCCGTGGGCACCTGTACGGTACCGAGGTTGCGCATCTTTTTCTTACCTTCCTTCTGCTTCTCCAGCAGCTTCTTCTTACGGGTAATATCACCGCCGTAGCACTTGGCCAGCACATCCTTACGCATGGCCTTCACTGTCTCGCGGGCGATGATGCGGCCGCCGATGGCTGCCTGAATGGGTACCTCGAAAAGCTGACGGGGGATGTTATCCTTCAGCTTCTCGCACAGGCGGCGGGCACGGGCATAGGCCTTGTCGCGATGGGCAATGAAGCTCAGTGCATCCACGCCATCGCCATTGAGGAGCAGATCCACCTTTACCAGATCGCTGTCGCGGTAGCCGGAGAGCTCATAGTCCAGAGAGGCATATCCCTTGGTGTTGGCCTTGAGGGTGTCGAAGAAATCGTAGATGATCTCGTTAAGCGGCATCTGATAATGCAGCTCCACCAGATGGGTATCCAGATACTGCATATCCTTAAACTCGCCGCGGCGCTCCTGACACATGGGCATAATGTTGCCCACAAAGTCCTGCGGCGCAATGATGGAGACCTTCACATAGGGCTCCTCGGCGTGCTCGATATGACCGGGGTCGGGGTAGTTGTGGGGATTATCCACGCGCACCATCGAACCATCGCTCTTATAGACATGATAGATAACGGAGGGCAGCGTGGTGACGAGGTCGAGATTGAACTCTCGCTCAAGGCGCTCCTGAATGATCTCCATGTGGAGCATACCCAGGAAGCCGCAGCGGAAACCGAAGCCCAGCGCCACAGAGGACTCCGGCTCAAAGGTGAGGGAGGCATCGTTCAGCTGCAGCTTTTCCAATGCATCGCGCAGATCGGGGTACTTGCTGCCGTCCTCGGTGTAGATGCCGCAGTAGACCATGGCCTGCGCGGGACGGTAGCCGGGCAGCGGCTCGGTGGCGGGGTTGGCCGCATCGGTGATGGTATCGCCCACCTGCGTGTCCTTCACATTCTTGATGGAGGCGGTGAAGTATCCCACCTCGCCGGCGCGGAGGCAGTCGGCAGGCTCGTTGCCCAAGGGCTTGAGGTAGCCGCACTCCAGCACCGTGTACTCGGCACCGCTGGCCATGAGACGGATCGTCTGACCCTTGCGGATAGAACCCTCCATGATGCGGAAGAGTACCACCACGCCCACATAGGGATCGTACTGGCTGTCGAACACCAGCGCGCGGAGCGGTGCGTTGGGATCGCCGGTAGGTGCGGGCAGATCCTTCACCACGCCCTCGAGGACGGACTCAATGTTGATGCCCAGCTTGGCAGAGATCTCAGGGGCATCGAGAGCGGGCAGGCCGATGATGTCCTCCACCTCCTGCTTGGCCTTCATCACATCGGAGGCGGGCAGGTCGATCTTATTGAATACCGGCAGGATCTCCAGCTCATGCTCCATGGCCAGATAGGTGTTGGCCAGCGTCTGTGCCTCCACGCCCTGCGTGGAGTCCACCACCAGCAGCGCACCCTCGCAGGCGGCCAGAGAGCGGCTCACCTCGTAGTTGAAGTCCACGTGGCCGGGGGTGTCGATGAGGTTCAGGGTATAGGTCTGGCCATCCTGTGCGTTGTAGAAAATCTGTACGGCGCGGGACTTGATGGTGATGCCGCGCTCCTTTTCCAGCTCCATGTTGTCCAGCAGCTGGTTGGACATCTCGCGCTCGGACACGGCGTTGCACTTCTCCAGCAGGCGGTCAGCCAGCGTGGACTTGCCGTG
>JAFYVA010000095.1 GCA_017549325.1 Oscillospiraceae bacterium
TTATCTCCCAATTGCTTCCATCTGTTCCAAAATACAGGTGGAAATTTCTATCCCAGCCGGCCCAATAATATCTAACTCCATCAATGCACGCCATTCTTGTGCGAGGGTTCTCGATCTTGAACAAATACACCGAGCCATTCTTTATTGCCAAATATCCCTTTCCAACCTTAAACACAGTTGGGATTACAGAAATAAGCCCCGCCAGCGAAACTCCAGATGTAATATAGGCCAGCAAAACCGCATCTATGATGTCATCTATGTAATAGTGCAGCAAGCCAAGGTTGGACACATATGCCCCTACCGTTTGATAGATCTGTACGGTCTTTGTTCCATAATATGTCCCAATTAAGGCATAGTTCATCGGAACGCTATATCCAGAAATATTATCGCGTGCATATGCCAACGCTTCTGCCGGGGTCGTTGCTGCAGGTAGATCACGCGTTGATGCACCGCTCGCCTCTCTTTTGCTAAAGTCAACCACTTCCATCGGCTTTAATTGAAGTAGTTCACCCACCAATGCAAACGTATCTGCAGACGATAATGCTGCAGTGCCGGCACTCATCCCTCTTCTCTGTTCTGCGGAAACCAGCCCAGAATGAATTAAACTGGGAGTCTCGTTGTATCGGATAGCATATGAAATATTTCCTTCGTCATACACCGTATACAAGATCGCATAGTCCGATGTTTCTTCAAAATACATCGTTCCATGCTCCAACTCCAATGTCTCTCTTCTTACTTTACCTGTGGATGCTCCGCTTTCGTTTGCAAGTGCCGGGACGACTGTCGTCAAAATCATGACGAAGGCCAGAATGAACCCGGCTGCGCGATACAGTCTTTTTTTCATAGAGGTCTCCTTTCTGTCATCTCGTGGTTTGTAACTGCCAAATCGCTCATATGCAATTTTACTTATATTATACAGAAGTTAGTCAAAAAATGGTTACATTTTTACGAACAAATTCCAGCTTTTTTCATTTTCGGAGCTTTTTACAAATAATTCTCCGCTTTTTTGTCACTTTCGTCAGGAAAAAAGGGGAGGGCCTATCGGCCCTCCCCTGCAGCTTTGTTGTCACTGTTCACAGCCTTTGCTGCGCCGGCAGTAAATCAGATCAAATTCGTTTTCCGAAGCGACACGTGCGCGCCGGAAAACACTGCTCGCCCCGCCAGTGTGCGAGCGCAGCGAGTGCATGCAGCGCCGCGCAAACTTTTTTTAAGCTGCGGCTTAAAAAGTAACTCACAATAGCGGCGCCAGCGCCTTCAGCACGAAGCCTGCCAGCCGCCGCGTCCACTTCTCCTTTTTCAGCGTCTGGCGCGTGACGCGGCGGCACTTCTTCACCGTGGCCTGGAAATCCGCCTCGATATCACCGATGCAGCCCACATCGTACAGGTACGCCGCGCACTCAAAGTGGTGGTACAGGCTCCGGTAGTCCAGATTGATGGTGCCCACTACCGCCTCGATATCGTCACACACGAAGCTCTTGGCGTGGACGAAGCCGGGCACATACTCGTAGATCTTCACCCCCGAGTCCAGCAGCGACGGATAGTGGGTCTTGGCCAATGCGTAGGGGATCTTCTTATCCGGCGTGCCGGGCAGGATCAGCGTCACATCCACGCCCCGCTCGGCGGCAAATTTCAGCGCCGCCTCCAGCTCGCCGTCTAAAATGAGATAGGGCGTGCAGATGTGCACATACTTCTGCGCCCGGTTGAGGAGGTCCATATACACCCGCTCGCCCACGAAGTCCTCATCCAGCGGACAGTCGCCGTAGGGGATCACATAGCCCCGGGCGTCCTGCGGCTCCTCCACCGGCGCGCAGAGGAAGCGGTCGAACTCCGCCTCCTTGCCCTCAATGCTCCACATCTGCAAAAACATCAGGGTAAAGCTGCGCGCCGCCGCGCCGCGCACCAGGATGGCGCTGTCCTTCCAGTGGCCGAAGCGGTCCACGGCGTTGATGTACTCGTCCGCCAGATTGATGCCGCCGGTGAAGGCCACCTGACCGTCTACCACCAGGATCTTGCGGTGGTCGCGGTAGTTATAGTGGGTGGAGAGGAAGGGCATCAGCGGCGCGAAGGCCTTAGCCTTCAGCCCCCGCTTTTCCAGCATCCGGGCGTAGCCCCGGGGCACCAGAGCCACCTCGCAGGTGCCGTCGTACAGTACCCGCACATCCACACCCTCTCTGGCCTTGCGCTCCAGCACCTCCAGCACCGCGTTCCACATCTCGCCCTCTTCCACGATGAAATACTCCAGGAAGATGAACTCCCGTGCCTTTTCCAATTCCTCCAGCATGGCGGCGAACTTCTCCTCACCGCTGGCGAAGTAGGTCACGGCGCAGCCGTCATAGGTGGGAAAGCCGCAGCGACCCAGATACCGTCCCAGTCCCGCCGCGCCGCCGTCAGCCAGTTGCAGGCGCTCCGCCGCGTCGGTCCGCGGCAGCTTGCCCCGGGTTTTTGCCAGCAGCTCGTGGATGCGCGCTCGCAGGGCGCGGTGGCCCAGCTCACTGCGGGTATAGGCGTAGAGCACCAGTCCGAACACCGGCAGCACTGTGAACACCACCAGCCATGTCACCTTCACCGACGCGTTGGCCCGGCTGCTGATGAGCACCAGCATCAAAATAAGGCTCAGCGCCGTGGCAGCGCCCACATACTGCAGCAGATACTCCCGGAACCGCAGGACCAGCACCGCCAGCAGGGCGATATTGGCCAGCAGGATCACCGCCACCAGGCCCGTGCGGCTGAACAGCAGCCGAAAAAGCCCCTTGCGCCCCTTTTTTCTCCCTTTTTCGCCGCGGTCGGCGGTGTATGCTTTGCTCATGGATCGTCCTTTCCCTCAAAAATAAGCGCAGGCATCCTCGTTCCCGGATGCCTGCATCATGTCGATCAAAAACTTTGCGTGGTGCAAATACGGCATCTGCCATATCTTTCCCTATTATTGTATGCACCAACCGCCCAAATGTCAAGCTGTCGTCACACCACCGCATCCACGGCGATGCGCTCCCGGCCCACCTGTACCCAGTGGACGCGCACACGGCCGCCCTCCTGGGCGCTGGCGCAGAAGGCGTACTTGCCCATCTTCCCCTCCACGGGGATGTCACCGGCCAGCGCGGCGGCAAAGCGGCGGATGTAGCTCAACAGCTCCCGGATGATGCAGTCGGGCAGATCCGTTTCCAGATAATCGAAAAACTTGTTCATGTGGCGCTCCTTTCCGTTCCAAACGGCTTTGCTTCTCTTGTTGTACCCATCTTACCAAAAGAAGTGTCCCGAAAGACGGACACATCCCCGCTCTACATCTTAAACAAACCTTAAACTTTCCCCCTCTTTTTTCTTAAGCCGGATTTTTTTATACTGTTCCCACAAGGGTACGGCAAAAAACACTTGACGCCGCCGCCCGTTATATGTTAACTTGTGTGTACTAACACAGTTAGTACACTTGGCACACAAATCCCCGCCCATCGGGAGAAAGGACCCGCCCTATGGAAACTCTGCGTCACATCAATTTTGCCCTCAGCGTGCTGTTTATGGCCTGTTACGCCTATCAGTTTCTCTATATCCCCGTCCCCTGGCTGAAGAAGGCCAAGCCCCACGCTGCGCCCCGGGCCAACCGCTACGCCGTGCTGATCTGCGCCCGCAACGAAGCCGCCGTTATCGGCGATCTGATCGCCAGCATCCGCCTTTGTTCCTCGCGGCTGAACAAACGCCTGCGGATCGAGGGCATTCTTCTCACGATGTACGACGGGCGGGCGAATCTGACGCTCCAGGTGGAAAGCGAGCTTCGCCGCTACATGCCGGACAAGGTCTATCAGACGGTTATTCCCCGCTCGGTCCGCCTTTCGGAGGCGCCCAGCCACGGTCTGCCCGGGGTTGTCTATGACCGGAACAACAAGGGCAGCTCAAAATAGTCTGCTGCCAGAATCTGGTTGAA
>JAFYVA010000096.1 GCA_017549325.1 Oscillospiraceae bacterium
ACAAGCAGAGAACTTTTGGTCAGTCTCATCGAGCGAGTAGAACTGACTGAGGACAAACAAATCATCATCAAATTCCGCTTCCGGGAGTTGGAAGCAATTTCTTAGGGCAAATCGTTTACAATAGGCCAGACGCTATGTCTCCCGTCTTGAGAAAAAGGCGTTGGAGAAGCTGGCCGAGGCGCTGGAGGAGAATTTGTAAAATTTTATGGATGCGTTGAAATTACGATAATATTGTGATAAAATAACACAGTTAAACTGGGCTTTTGGGCTCCGTTGACCAATGATACTCACCACGGTAAGGAGTCACCATGAATCAGGAATCCCCCAAACATCTGGAAGCGCCCCGCCCGCCTAAAAAAGGGGGGTCGCTGTGCTTCCCCACGGCAGTGCTGCTCTACTTTGAACTGCTGCTGCGCATCTTTGACAAGACCATACCGTTTTTCCGTATCGGCCTTCTCTACACCGTGCTGTTCACGCTGGCGGCCGGTGCCTTGGTGACGCTGCTGGTGCATCTGCCCCGCGGCCATAAGTTCCGCGCGGTGCTGTGCTATACCCTGTGCAGCATCTGGACGGTGCTGGTATGCGTGGAATACTGCTGCAAGAGCTATTTCAAGGCCTATTTCGGCCTGAGCTACATGGCCAATATGGCCGGTCAGGTGATGACCGATTTTGCCGCCACCGCCGTGGAGGTGGTGCTGGCCCGCATCCCCTTTATCCTGCTCTCGCTGCTGCCGCTGCTGTGCCTCATCATTTTCCGCCGCCACCTGCTGCCTTACGAAAGTCTGAGCAAGCGGGCCGGGATCGCGCTGCTGGTACTGCTGGTGCTGTCCCAGGCGCTGGGCTCGCTGCTGTGCCTCAAGGGTGCAGAGAAGGACAGCTACACCTACAACTATACCCCCGATCACGCCGTGGGCATCTGCGGCCTGAATGCAACGGTGCGCCTCGAGGTGCAGTACGCCATCTTCGGCATCCCCGAAGCGCCGCTGGACGATATCGTGGAGAATGTGGACATCAATGCGGTGGATCACCCCTCTCTGGATCGGTATGATTACAACAAGCTGGATATTGATTTCAACGCCCTGTCCGGGGACAGCAACATCAACGCGCTGAACCGCTATTTCAGTGCCAAGACGGCGACCCAGCAGAACGAGTATACGGGCCTGTTTGAGGGTAAGAATTTGATCCTCATTACTGCCGAGGCATTCTCGCCCTATGTCATCAGCGAGGAATTGACCCCCACGCTGTATCGCCTGACCCATGAGGGCTTCGTGTTCAACAACTTCTATCAGCCCGGCTGGGGCCAGTCCACTACCGGCGGCGAGTTTGCCGTTATGACGGGCATCATCCCCACATGGATCAATAATAACCTCAGCTTCTATGTCTCCCACCGTGACTATATGCCCTTCGCGCTGGGCAACCAGTTCCGCGCCTTGGGCTATACCACCCTGGCCTATCACAACAACTCCTACACCTACTATAATCGCCATCTGACCCACCCCAATCTGGGCTATGACTACTACGGTGTGGGCAACGGGCTGGAGATGACCGGCGGCAGCAACTGGCCCTACTCCGACGAGGAGATGTTCCGCCTGACGGCCGATGCGTATATCAACGACTATGTGGAGAACGGCACGCCGTTCCACACCTACTATATGACCGTCAGCGGCCACGCCAACTGGGGCTGGGGCAACGCCATGTCTGCCAAGCACCGCGAAGAGGCCGTGGCGGCCTACCCCGATGCCACCCAGCCCATTCAGGGCTACATCGCCGCCAATCTGGAGGTGGAATACGCTCTGCGCTATCTGGTGGAGCGGCTGGAGGAGGCGGGGATTGCCGAAGATACCGTCATCTGCCTCGCCGCTGACCACTATCCCTACGCGCTGGTGACAGAGGAAGTGGACTACTACCACGAACTCAGCGGCACGGTGGATACCGAGAACAACATCAGCCGCTATCGCAACACATGGCTGCTCTGGAGCGGCGATATGGAGGTGCCGGTGGTGGTGGATACCCCCTGCAGCACCATCGACATCGTGCCCACCCTCAGCAACCTGTTCGGCCTGGAGTATGACTCCCGCTTCTTCTCCGGCCGCGATGTGTTTGCCACCAACTACAGCCCCAACTATCCCACCACGTCCATGCCTCTCGTCGTGCTGCCTACCCCCGTGGGCGACAGCTGGATCACGACGGCGGGTTCCTATGAGGCGGTGAGCAATACCTTCACCCCGAACCCCGGCGTAGCGGTAAGTGATGGCTATGTGGCGGCGGTGAATGCCATCGTCGATGCCAAATACGCCTATGCCCGCGCCATCATCCAATACGACTATCTCCGCCTTGCCCTCGATGGCCCCGAGGCACCTCCCGTTGTGGAAGCGCCTGAGGTAGAGACGTCCGAAGCGGAAGTAACCGGCGAAGGTGGATTGTAAGATGAAAAAAGACCGTGTATCTCACGATACGCGGTCTTTTTATTCCTCGTCCAGTACGCCGCCGCTGCCAAAGGCGATGGCACTCTTGCCGTACTTATGGCGGATGGCGTCCAGTGCGCCCTCCAGTTTTTCCTGCTTTTCGTTGCGCTGTGCCGCCGCGCCGCCCAGAAGGTCCACCTGCTCATAGCTCTCGGCGCTGTCGGTGATGTACAGGGCCGTCACCGTCAGGGCACGGATGGGTTCCGGCGCGCGCCACGACTGCTCGGTGAGCTGCCACGCCGCCTCGGCGATATCCTTCATCAAATGGGTGGGGGAGGGGAGCCGCATCTGCCGAGAGAACTGATTGAAATCGGCATAGCGAACGCTCACCGACACGCCGCCGCAATACAGACCCTGATGCCGCAGCCGCGAGGCCACGCTGTCGGCCAGAAGGATCAGGCCACGCCGCACCTCGTCGCGGTGGGTGAGGTTTTTGGGGAAGGTGGTGCCGTTGCCCACGGACTTCACCTGCTCGTGAATGTGCTGGGGCCGCACGGGGCTGTTGTCGAGGCCGTTGGCGTAGTCGTGAAGCTGCCCGCCCAGCTTGCCCATCAGCGTCTCCAGCATCTCGCGCTCGCAATCTGCCAGTTGTCCCAGCGTGTCGATGCCGTATTGGTGCAGCAGCTTCTTTGCCGCCTTGCCCACGCCCAGCATATCGCTGACGGGGAGGGGGCGGATGATGTCCCGCCAGTTCTCACGGCTGATGACGGTGGTGGCGTCGGGCTTTTTATAGTCGCTGCCCAGCTTGGCAAAGACCTTATTGAAGCTGACGCCCACGGAGATGGTAAGCCCCAATTCCGCCTTGATGCGCTCGCGGATCATGTCGGCCACGCCCCGCGGATCGCCGCCGAAAAGGTGCATACTGCCGGTGATGTCCAGCCAGCTCTCGTCGATGCCGAAGGGCTCCACCAAATCGGTGTAGTGCCCGTAGATCTCGTTGACGCGGCGGCTGTACTGTGCGTAGAGCTTATGGTGGGGCGGCAAGGTAATCAGATGGGGCGCTTTTTGCTTGGCCTGCCAG
>JAFYVA010000097.1 GCA_017549325.1 Oscillospiraceae bacterium
CATGGCTTCTGCCGGTGCTCACTGCTACCACCTGAACCATGTGTCCACCCAGATCCCCTATGCTGTTACTGTGGTGTGCGTGTCCTTCGTGGGCTTCATTCTGGCTCCCTTCATCCGCAGCGCTGTTGTCTGCCTGATCATTGAGATCGTGCTGATGATCGCTGTCCTGTTCGTGATCCGCGCCATCGTGGCCAAGAAGAACGCCGACAAGTTCGCTGAGATGGCTGCTGCCAAGTAAGTGATCTTCTCAACAAGCAAAAAAAGAAAGCCCGTACGGGCTTTCTTTTTTTGCTCTTTTTAATCAGAACATCTTATCCACATAGCGGTTGAGCTTGTCGGCATCAAAGCTGTCCTTAAAGGTGTTCTTGAAGCGCTGCACCGTCAGAGAGTTGAACTGCAGCACCTTGCGGTATTTTACCAGTCCCAGCACCGTGCCAACGGTGGCGCAGATGGGGCCGTAGGGTGCGGCGCGCCATGCGGCGATTGCCAGAGCGGCCACTACGATGATGGCGATGACAGTGCCGGCTGCCTGTTTCTTAGGCAGGATGCGCTTGACATCCTCGGCGCTGATGATGTGCTCGTCGATCATAGCCTGTGCAAACCGCTTCTGCACTCCGAAGGTGGAAATGGCGCTGAGTACGATGGGGGCTGCGGCAAAGAAACCGAACAGCGTCAGCACTGCGTTCAGCAGCAGAATACCGAATCCTTGCATTGTAAAGATCCTCCTCTATATATTTTTTTAATTATTCGCTGTCATAGATAATCGTCACATCTTCCCGACCTGTCAAATACAGCAGATGGCTGTAGCGCAGGGAGAACTCCACGATGTCGCCGACCTTGAGATCACGGGGGCAGTCGGTGATGTCCAGAATGCAGTGGTCGGAGCTGGCTGCCACTACGGTGATGCCCTCTTCGCGGGGGATCAGCGTCTCCACCTCGCCTGTGTCAAGGAGGCCAAAGGCCAGCAGCGCACGGCGGCGAATGCCGCGATCTTCGTAGGTTCGCTTGCGGCCAAAGGCGTCGATGCACAGCTCCCCCTGCGGGTGACTGGGCTTATTATCCACCTCGATGACCTCTGCCTGCAGGGTAAAGGCGTCGGTGCGGAGATAGTCCACATCCGTGATGCCCCAGACGGTGGACAGACCCACCATAAACAGCTCGCCGATCCGCAGGTTGTTGATGCCCTTCGGCATCGTGCGGTCATGCACCAGTGTATAGCTGGAGGTGGCACCGCCGGAAACGACTTCCAGGGGGCGGCCGATGACGGCTTCGATTCGCCGAGCCAGCGCGATCAGATCGTGCATCTTCTCTGCGGTGGGGCGCACCGAACCGTAGCAGCTCAGATTGACACCGATGCCCAGAAGATGCAGATGAGGCATATCCCGCTCAACGGAAACGCAGGCGTTCACCATCTCATCCTTGTCCCAGAACCCCTCCCGCAGATCGCCCAGATCAGCCATGACGATCACGCCGTGGGTTTTGTTTCGGCGGGCACATTCTTCTTCCAGTGCCCTGATGGTGGAAAGGCTGCTCTGGAGAGAAGCGTCGCACAGGGTGACCACATCGGGAAGCTCCGTCATGGCGGGGATGCGAATGAGCCAGTAGGGGCCTTCGATACCGGCATCGCGGCAGCGTTTGATCTGCTCCAGGCGGCTGGTGCCGAGAGAAACGGCGCCGCAGTCGCGTATCATGCGGGCCAGAGGCGGCAGGGCATGACAGCCCTTTACCACGCCGCAGACATCAATGTCCAATTCGCGGCAGCGGGCTATGGCGGCCTCGACATTCTGCCGGAATCGCTTTTCGTGTACGATCAGGCGAGGAAAGTGTCGATCCATAAAAAGGAATCCTCCGTGGTAAGATATATTAACTTACAGTATAGCACACATTTCCCACTTGCGCCACATAAATTTTCCCGCGTCCTGACGGGGAGAAGACAGGGATAGACTTGAAAAAGACACAAATGTTTCGTATAATCAAGGCAATCCCTCAGGAAAGGAAACACGCGTATGAAAAAGTATGCAGCAATACTGTTCGCGGCGGTGCTGGTGCTGAGCCTGACCGCCTGTCATAAACATGAATCCGCCACGCCTGTGGGCTGCCTTTATGATGAGGTGTGTATGGAGTGTGGCAAGATCATGACCGAGGCGCTGGGGCACGAGGCCGGAGCCGAGGCCACCTGCAGCGCACCCCAGACATGTACGCGCTGCGGCGAGGTTCTGACGCCGCAGCTGGCACATACCTCCGCAGGCGGCGCTACCTGCACCTCTCCGGAGGTGTGCAGCGTGTGCCAGACGGAAATCGCACCTGCTCTCAGCCACCAGATTGGCTCCAACGGTGTGTGCAGTGTCTGCTCCCAGCAGGTGGTGCCTGCCGGGGAGAACTATATCCCCGCAGGAAAGGGAAGCTATACCTCCGATGACCTGACGGGCATCGTGGCCGAGACGGTGAAGGGTGAGCACTATCACAACACGCTGGATGCCTACTACGCCAACGCCGTTCTCGTCTGCGGAGACTACGGTATCGAGTATTTCTCCCCTGATCCTACGGGCTCCATCGCCTATGCTGAAACGGTGAGCAAGTTCGCTGCCAAGTACCCCGGTATCAACACCACCTGCCTCCTTGTTCCCAAGTGTGCAGCGTTTGAATCTCCCGCAGGGTACGATGACCCCTACGAGGCCACCAAGAGCTTTATTCAGAGCACCTACGACATGATGGAGGGCGTTACCACAGCCGACTGTATGGGTGTGATGACCGAGCACGACGGCGAGTATATGTTCTATCGCACGGATCACCACTGGACCAGTCTCGGCGCGTACTATGCCTCTGTGGCCTTCTGCGAGGCCAATGGCATTACGCCCTATCCTCTGGAGAGCTATGAGACCACCATCCAGACGGATATCATCGGTTCGCTCCATATGTACGGCGGGCGGCCCGAGGCATTGAAAGCCAATCCCGACTATACGGTGGCACACTATCCCCATCAGGGCTATTCCATGGCCTACTACCGCGACGGTGTAAAATATAGCGGTGTGGCGATCAACGGCAACTATGGCGACTATGCCCTTGCCTTCATGTGCGGCGACCAGCCCCTGACGGTGATCACCACCGACCTGAAGAACGGCAAGACGCTGCTGGTATTCAAGGAGTCCTACGGTAACGCCTTTATCCCCTATATGATCGACTACTTTGAGCGCATCGTGGTGGTGGACATCCGTGAGAGCGTCCCCTCTGTGGCCTCTATTGTGGCCGATTACGGTGTCACCGATGCCCTTATCATCAACAACTGTCAGGGCGCTGTCAGCTTGCGGAGCAATCTGGAAGCGCGGGCCCTGTCCTGAGCAAGTTAAAAGGAGGAACGATCTATGAGTGAGAAGAAACTGTCCGAGCAGCTGCTCTATTCCCCCAAGCACGGCTATGACCGTCTCAGTGATGCCGAGCGCGCTGAGATGCATGCATATTGCGAAGATTACAAGCTGTTCCTTGACCGCGGCAAGACCGAGCGCCTGTGCGTGGACTACTGCATCGAGCTGGCCGCCAAGCAGGGCTTTGTGGAATATGTCCCCGGTATGCCGCTGAAGGCCGGCGATAAGGTTTGGTGCAACAACCGCGGCAAGGGGATCATGCTGGCCGTGATCGGCACCGAGAGTCTTGCCAAGGGCGCCAATATCGCTGCGGCGCATACCGACGCCCCTCGCCTCGACCTTAAGCCCCGTCCCCTCTACGAGGAGGCAGAGATGGCCTATCTCAAGACCCATCACTACGGCGGCATCCGCAAGTACCACTGGGTCACCGTCCCTCTGGAGCTGCACGGCGTGGTGACGCGCTCCGACGGCAGCGTCATCGACCTGCACATCGGTGACAAACCCACCGATCCCCAGTTCATCATCAATGATCTGCTGCCCCATCTGGGACGCGAGCAGTCCAAGAAGCCTCTGGGTGAGGCCATCCCCAGCGAGAGCCTCAACATTCTGGTGGGCAGCATCCCCGTCACCGACGAGGAGGAGAAGCATCGCTTCAAGCTGGGTGTGATGCAGTATCTCCACGAGACTTACGGCATGGTGGAGGAGGACTTCATCTCCGCCGAGCTGGAGGCCGTCCCGGCCTATACCGCCCGCGATGTGGGCTTTGACCGCAGCTTCATCTCCGCCTACGGCCACGATGACCGCGTCTGCGCCTACGCCGAGCTGGCAGCCCTGTTTGCGCTGGATACCCCCGAGCGCACTGCGGTGTGCATCTTCGCCGACAAGGAGGAGATCGGCTCCGAGGGCGTTTCCGGTATGCTGTCTCAGGCCTTTGACAAGTTCATGGCCGAACTGTGCGCCTCTCAGGGTGTGTCTCTCTACGACTGCTTCGCCAACTCCTTCTGTGTCAGCGCCGATGTGACGGCGGCCTACGACCCCAACTTCGCCGAGGTCTACGATAAGCGCAACGCCGCCGCCATCAACTACGGTGTGGGCCTGTGCAAGTACACCGGTGCCGGCGGCAAGTCCGGTGCCTCCGATGCCAGCGCCGAGGTGGTGGGCAAGCTCCGCAAGCTCCTCAACGATGCCGGTGTCCACTGGCAGATGTCGGAGCTGGGCAAGACCGACATGGGCGGCGGCGGCACGGTGGCCAAGTACATGGCCCAGCGCAACATCGATGTCATCGATGCCGGCGTTCCCGTGCTGAGTATGCACGCCCCCTGCGAGACGGTGTCCAAGCTGGATTGCTATATGACCTACCGCTGCATGAAAACGGTGTTTGAAAAGGCGTAAAAACAGAGAAAAAGAACCTCATCCGCAGTGCGGATGAGGTTCTTCTATGTTATAAAATAGTCGCGCCGCAGAGGACTTCCTCTCCGTTGTAGAGCACCACGGCCTGTCCCGGTGTGATGGCCCGCTGCGCCTCGTCGAAGGTCAGGAGCAGATGCCCGTGGGGAAGGAGCTCGGCCGTGGCGGGACACTCCTTCTGGGAATAGCGCGTCTTGGCGGTGCAGCGAAACGGTGAAGCAGGAGCCGCTCCCGAGAGCCAATTCACCTCGTTGGCAGTGAGTGTGCAGGTGAAGAGACGGTCGTTGTCGCCCAAGGTCACGGTGTTGTCTGCGGCGTTTTTCGCCAGCACATAGACATGACGGCCCAGCGCGATGCCCAGCCCCTTGCCCTGTCCGATGGTGTAGCAGGGGAGGCCGCGATGGGTGCCCAGGACGGCGCCGTCTTCATCAATGAAGTTGCCGCTCTCCAGCGTTACGCCTTCGCGCTCCAGGAAGGAGATGTAATCCCCGTCGGGGATGAAGCAGATGTCCTGACTGTCGCTGCGCTCTGCGTTGAGCAGGCCCGCCTCCTGCGTCATCTGCCGCGCCTGCGCCTTGCCGATGTCGCCCAGAGGCAGCAACAGGTGGGAAAGCTGATGCTGTGTCAGTCGGCAGAGCACGTAGCTCTGGTCTTTTCCTCTGTCGACACCGCGCAGTAAGCGGCTGCGGCCCGCTGCGGCATCGTGCACCACGCGGGCGTAGTGTCCGGTGGCCAGATAGTCATAGCCGTTGCGGAGTGCGTAGTCCATCAGCAGACCGAACTTGATCGACTCGTTGCAGCGGATACAGGGGTTGGGTGTGCGGGCGGAGCAATAATCGGCGACAAAGGGCTCGATGACACAGCGGCGGAATTCCGCCTGTCCGTCCAACAGTGTAAACCCGATGCCCAGACGCTCTGCTGCGGCGCGGGCATCCCGCTCGGCGCTCTCGTCGGCCTCGCCGTGGAGGTGCAGCATGGCACCGTCCACATGGTAACCGGCGCGCTGCAGCATCAGTGCGGCGGCAGTGCTGTCTACGCCGCCGGACATGGCGATCAAAACCCGTTGTTTCGTCATAGTGGTGTCCTCGCAGTATGATACGGGGTAAAACAGGGAAACCTTACCACGCAAGGTGGATCATTCGGCATCGCTGTCTAAAAATGCATGGAAGGGCAGTGCGTCGCTCAGCTCCATCAGTGCGGGGCTGAAGCCGCCGGCGTAATCGAAGATGGGCTGGCGCAGCATCTCCTGATGGCCGCGGCGCAGCGGCAATGCCAGCGTCGCTGTGGTGCCCTCGCCCTCGCGGCTCTCCAGCAGCAGCCGGCCGCCGTGACCTTCCGCCACGCGGCGGGCGATCAGCAGTCCCAGTCCCAAGCCGTGGGGACGGGGGTCGAGTCGGTCGGTGTGGAGGCAGCGGGCGAATACCGATTCCATCAGCTCGGCGCTGATTCCGCTGCCGGTATCGGACACCGTCAGCAGTGCCAGCTTGTCCGATTTTTCCAACCGCAGCGTTACTTCGCCGCCGGATTCCGTGAACTTGAAGGCGTTGCTGATCAGATTCCACAGCGCGCGCTCCAGATAGTCGCGGTGAATGCCCGTGGCAAGGAATGTTTCGCGGCACTCCCAGTGCAGCCGGATACCCGAGAGCTCGGCAAGAGAGGAACAGTGCCGGTACAGACGCTCCATCAGCGGGACCAGATCGGCATCACTGAGATAAAAGGGGATAGGCTCAGTCAGCACAGAGGCCATCGACATATTGTTTACCGTCCGAAGCAGGCGGAAGCAGCTCTGCCGCAAAATGGCGGCCTCCGGCAGATCACAGCCCGTTTTGGCAATCAGGCTTTGCGCGGCCAGATGAAGGCTGTCCAGAGGGAAGCGCAAAGAAGATGCTACCGAGGGCAGCAATTCAGAGAGCATTTTCAGCTCGTCGCGTTCAGATCCACTCACAGATAAAACCTCCTTTGTCCATTGGTATAGCCTCTCGCCGCCACACCGAACTATGTGCGGAAAAAGGCGGTTGCTCAGCCATATAATACCAAACAGGCCGCAAAAATACAAGAACCTTGTAAAAGAATCCCGAATTTAGAAAAAAACGCGAATTTAGTAAAAAAAGGACTTGCAATTTGGAGGGTGATTGCATATAATTCTGGATGTACCATACATTTGATATGTTCCATCATATGATAATTATAACGAGAGGAAGTAACAATTATGAGCATTAAAGTTGGTATTAACGGTTTTGGCCGCATTGGCCGCATGGTCTTCCGCGCCAGCATCAACCATCCCGAGATCGAGATCGTGGGCATCAACGATCTGTGCCCCGCCGATTACCTGGCCTATATGCTGAAGTATGACACCATGCACGGCCGTTTCCAGGGTGAGGTTTCCTTCACCGAGAACGCCATCGTGGTCAACGGCAAGGAGATCCCCATCTTCGCTGAGAAGAACCCCGCTGATCTGCCCTGGGGCAAGATCGGTGCTGAGTACGTCGTCGAGTCCACCGGCCTGTTCCTGACCAAGGAGAAGGCTCAGGCTCACATTGACGCCGGCGCCAAGAAGGTCATCATGTCCGCTCCCTCCAAGGATGACACCCCCATGTTCGTCTGCGGCGTCAACCTGGACAGCTACACCTCCGACATGACCTTCGTGTCCAACGCTTCCTGCACCACCAACTGCCTGGCTCCCATCGCCAAGGTGCTGCATGACAACTGGGGCATCAAGGATGGTCTGATGACC
>JAFYVA010000098.1 GCA_017549325.1 Oscillospiraceae bacterium
GATCAAACTCTCTATAAATCGTATTAACACAGCCTAAGCTGTCCTAATCATTCACAGAGCTATTTGTCATAGCTTAAAACTTTTTATCCTTACGCTTGTGGGTAATTGACTTAACCCCACTTGCGCAAGCATTTCTCGTCGCGCATTTCTGCGCTCCGTCTGGTGCTTTTCGTTTCGTTCATTGTTTAATTTACAAGGTACACGCCGCAATCGCGGAACAGTCGATATATTATCATACGATCTCACCTTTGTCAACACCCTTTTTCAAAATTTTTCAAAAAATTTTTGCAGTGCGGAAATCCTCATCTTAGGTGACAATTTTGGCGGATTATGCTATACTACATATCATTAATATATGTATTGATAAGGGGGTGCGGCGTAATGCAAATCAAGAAAATGAACGCCACCTTCGGAAAACTGAAAAACGACACACTGACGCTGCAGCCGGGTTTAAACTGCATTTATGCGCCCAACGAGTCGGGCAAGTCTACATGGAGCCACTTTCTCCGCGTGATGCTCTACGGAATCAATACCCGCGACCGCGGTACCCTGGCGGATAAGAACCGCTTTGCGCCGTGGGCCGGATGGGCCATGGGCGGCAGCATGGATCTCTCCACCGACGCAGGCGAGGCGATCACATTGCGCCGCGACACGGCGCGGCAGAACGCACCTATGGGTGAATTCTCCTGCACATATACCGACACGGCCACGCCGGTATCCGGCATCACAAAGGATAATGCCGGTGAAACACTGCTGGGCGTGGGGCAGGAGGTGTTTGTTCGCAGTGCCTTCATCCGCCACAGCGCCCTTGTGGTGGACAAGGACTCCGAATTGGAGCGGCGTATCGCCGCGCTCATCTCCTCGGGCGAGGAGGAGATCTCCTACTCCGAGGTCAACACGCGATTGAAGAAACAGCTGAACCGCCGCCGCCACAACAAAACGGGCCTTCTCCCTCAGTTGGAGACGGATATTGCCTCTGCGCAAGCGCAGCTGCGGCACATGGAAGATCTGAAGCGGCAGTACGGAGAAGCCCAGCGTCTGGCACAGCAGTACGAGAGCGAAGCGCAGGCGCTGGAGCAGCAGCAGGCCCTTTGGCATCTGCGCACCTTACAGGAGGCGGCAAAAAAGCACGCAGAGGCGGCAGAGGCGGCACAGCAGGCCGCAGCAAGAACCGCACTGCTGCGGGAGGCCTATCCCTCCCTTCCCGATGAGCAAACCCTCTCGCTTCTGGAGGGCCGCATGGCAGCGCTGAAAATGTCGGCCGCCCGCGGCACAAGCACGCAGGAGGACCTCGCCCGGGCAAAGCGCGACACTGCCGAGGCACGCCAGCAATGGGAGGCGCATGCGCTTTTCCCCGATGACGACGAGAGCCTGCAGGCGCGGCGCGACGCCATTACCGCACCGAAGATGCCCTCGGCCCTCTGGTGGATCGTTCCGTCGCTGCTGGCCGCGGGATGTGGCGTCGCAACCTATTTTTATTTGCAGCGAGCCACCACGCCCCTCTTTACCGCTGCGGTACTGTGCGGTGTGGCGGCGCTGGGCGGCGTGATCGCCCTGCTGTGGTGCAGCAAGAAGGTGCGGCAGCTTCAGGACGAGGCCGCCGCCAGACGGACGGCACTGGAGGCACAGATCGCCGAATATCTGCCGCTGTGTCAGCGCTACACCGCCGCACAGCAAGAGGCGGCGCGCTGCGACATGGTGGCAGAAGGCGTCAAACAACAGCTCCTGAGTGAGCTGACAGCGCTGCTCTCTGCGCTGCAGCCCTTTGCCGTGGCAGAGGATGCAGGCGGTGCGCAGATGGCGCTGAACACCTTGCGCCAGCAGCTGACGCGGCTGCAAAAGGCCGCAGACGAAGAGGCGCGCGCCGTTATGCAGCGGGACATTCTACTGCAGGCCCTTCCCGAGGGCGCAAAGGAGTCGCTGGATAAGCCGTTGGCTGCGCCCACACTCGCCCGCGAGGAGGTGGCGCAGCGGGCACCTCAGGTCCAGTCTCTCGCGCAGAGCGCCCGCTCCCGTTTGGACACGCTGACCGGTCAGCTCCGCTCCATGGGCGAAGAAGACGTCCTGCGGTTCCGTCTGCAGGAGCTGGAGGAGCAGCGGGCACGTTTGCAGGAGGAATATGACGCCGTTGCATTGGCAATGGAGGTGCTGGACGAGGCCAACACCACATTGCAGAACCGCTTCTCTCCCGCGTTGGGTTCCCGTGCTGCGGAGATTTTTCGCCAGCTGACAGCGGGACGGTATGAGAAAGTCCTCCTCTCCCGCGATTTTTCTCTGGAGACGGAAGAGGGCACAGACAGTGCCGCCCGCAGCGTGCATCTGTTGAGTCAGGGCGCTGCCGACCAGTTGTACCTGGCGGTGCGTCTGGCCATCTGCGACATGGTCCTGCCCGAGGACAAGATGGTTCCCCTTGTTCTCGATGATGCGCTGCTGTCCTTTGATGACGACCGTCTCCACGCGGCATTGGACTATCTCCTGGAAATCAGCAAGGAGCGCCAGATCCTGCTCTTCAGCTGCCAGAAGCGCGAGCAGGAATATCTGCAAGGCCGCGCAAACGCGACGCTGTTGACCCTGTAAGGGGTTGCAAATCGTCATGACGAGGTATATTATTGTATTACTATCACTTCTAAGGAGAGCGCAACTATGAGCGAGTGCAATCACGATTGCAGCAGCTGCAGCGAGAACTGCGGCGAGCGCAAGAATGTATTTGAGAAAAAGCCCCTCCATGAGGGCTGCCGCGTAGGCAAGGTATACGGCGTTGTCTCCGGCAAGGGCGGCGTGGGCAAATCCATGGTCACCAGCCAGCTGGCCGTGGCCATGCGCCGCGAGGGCTACAACGTGGCCATCCTCGACGCCGACATCACCGGCCCCTCTATCCCCAAGGCCTTCGGCGTCCATGACCGCGCCGGCTCCACAGGCGATGCCATCCTGCCCTGCTACAGCGGTGGCGGCATCCAGATGATGAGCGTAAACCTGCTGCTGGAGGATGAGACCGATCCCGTCATCTGGCGTGGTCCCGTCATCGGCGGCGTGGTGCAGCAGTTCTGGTCCGACGTGCTGTGGGAGGATGTGGACTATATGTTCGTGGATATGCCTCCCGGAACCGGCGACGTGGCACTGAACGTGTTCCAGTCTCTGCCCGTGGACGGCGTCATCATCGTGGCCTCCCCTCAGGAGCTGGTGGCCATGGTGGTGGAGAAGGCCGTGAAGATGGCTCAGATGATGGATATCCCCATCGTGGGTCTGGTGGAGAACATGAGCTACTTCAACTGCCCCGACTGCGGCAAGAAGCTCTATCCCTTCGGCGAGGGCCGCACCGACGAGGCCGCTGCCAAGTACGGTGTGCCCGTGCTGGCCAAGATGCCCATCGAGCCCAAGCTGGCCAAGCTGGTGGATGCCGGTGCCATCGAAACCTTCGAGGGCGACTGGCTGGACGGTGCCATCGAGGCCATTCTGAAGAACGCCTGATCGTAAAAAAGAACCTCCCGGGCGGGAGGTTCTTTTTTTATCTATAGTTGCTGCAGCAGCAGGATCAGGCCCGATACGCCCACAAAGACATAGACGGCAAGGCGGAAGGCCTCAGCATTAAGCCGCTTGACGATGCGGTTGCCCACTACGGCGCCCAACAGAATACACACCGTGCCCACAGCGGCATAGGGAAGAATGGACGCGTGGAGCACGCCTCCAAAATAGCGACCCAGGAGATTACCGATGCCGGTGATCGTAAAGAGGAACTGCATACAGCCCTGATAGCTCTTGTAATCGTCAGTGGCTGCCACCATATAAAGGGCAACCGGCGGGCCGCCGATGGCAAAAAGGCCGCCGGTCACACCGGAGAGGGCTCCGACCGCCACGCCGACCGCCGGATGGGGCTTTACCCTGATGCGGCGGGCCACCGCGAGAAAATACACCGACAGCGCCAGCAAAAACAGCGCAAAGGCGATGGTCAGACCCCGCAGGTTAACGCCGCCCACAAACTGCGCCACCACAAAGTTTCCCACTGTATAGAGGATGGCGGGCACCAGAACCACACGCCACTGCACATGATGGCGGTACTGCCATAGAAGCGCCATGCAATAGAGCTGATTGACCACCAGTGCCAGCGCAGGGGCATCCAGCATATCGAAGAAGAAGGGGAAGAACATCATCATAAAGACCACCGAGCCAAAGCCCGTTACAGCCTGTACAATACCGGCCACTACGCAGCCCAGCGCGACCGCAACCCAAACCATATGTCTCTCCCCTTTCTGAACATTCTGCTCTCATTCTAGCATGGCAACCCTTTTGATGCAATAAAAAAGAGACACCCGCGGGTGTCTCTTTTTACTGTTACTCAGCGCGCTTCTTGCCGAGGTAGGCTTCCTTGATGCTGTCATCAGCCAGAAGCTCTGCTCCGGTGCCAAAACGGGTGATCTTGCCGGTTTCCAGAACATAGGCAAGGTCAGCCACCTTCAGGGCCATGTTGGCGTTCTGCTCAATAAGCAGCACCGTCACGCCCTGCTGGTTGATCTCGCGGATGATGTCAAAGATACCCTGCACCACCAGAGGGGCGAGGCCCAGAGAGGGCTCGTCCATCATCAGCACCTTGGGGCGGCTCATAAGGGCGCGGCCCACGGCCAACATCTGCTGCTCGCCGCCGGAGAGTGTACCGGCCAGCTGCCAGTGGCGCTCCTCGAGGCGAGGGAACAGCTCGTAGACCCATTTCAGGTCAGCCTCAATGCCGTCCTTATCCTTACGCAGGTAGGCGCCGGCCTTCAGGTTCTCCAGCACCGTCAGGTTGGCAAACACGCGGCGTCCTTCGGGCACCTGTGCGATACCGGCCTCGAGGATCTTGTTGATGGGCTTGCCCAGCAGTTCCTTATCGTCATAAGTAATGGAGCCGCTGTCGGCCTTGACAAGGCCGGAGATGGTACGCAGCATGGTGGACTTACCGGCGCCGTTGGCACCGATGAGGGTCACGATCTTACCGTCGGGCACTTCCACATCGATGCCGCGCAGGGCGCGGATGCCGCCGTAGGACACATGTAAGTTCTCAATTTTCAGCATCGTCAGCCACCCCCAAGTATGCGTCGATGACGCGCTGGTTGCTCTGGATCTCCGCGGGTGTACCGTGGGCGATGAGCGTACCGAAGTCCAGCACGTAAATGCGGTCAGAAATATCCATGACCAGATCCATGTGGTGCTCAATGAGCAGGATGGTCATATTGAATTTGTCGCGGATCTCGCCGATGAAGGCCGTGAGCTCCAGCGTCTCCTGCGGGTTCATACCGGCAGCAGGCTCGTCAAGGAGCAGCATGGTAGGCTCGGTGGCCAGTGCACGGGCGATCTCCAGGCGGCGCTGCTTACCGTAGGGCAGGCTGGTGGCCAGCTCGTCCTTCACATCCTCCAGACCCACGATCTTGAGGAGCTCCAGCACCTCTTCACGCTGCTTTTTCTCCTCCTTCTTGTTCAGACGGAAGGTAGCGGAGAAGAAGTTGCTGCTGCGGCGCATATGCTTGGCGATCAGCACGTTGTCAAACACCGTCTGGCTCTTCCACAGACGGATGTTCTGGAAAGTACGGGCCATGCCGCGGGCCGTGATCTTGTCAGGGGTGGGCTCCAGCACTTCCTTGTAGTAGCCGGCGCACTCGCCCTTGTACATTTTCTTCATCTTGCCGCGGGGGTGGTTCTCCACGATCTTCTCGCCGTTGAACCACACGCGGCCATTGGTGGGTGCGTACACGCCGGTGATGACGTTAAAAGCAGTGGTCTTACCGGCGCCGTTGGGACCGATGAGGGCCACGATCTCACCCTCGTTGATCTCCATGGTGAGGTTGTTGACGGCCACGACGCCGCCGAACTGCATGGTGGCATTTTCCACGCTCAGGACATTCTTGCGATCACTCATGGTCTGCCACCTCCTCAGCCTTTACTTTCTTGGTCTTTACTTTTTTTCTCCGTCCGATCAAATCGGGCAATTCCTTATCGCCCATGATACCCTTGCGGAAGAACAGCACCACTACCATGATGATGACAGAGAACACGGCCATACGGAAACCGTTCTTGAAGATGGCAGGAGCGTTGATGCCGATAAAGGTACCGGAGTCGAGGCCGCGGAGCAGCCACTCAGAGGAGAAGATGTACAGGAAGCTGGCGACGATGGAACCGGTAACAGAACCGATACCGCCGATAACCACGATCAGCAGGATCTCGTAAGTCAAAGTGGACTTGAAGGGGGCTGCTGCGATGGCGCCCATGTACATGGCCATCATACCGCCGCCGATACCGGCGAAGAAGGAGCTGGTGATAAAGGCCAGACGCTTATGCTTGGCAAGGTTAATGCCCATGGCCTCGGCAGCCACCTCATCGTCGCGGATGGCCTTGAAAGCGCGACCATAGGTGGAGTTGATGATCATCAGGATGATGGCGATCATCAAACCGCCCAGCACCACATAGGGCGTGGCATGAGAGAAGGCGGGATAGCTCTTGAGCAGGTTGGAGCCGTTGGTGATGGGGCCGAGGGCATTCCACTGGAAGAAGGCACGCAGGATCTCGGCAAAGCCCAGAGTGGCAATAGCCAGATAGTCGGACTTCAGGCGCAGGACGGGCAGACCGATGAGGTAGGCCACCACTGCGGCGAGAATACCGCCGATGAGGAGCGCCACCATCATGCCAAGGAATTCGCCGAAGGCACCGCCGCCAAACACCTCGGGCAGGGAGAAGTTCAGCGCACCGCCATCAAAGTACTGATAGACGATGGGACGCTTGGCCATGGGAATGGTCAGCACAGCAAAGGAATAGGCGCCCAGCAGCATGAAACCGGCCTGACCCAGAGAGAACAGGCCCGTAAAGCCGTTCAGCAGGTTCATAGACACAGCCACCAATGCGTACACAGAGGCCTTCTTAATAACCGTAATGGCAATGTGGTATGTAGGCAGCAGGATATCCAGCACAATGCAGCCGGCCAAGATCACGGCCAGCACCACGATGGTCAGGATCGTCTTTTTGTTCTTCATAGTCATGTCGATCCCTCCTTACACCTTGTCGGTGACCTTTTCACCGAACAGGCCCGTGGGCTTGACGCAGAGGATCACGATCAGCAGCGCAAAGGTGAAGGCATCGGAGAAGGTGGTATAACCCAGACCCTTGATGATCTCTTCGCACAGACCGATAATGAATGCGCCCACCACAGCGCCGGGGATGGAGCCGATACCACCAAACACTGCCGCCACGAAGGCCTTCAGACCGGGCATACCGCCGGAGGTGATGGCCACGGAGGGATAGTTGGTGAAGTACAGCATAGAGCCAACGGCTGCCAGGAAGGAGCCGATGACGAAGGTCATGGAGATAACGCGGTTGATCTTGATTCCCATCAGCTGCGCCGTTTCAAAGTCCTTGGACACAGCGCGCATGGCCATACCGATCTTGGTGTGGTTGATGAGGTACACCAGAACGAACACCAGAATAATGGTCAGAATGGGGGTCACGATGGTGACCATCTTGGTGGATGCGCCCCAGATCTGCACATTGTTGGAGATCCAGGGGATGGGGTTGGTGACGGGCTGGGGCACGCCGCCGGTGAGATAGAACGCCAGGTTCTGAATGAGGTAGCTCACACCGATGGCAGAGATCATAACCGACATACGGGGTGCGGTGCGGAGGGGGCGGTACGCGCCCTGCTCGATCAGCACACCCAACACCACGGTAGCAATCAGCACCAGAGGCAGGGCGATGTAGAAAGGCAATGCGGTGGTGGAGTAGACCATGATAAGGCCGGCCACCATGAACACGTCACCGTGGGCAAAGTTGATCAGACGGAGAATGCCGTAGACCATAGTATAGCCGATGGCGATCAGCGCATACTGACCACCCACGGAGATACCGTTTAGAAAATAAGGAAATAATTCTTGCATAGGAAATCCTCCTGTTGTGGTTTTCCGGGAACAGTTTGGGCCGTCTCGAAAAAGCGGGATCTGCCGCTCTTTCGAGGCGACCCAGAGCAAAATCCGGGGCCGCCTTGATACGGCAAAGGCCGTTTTCCCAAGAAGCGGAAAACGGCGAAAAAAGGGGATGACGAAGCGGAAAACTCCGCCATCCCCTTTTGATTCACTTTCGCTTATTGCGCTTAGACAGTTATCGGATCACCGATTAACCAACGGTCTGAACCTTCACGAAGTCCCAAACACCATCGACAGTGTTGGCGGTCTTGATGAAAGCACCGTCACGGTTGGCATCACCGATCTCATTGAAGGTGATGGGGCCGGTCACGCCCTCAAAGGAGACATTGGGCATAGCAGCCAGAACAGCAGCGCGATCGGAGCTGTCGGCCAGCTTCAGGGCCTCCAGAGCGGTCAGGTAAGCGTCATAGCCGATAGCGGTAACAGCGGCGACCATGTCATTACCACCGTTGTTGGTCAGCTTGTCGGGGTTGGCATTGAGCCACTCCTTGATGCCGGTATCGAACTCAGGTGCGCCGCCCTCCTGATAGAAGGTGGTCACGAAGCACTCGATGTCGGTGCCCTTAGCAGACTCGATAACCATGTTGTTGTCCCAAGTATCGGAACCCAGCAGAGCGCCCTCGAAGCCCTGAGCGGCAGAAGCCTCAACGATCAGCTGAGCATAGTTGATGGACACGGGAGCGAAGATGACGCCGGCGTTAGCAGCCTTGGCGTTGTTGACATAGGAAACGAAGTTGGCGCTGCCCTCGGGGAAGTCCTCGGAGACAACAGTACCACCCAGAGCCTTGAAGGCCTCGGTGAAGTAGTACACCAGACCCTGGTCATAGTCAGAGCCCAGCATAGCCAGGGTGTAAGCGGTGGTCACGCCCAGCTCGTTGTAGGCATAGTTGGCCAGAACGGTGCCCTGGAAGGGATCGAGGAAGGCGAGACGGAAGTAAACCTCGCAGTCAGCGGTGACCTGGGGGTTGGTGCAGGAAGTACCCAGAGCGGGCATACCGGCCTCCTGGAAGACCTCACCACCGGCGATAGAGACGCCGGAACCGTAGGAACCCAGAACGATGGAGACATCGCGGTTGATCAGCTCAGCAGCGGCGGAAGGGCCGTTCTCAGCAGAGGTGCGGTTGTCAACGATCTCCAGCTTGACCTCATAGGTCTCGCCACCGATCTCAACAGTGGGGAACAGAGAGTGAGCATACTCCATGCCCAGGATCTCCTGCTTGCCGCCGGCGCCGTTATCGCCGGTCTGGGGCTCAAACACACCGATCTTAACGACCTTGGCGCCATCAGCAGCACCGGCATCATCAGCGGGGGCCTTTTCGCCGCAGGCGACCAGGCTCAGGGCCATCACAAGGGCCAGAACGAGAGCCAAAAACTTTTTCATGATAGAATCCTCCTATAATTGTGTGTGTCGTGATGTAATCACGGCTACAATAGGCACATTTTAGCGGAAACAGGGATAAAAAACAAGGGGCAAATTCCGCTAAAAATTCATCCCGCTAAAGAGAATATTCCTCTTGCGTTTTCTTCATCCGGAAAACTTTGTCTTTATACAGAGGACAAATGCCGTTCTACAGCCTAAATATTCACCGAATTGTGCCTATTTCGGGGACAGTCTCCTTCGTCAAAATGCACAAGCTGCATCGAAATTTTCTCCGCTTACTCCCCCGAAAACACGAAAAAGAGGACGAATATCGTCCTCTTTTTTCGTTATTCCGTTTCACTTTGGCGACAAATCGACTCAAACTCCTCGCCGGAGAGGGTTTCGTGCTGCAGCAGATGCTCTGCCACAGCCTCGAGAGCCGCGCGCTTTTCCGTAAGGATCGCCTCGGCGCGGGCATAGCAGCCGTCAATAATGGCGCGGATCTCCTCATCCATCTCAGCGGCAGTCTTCTCCGAGTAGGGGCGGGTATGGCCCATGGACTTGCCGATAAACACCTCGTCACTGCCTGCGTCGAACGCCACATTGCCCAGTTTCTCGGACATACCGTAGGTTCCCACCATCTTGCGGGCGGTGGTGGTAGCGCGCTGGATGTCGTTGGAGGCGCCGGTGGAGATATCGCCCAGCACCATCTGCTCGGCAGCGCGGCCGCCCAGCAGGGAGACGATATTTTCCATCATGTGGGTGCGGCTGAGGTAGGAGCGATCCTCCTCCGGCAGGGAGATGGTCATTCCGCCGGCACCGCCGCGGGGTACGATGGTCACCTGATGGACGGGATCGTGGGTGGGCAGGGCGCGCATGACGATGGCGTGGCCGGCCTCGTGATAGGCGGTGAGCCTGCGCTCGTGCTGAGGCACCACGCGACTGCGCTTTTCGGGGCCTGCGATCACCTTGATGACCGCCTCGTCAATGGCGGATTTGTTGATGAACTGTTCGTCGCGGCGACCGGTCAGGAGTGCCGCCTCATTGAGGAGGTTCTCCAGATCTGCACCGGTGAAACCGGGCGTTCCCTGTGCCACCTGCTTCAGATCCACATCCTCGGCCAAAGGCTTATTGCGGGCATGGATCTTCAGGATCTCCTCACGGCCCTTGATATCGGGCAGGCCCACATAGACCTGACGGTCAAAGCGGCCGGGACGCAGCAGCGCGGGATCGAGGATATCCACACGGTTGGTGGCCGCGATGACCACCACGCCCTCGTTGGCGCTGAAGCCGTCCATCTCCACAAGGAGCTGGTTCAGGGTCTGCTCGCGCTCGTCGTGGCCGCCGCCGAGGCCGGAGCCGCGCTGACGGCCCACAGCGTCGATCTCATCGATAAACCCGATGGCGGGAGAATCTTTCTTGGCCTGAATAAACAGGTCGCGGACACGGCTGGCGCCGACGCCCACATACATCTCCACGAAGTCGGAACCGGAGATGGAGAGGAACTTCACCTCTGCCTCGCCGGCCACGGCGCGGGCCAGCAGCGTCTTACCGGTACCGGGAGGGCCCACCAGCAGCACGCCCTTGGGGATATGGGCGCCCAGGGCGGTATATTTGTCGGGATCGCGCAGGAACTCTACGATCTCCTGCAGCTCTTCCTTTTCCTCGTCGGCACCTGCCACATCGCGGAAGGTGACCTTCTTGTTCCCCTCGGGGACGGCGCCGACACGGGCCTCGCCGAAATGGGCCATCTTGTCATTTATGCCGCCTCCGCCGCCAATGCGACCCATCAGGTTCATCAGCAGGATGAAGGCCAGCACAGCCAGCACATAGGGCAGCAGCAGCTGCAGCCAGTTGGTGGAGTGGTCGGCATAGTAGTTATACTCACTGATGATGCCCTTGTCATACTGTTCCACCACCAGATCGTTCAGATCGTCATAGAACAGATCGAAGCTGTGGAGGAAGCAGACGACGGCGCTCTCGTCCTTCAGCGTGGCGGTGAGGGTGTGCTCGTTGATGGCGAATTTCTCCACCTTCTCCTGCACAAACAATTCGCGCAGCTCACCGTAGGTAATACCGCCGGAGGAGCGCATACTGCGCACCACATTCAGTACCAGCAGCAGCACCAGAACCAACAGGATTATGCTGCGGGGATTCCATTTTCTCTGCTGTGTCATCGCTTATTCTCCTCTCGGGAGGAATCTCACGCCGGTCCAGCTCTGGTCACGGCCCAGGCTGATGGCGAGGAAGGGGCGGGCCTGCAGCTGGGAGATCTCCACATAGGGGTCGGCCCAGAAGCGGGCATCAAGAGAGCCGGTGCGGTTATCGCCAAGGAAGAACACGCAGTCCTCCGGCACCACAAAGGTCTTGTCGCTTTCGGTAATGCCGAGGGCGGGCAAGTAGTTCTCCTCCAGCTTCTCTCCGTTGATATACACGTAGCCGTCGGAGAAGCTCACCTCTTCACCGGGCAGGCCAACGGTGCGCTTGACCAGCACCTTGCCCAGCTCGTCGCTCCAGAAGGTAATGATATCGCCGCGCTCGGGTACCACATCGGACACAGCAAACGGCAGACGCCAGCCGATAAGGGCGCACTTGGTGGGAATGGTGGTTTCCATAGATCCACTGGGCACCCATGCCAACTGCAGCACAAAGCGGAAGATGACGAACACCGCCGCCAGAATGATGACGACATCGCCCCACTCTTTCCAGAGTCGGCGCAGCGTCCAGGGCTGCTTGACGGCATCGGTTTTCGGGGTTTTGTTTTCACTCATAGGGTTGATACTCCTGTCTTGTTTCCCTCGCGGGACGGATTACTTGCTGTAGACCTCAGGCTTGAGCACGCCGATATAGGGCACATTGCGGTACTTCTGGTCATAATCCAGACCGTAGCCCACCACGAACTCATCGGGCACCACAAAGCCGACATAGTCGGCGGTGATGGCCTTTTCGCGGCGGGAGGGTTTATCCAGCAGCGTCACGATGGTGACGGAGGCGGCGCCCTTGGCTTCCAGCAGCTTCTTCAGGAAGCTGAGGGTATTGCCGGAATCGAGAATGTCCTCCACCACGATGATATGGCGGCCGGTGATATCCTTCTGCAGGTCGCGGGTGATCTCCACCACGCCGGAGGATGCCGTACCACTGTTGTAAGAGGACAGGCCGATGAACTCCAGCTCACTCTTGATCTGCGTGGCGCGAACCAGATCTGCCATGAAGATGAAGCAGCCCTTCAGCACGCCCACGAACATGGGGTCCTTGTCGGCAAACTTATCAAACAGCTCCTCGCCCATTTCGTTCACACGCTTGGCGATCTCCTCTTCGCTCGCCAGCACCTTCAGGATATCCTGTTCCAGATTGCTCTTAGCCATTGTCTATATCCTCCTCGATATATTCTCTCTTGATGGTAACCGCTACTATTGTACCGCCGATTCTCAGCGGGAATACACTCGTTTGTTCGCCCAGATATGCGCCCACCGCGGCACCGTTATGGCACAGCACCGGCATCTTCTCCCGCTCTGCAGGCACGATCCCTGCGTCGGCGAAGATGCGTTTGAGGCTGCGGCAGCCGTTTTCCACGGCGAGGCGATCCTCTCTGCGCCACGAACGGACGGACAGCCCCTCACAGGGTCCATCCACCGTTACAGTAAAGTCTCCCCAGCGGCTCACGCCCTCGCGGAGCAGCAGCTCATCGGGGGCCGTCACCGCTACCGAGAAGGTCATCCCGCCATCGGAAACGGTAATACGGCCCCCATCCGGCAGGGTCAGCGTACCGCGGCCTTTCTCTGCCAGAGCGCAGGCCTCCATAATGTGGGCGGAAGAAACATCCTTCTTCCCCGTGGGCAGTCGGCGCAGCATCAGCCGCACCATGCGGCGGCGCAGCACCTCGGGGGCCTGACGCAGCGCCTCCAGCGAGACGGTTGACCCCTCCTGCGGCAAGCGCTCTGCCGCCAGAGTGTCCAAATACCGGCTCTCATCCCGCAGCAGTGCCGCCGTACGGTTCAGCGTGTCAGTAAGATTTTGATTGATGCCCTCCAACTGCGGCCACAGCTCATGGCGCAGGCGGGCGCGGGCGTAATGGGTATCGTAGTTGGTGGAGTCCTCCACATGGCCGATCCCGTGCTGCGCGCAATAGGCCTCGATCTCCTTACGGCCCGTCTCCAGCAGAGGTCGAATGAAGCGGCCCCGCACAGGCGGAATGCCGCCCAGCCCCTCGCTGCCGCTGCCACGCAGCAGATTCAAAAGCACCGTCTCGGCGTTATCGTCCTTGTGGTGCGCCGTCGCCACCGCCGCAGCACCGATGTCATCGGCCGTGCGCGCCAGAAACTCATAGCGCAAACGGCGACCCGTTTCCTCCACCGACAGCTTCCACTCCTGCGCTTTTTCATACACCGCTGCTTTTTCGGTGTAAAACGGGATGCCTCTGTCTTCACAGAAGGTGCGGACAAATTGCTCGTCGCTGTCTGCCTCAGGCCGCATTCCATGATTAAGATGTCCCGCCGCCACCGCCACGCCGCAGTCTGCGGCCACGGAATGGAGATAGTGCAGGAGGCACATGGAGTCGCGCCCGCCGGAGACGGCGCACAGCACAATGCCGCCCGCTGGGGGCAGCATCTGCCAGCGCTTCAAAAAGGGCAGCAAATTCATGGGTCATTCCTCTTCATCGTAGCGCTGCTCCAGCGTACCGAAGGCAGTATACTCCGGCATCCAGCGCAGCATGACCTTACCCGTCTCACCGTGACGGTTCTTGGCCACGATACACTCGGCAATATTGTGCTTATCCGAGTCCTCATTATAATAGTCATCGCGATAGAGGAAGAGCACCACATCGGCGTCCTGCTCAATGGCGCCGGACTCACGCAGGTCGGAGAGCATAGGGCGCTTATCCTCGCGCTTTTCGTTGGCACGGCTCAGCTGGCTCAGGCACAGCACCGGCACCTGCAGCTCCTTGGCCATGATTTTCAGCATACGGCTGATATCGGACACCGCCTGCTGGCGGTTCTCGCCGCTGTAGCCCTTGCCGCCGGAGGAAGTCATCAGCTGCAAGTAGTCGATGACCACAAGACCGAGATTGTCCAGACGACGGCACTTGGCGTTCATATCCGCAACGGTCAGCAGCGGGTTGTCATCGATACGAATGTCCATGCGGCTGAGATTGGAGGCCGCCTCGGCGATGCGCTGCCAGTCGCTCTCCCGGAGATTGCCGGTCATCAGGCGCTGGTTTTCCACCAGACCCTCGGTGGCAATGAGGCGGGTCACCAGCTGCTCACGGGACATTTCCAGAGAGAAGATCGCCACGGTCTTTCCGGAATCCTTGGCCGCAGACAGCGCAACATTCAGCGCCATACTGGTCTTACCCATACCGGGACGGGCCGCCAGCAGCACCAGATCGGACTTGCCCAGACCGTTGATCTTTCTGTCCACATCGCTCAGGCCTGTGCTGAGACCCGGCAAAGTGCTGCCGCCTCTGCCCAGCTCATCGAGGCGGGCAATCACGTCTGTCAGCACCGTGGCAATGGGGGTCATGCCCTGGCCGGAGCGGCCGCGGCGAATGGCGTACACCTTCTGCTCGGCGCTCTCCAGCGTCTCGGTGGCGTCACCGCCGCCGGACTGCACCATGGCCGTAATGTCGGAGGCCGCCATCGCCACCTGACGCAGCAGCGCCTTTTCCCGTACGAGACGGACATACTCTCCCACGTTGGCGGAGGTGGGGGTCACCTCCATCAACTGGACAAGGTACGGGCGGGTCGCCTCGGTGTAGATGCCGTTTTTCTCCATCTCACCGGCCACCGTGACACCGTCAATGGGACGGGAATAGACGAACATATGGTAGATGGTCTCAAAAATCTCCCGATTCTGCCGCAGATAAAAATCATCCGGCTGGAGCTGATCCATCACATCTTTGATGCACGATGCGTCAATGAGCATAGCGCCCAGCACCGCCTGTTCCGCCTCGGCGGAATGGGGCATACCCCGCAGCAGCAGCTCGTCCATCTTACTTCCCTCCCTTAAAACCTCGTAGAGTTCGCCGTCCGCAGACGGCGAATTTTTCTAATCATTTTTTCGGCGGCGTGCACGTCGAAAAAATATTTCTCATTCGCCAGTGTGCCCATTGGCGCGCGCAGCGAATGGGCTCTCTTTCTGGAATCAAAAGCCTGCTTTTGATTCCAATTTTTTTACTTCTCCTCGATGACCAGCACATTGACGAGGCCGCTGACCTCGTAGCCCAGCTTGGCCTTCACCTGGAAGGAGCCGAAGGACTTGATAGCCTCGTCGATCACCAGCTTCTTACTGTCGATCTCGATGCCGTGCTGTGCCTTCAGGCCATCGGCGATGGCAGCGCCGGTAATGGCGCCGAAGAGCTTGCCGCCCTCGCCGCCCTTGGCGCCGATCTTCACCTGGCAGCCCTTGAGCTTCTCGGAGATGGCCTCGGCAGCCGCCTTGGCCTCGGCATCGGCCTTGGCCTTGGCCTTAGCCTTCAGATTCATGGTATTCACCGCATCGGTGGTGGCCAGCACAGCCAGTCCCTTGGGGATCAGGAAATTGCGGGCATAACCCTCGGCAGCCTCGATCATCTGGCCCTTCTTGCCCTTACCCTTTACATCCTGCGTCAAAATCACTTTCATCGTTATGTTCTCCTTTATATTTGGAATGGTTTACTCTTCAAAATAGGCTTCAATCGCGGCACGGAGCTTCTCTCCTGCCTCGGCGGGGGTAATGCCGTCCACCTGTCCGCCGGCGGTGGTAGAGTTTCCTCCGCCACCCAATGCCTCCAGGATCACCTGCACATTCACCTCACCAAGGGAACGGGCCGACATATACACGCCTTCGCCGTTTTTATAGATGACGAAGGAGGCGTCGACGCCCTGGATCGTCAGCAGTTCATCGGCGGCCTTGGCAGCGGTGACGCGGTCATGGTTCTCCTCATCGATGACCACCGCCAGATTGCCCCGGACGATCTCGGCATTGCGGATGATCTCGTGGCGGGCCAGCGTGGCATGGAGATCTGTCTGGAACATACGCTGGACGTCCTGCGTATCGGCACCAAGGCGGCGCAGATAACCGGCCGCCTCAAAGGTGCGGCCACCGGTGCGGTTGGTGAAGTTCTTCGTATCCAGCACGATGCCGGCCAGCAGCGCCTCGCATTCGCAGCGGAGCACATCACCGGGATCAACGATATACTGCATCAGCTCCGTCACCAGCTCACAGGTGGAACTGGCATAGGGTTCGTGGTAGTTAAAGGTCATCTTGTCGATGTAGCGGCTGCCGCGGCGGTGGTGGTCGATAACGGCCACGCGGTTGCAGCTCTCCAGCAGCGCCTCAGACTCCACGCTGTCGGGACGGTTGGTATCCACTACCACCAGCAGGGTGTTTCCCTGCGCGTGGAGGAAGGCCACATCGCCGCTGATAAAGGCATTGGCATACTCGGGTGCCTGCTGCACCTTCTTCAGCATGGGGCGAACGGCGTTATTCTCCGTGTCCATGACGATCTGCACACGCTTGCCCAGCTTGCGGGCAATGCAGAACAGACCCACAGCAGCGCCAAGGGAATCCATGTCGGCATACTTATGTCCCATGATGTAGACGTTGCCGGCCTCCTGTATCAGCTCACGCAGAGCGCTGGCCATAACGCGGGACTTGACCTTGGTGCGGCGCTCGGCAGCCTTGGCGCGGCCGCCGTAAAACTCAAAGTTGGCCTTGTTTTTCACGACAGCCTGATCGCCGCCGCGGCTCAGCGCCATCTCCAGCGCCAGCTCGGCATTCTTGAACAGGGCGGCAAAGGTCTCCTCTTCCCGTCCGATACCGATGGAAAGCGTTGCGGCAACGCCGCCGGTCTCCACCGAACGGATCCGGTCAAGGACAGAGAACTTCTCCTCTGCGTAGAGGAAGAAATCCTTCTCCTCCATGGCAAAGAGGAAGCGGTCACGGGCGTATCCCAGCAGCAGCGCCCCGGAATCGGCACACCAGTCGTTGAGCTTGCCCTCCAGTTCCGCCATCAGCGCCGAGCGCTTGGCTTCGGGACAGGCCGCCATCACATCCTCGTAGTTATCGATCATCAGGATGGACACCACAGGGCGGGTCATCTCCAGCGTATGGCGCATCTGCTCGTTGTCGGTCACATCCATCCAATAGGTGGTGGCCAGCAGGCTGTGTTCCCCGCGGCTGCCCTCATTGCGGCTCAATGCGCCAAAAACGCGGTAGGTGCGATGGTTCCACACCACCAGCTCCGGACACTCGCGCTTATCCTCCAACAGCCAGTGTAGACGAAAACCCGGAACCACATCGCTCACGGCCGTCTCATACAGTTTCTCCTCCAGATCGCTCAGAGAAACGAACTGCTCATTTCCCCAGAGGATCTCCTGCGTGTTCACATCGAACACCAGCATGGGCAGGGGCGTATACAGCAGATTGCTGGAGCGGGCCGAATCCATGCCGCCGCCAACGCGGTCAAAGTATTGCCGCACACTGCGCTGCGCCGCCTGATTGCGCCGGATGCCAATATACAGCACCACCGCTGCAATAAGGCCCTCCACCAGCGCCAGCACCGGGGCAATGGACGCCGTGGCCGCCACAAAGACGGCAAAGCAGAAGCCGTACAGCGCAATATTCGTGCGGAATCCGCGAATGAGTTTTTTGTTCAAAGAGTTCGCCTCCCTCATTCAGTGAGATGGGACTGGCCGAGCAGAAATAGAGATACTACTCCACAGTAATGGTTGATTATACCACACTTTTTATAAGATAACAACTACAAGATATTGTGTCGTCGCACCCCGGTCGCCTCCTGTCGCGGCCTGTCGAAAAGTTAGGGGTGTACAAAATGGTGAAACTGTGGTATAATTTGCACAAAATGTGGGATATCCACATCTGTTTTCATCTGTTTCGCGAAGTGTGCTTCGCGGCCATATATACAAGCACATAGGATTTCGGCAGGGCGAGAACTCCGCTCCCGGCAGCGATACAGGGCTGCGGCAGGGCACGGACCGCCTTTGTTTTGCTATGCATTTTCGCCCGCATTTGCCGTTTTCCTTACGATTTATTGAGTAAAAGGAGCTATTCATGGCAGAAAAAATGAAAATTATCCCTCTTGGCGGTCTCAACGAGATCGGCAAGAATATGACCGTATACGAATACGGCGGCGAAATCATCGTGGTGGACTGCGGCATGGCCTTCCCCGGCGATGATATGTACGGCATCGACTGCGTCATCCCCGATGTGAGCTATCTGGTGAAAAATCACAACCGCCTCCGCGGCCTGTTTATCACCCACGGCCACGAGGATCATATCGGCGCGATCCCCTATGTCCTCAAGCAGGTGAATATGCCCATCTACTGCACGCGCCTGACGGCGGGCCTGATCCGCTTAAAGCTTGAGGAGCACGGCCTTGCCAAAACCACGAAGATCGTCACCGTGGATTCCGGCACGACCGTCAAAGCGGGCAAGTTCAGCGTGGAGTTCATCCACGTCAACCATTCCATCGCCGACAGCGTGGCCTTTGCCATCCACACCAATCTCGGCACGGTGGTGCACACGGGCGACTTCAAGATCGACCCCACCCCCATCGACGGCGAGGTGATCGATCTCGCGCGTCTCGGCGAGCTCGGCAAAAAGGGTGTTCTGGCGCTGCTGGCCGACTCGACCAATGTCGAGCGCCCCGGCTACACGATGAGCGAGCGCATGGTCGGCAAGAGCCTTGAGAGGCTCTTCTCCGGCTGCAAGCAGCGCATCATCGTCACCACCTTCGCCTCCAACGTCCACCGCATCCAGCAGGTCATCGACGCTGCCGCTGAGGCCTGACGCAAAGTTGCCGTCACGGGCCGCAGCATGGAAAACGTGACCCGCGTGGCAACGGAGCTGGGTTTTATGAAGCTCCCTAAAAACACGGTGGTGGATCTCAACAAGATCAAGTCC
>JAFYVA010000010.1 GCA_017549325.1 Oscillospiraceae bacterium
CCGCGAAGCCGACTACTTCGACATCACCGTCCCCGTCAGCGGTACGCCCCAAGTGCAAAACCGCTACGGTCACGATATTGGTGAAATATGGAACATGGGTGGAGACTTCCTAAAGGTAGGGCAGACTTACTGCCTCGCCACCGCCGTGTGGGGAGATAGTGTCTCCCGCTGGGGCGGCGAATATGAGGAAACTCCCGAACTGATCGCCGAGGCAGAGCATTTGGTGCTCTACGAGCTGACGGTGGAGGCCCACGGCGGCAATCTCTATGGCGAATATATGAGTGGCGTCCGCCCTCTCTATATCCATCTGCCTCCCGAGCTGACCACATGGGAGCTGCCCAATGAGCACGGCGAAGGCGTTATCACAGGTGCTGTCGTACCTGTCGGCAATCAGGGCTATGCGCTGACCAAGGACGAGTATTTGGAGATGACGGAGAACGGCACCGATGCCACCACCATCCTCTCCAACCGCCGCTACTGGGCCATGGAATACGCCGACTATCTCCCCGAGTGGGTACGCAGTGCCGAAAGCGTAACGGGTACAGGCGACCTTACGGGCGCTATCCCCCAGTGGTCTCTCCTTGTGGCCACTGCGGGGGACTCCACCCCCGACAGCATCGTCAGCACCTTCGCCAACGAGGAAATCGTCTGCACCACCGGGGCACTGACCTTCCAAAACACCAACGACTTCCCCATATACGGAGGTCTTTGGTCGGGGGATGCGCTTAAACGCGGATTTTCCCACGTAGAGGGCTTCGCCCTGAACCCCGGGGAGTGGGTGACACTTCACAACATCGCCCCCGACATTATCCACAGCGTCTCCCTCAGCGCCTTGGTGGAGGAACGTACAGAAATACGGCTGACCGTCTTTGACCACGATGCCTGCCACGAGGAATGAGGAAAGGAGAAGGGCTATGAAGGAGAAAACGAAGTTGATCCTCGCCATTGCCGCCGCTGGGGTGGTACTGTTAGCGGTAGCGATGATCTTTTTCCCAAAACCGCTGACGGAGAAGCTGGAACTCACTGACACCGCCGACATTGCAGGCGGCGTGATGCTTCCTACCACACCCGATGGAGAGGTGGCGCTGCCCATGACCATTGCAGAGGATGACTTGCAGCGTCTTGCAGAGGAGATCGCCGCCGACAAGGTGCGCTACGCAGGGTGGTTTTCCATCGTCTCCTATGATGCGCCCGTCTATTATCTGATGCTCACCACCGATACCGCCCACCTTCCCACCTTCGCCGTGGACTGTGAGGGCTACCTCTACATCAACGGCGACAATGTGGGCGGCAACCGCTACCGCATCAGCAGCGGCCGTCTCTACGCTTTGTTGGCTGAGCTTCACTATACGGCGCAGGAATAAGGAGGACAGCTATGAAAAGAAAACCTAAGCCCCTTCTCGTCATTGCCCTCATCCTTGCCGCCATCGCCCTCTACCTTGCCGTGTTTTTCATCGTCAGAGGTGTACCGGAGGGGAGCTATGTCCGCGCCTCCGCCATGGGCGCACCTACATGGCACTTTCAGCTGGAGGAGGACATCACCGATATGTATGTCCGCCACAGCTTCTATAAGGATGGAGAACTTCTCACCTACAGCGATGGTCGCTATGACACTGACCGCCTCCTCTCCTACAGCCTCGACATCGGTTGGAAAGATGTGGCTCTGCGGGAGTTCTACATGGAAGAAACAGCGAGATTTACCCCCAGCTTTCGCCACTTTGCCTCGACGTACAGCTTCGGCGCAAAGAATGAGGGATTGTGGACGATGCGGCTATATAACCAGTTCCCCGATATTGAGGCGGAGTATCACTTCTCCGCCCTCCGCTCAACCTCTCCCATCCCTGTGAAAAAAGGCGCGCCCATCACGCTGATGAACATCGCCTTTGGCGACTGCGTCCCCTTCGAGCTGGACAGGGAACTGGCCCTGGATCCCGCCCACCTTACTGACCTTTTGGAGGGCGATGTGGGCAACCGCATCATTATTGAGGCATATTTTGAATAACACGCAAAAAATCCCGCCGATGGCGGGATTTTTGTCTCTATGCTCTTCCTCTATTTCACACCAACACAGCGCGGTGGAAGACCTTTTTACCCTTACGGATGATGACGCCGTCGCCGGTGAACTGCTCGCAGCCGAAAGTAGCGTCGATGGCGCTGACCTTCTCATCGTTGACGCTGACACCGCCCTGCTGAACGAGACGACGGGCCTCGCCGCGGGAAGGAGCCAGACCGCACTTGACCATCAGGCTCATAATATCGATGCTGCCGCCGCCGAAATCGTCGTTGGTCAGCTCGGTGGTGGGCATATGCTCGGCATCGCCTGCGCCGGAGAACAGTGCCTTGGAAGCGGCACGAGCCTTCTCGGCCTCCTCCTCGCTGTGAACCAGCTTGGTCAGTTCGTAGGCAAGGATATCCTTTGCCTCGTTCAGCTGTGCGCCCTCCCAAGAGGACATCTTCTCGATCTCCTCCAAAGGCAGGAAGGTCAGCATACGGATGCACTTGAGGACATCGGCATCGTCCACATTGCGCCAGTACTGATAGAACTCAAAGGGAGAGGTCTTGTTGGGATCCAACCACACAGCGCCGTTGGCAGTCTTGCCCATCTTGTTGCCCTCGGAGTTGAGGAGCAGGGTGATGGTCATGGCATGGGCATCCTTACCCAGCTTGCGGCGGATCAGCTCGGTACCGCCCAGCATATTGCTCCACTGGTCGTTGCCGCCGAACTGCATGTTGCAGCCATAGTGCTGGAACATATAGTACCAGTCGTAGCTCTGCATGATCATGTAGTTGAACTCCAGGAAGCTGAGGCCCTTCTCCATGCGCTGTTTGTAGCACTCTGCGCGCAGCATATTGTTGACGGAGAAGCATGCACCCACCTCGCGGAGCAGCTCAATGTAGTTCAGGGGCTTCAGCCATGCAGAGTTGCGCAACATGAGGGCCTTGCCGTCGGAGAAGTCGATGAACTTCTCCATCTGCTTTTTGAAGCACTCAGCGTTGTACTGGATGGTCTCCTCGGTGAGCATCTGGCGCATATCGCTGCGGCCGGAGGGGTCGCCGATCATCGTAGTACCGTCGCCGATCAGGGCGATGGGCTTATTGCCGGCCATCTGCAGACGCTTCATCAGGCACAGAGCCATAAAGTGACCCACATGGAGGGAGTCGGCGGTGCAGTCAAAGCCGATGTAGAACACAGCCTTACCGTTATTCACCATCTCACGGATCTCGTCCTCGTTGGTGACCTGTGCGATCAAACCACGGGCCACCAGCTCTTCATAAATCTTCATAGTGTTGTATCCTTTCTATTGTTTGTAATGATAATTTTTTCTTCAGAGGGAAATAAAACTTCATGCGCGAGGATGCTGTAGCGCATCCAACGTACTATCGGCGTATGAAGTTTTATCATTTAAATAAATTTTATATGCATTTATGCATATAAAAAAACGCCCTCTGTCCACAGACAGAGGGCGAAAATATCGCGGTACCACCTCATATTCGCCGCAATCTCGCAATTACGGCCTCGTCGGGTGCTATCCAACACCCTATCGCTGTAACGGGCGAACCCGACACACTCCTACTGACCACACGGGCGTTCAAAGGGCTGCTCCGAGAGGTAATTCACATGTCCGATCCTCTCCCCCTTCCACCAACCGAGGGTTCTCTTTGCAGGATTGCGCGGCATGTTACTGTGTTCTCTTCATCACAGTAATGTATGATGTTTTCGCCGTCATTATAACAGAAAATTTCCGTTTGTCAAGTCTGGACGGACAGATTTTTTTTGAATGTCTCTGCCTGCGCGAGAAGTTCCTCGGCGCTCTGCAGCATGGTGTCAGACACGTGGGCACCACCGGTCAAACGGGCCAGTTCTTCTCTGCGGCGGGCGCGCGCCAGCTCCTCCACATTGGTGTAGGTTCGTCCGTCGCGCTCCCCCTTCTCCACGGAGAAATGGGTGTCGGCCATAGCGGCCAGCTGCGGCAGATGGGTCACACACAGTACCTGTTTACTGCCGGCGATGCGCGCCATCTTCTCGGCCACCTTCTGTGCGGCGCGGCCGCTGACACCGGTATCTACCTCGTCAAAGACCAGCGTTCCCACCATGTCCTGCTCGCTGAGGACATTCTTCAGCGCCAGCATGATACGGGCCAATTCACCGCCGGAAGCGATCTTGTTGATGGGCTTGAGCTCCTCGCCCACATTGGCAGACATGAGGAATCGAACACTGTCGATACCGGTGGCATCGGGAATCTGCTCGGTAAATTCCACGCAGAAGCGGATCTTGGCCATATCCAGCTGCCGCAATTCATCCAGCACCAGCACTTCCAGATCGGCAGCGGCCTTCTTCCGCTGTGCCGACAGTTCCTGCGCCGCAGACATGACGGCCTTCTCTGCCTTTTGCTCGTCCTTCTTCAACCGCTCCAGCGTGTCGCCGGCATAGCAAATATTGTCCAGTTCTGTGCGGCACTTGTCGAGGTATGCCAACATATCCTCCACAGTGGGGCCGTATTTCTTCTTCATCCGATAAAGGAGATCCAACCGGCTCTCTACCTCGTCCAACTCATTGGGGGAGAAATCGAAGTTTGCCCGCTGATCGCTGACAGTATCGGCAATGTCGTAGATCTCGCTGTAGGCCTCCTGCAGACGTTCATAGAGTGCCGAAAAACTCTCGTCCAGATTCCGAACACCGCCAAGGGCCTCCTGTGCCCGTTTCAGCAGCGTCAGCACACCGTCGCTGTCATCGCCGCCACTGAGGAAATGGTCACAACCGGAAACGGCGGAGATGAACTTCTCGCCGTTACGCAGCAGATTGCGGCGGGAGGTCAGCGCTTCCTCTTCTCCCTCCTGCAGCTTGGCGCGCTCCAGTTCTGCAATCTGATATTGCAGCGTGTCCATGCGGCGTTCTTTCTCCGCCTCATCCATTTGCAGCGCCGTCATTTTGCGGCGAATCTCTGTTAAGGCCGAATACTTGTCAGCATAGGCAGAATGGAATTCTTCCATCTTTCCATAGCTGTCCAGGAAGGTCAGATGCTGCTCCTCATCCAGCAGCTGCTGTCCGTCGTGCTGACCGTGGATATTCACCAATCGGCTGCCCAGCTGACGCAGCTGCGAAACGGTACCAGGACGGCCACCCACGCGACAGACATTCTTACCGTCGGCGTGGCTCTCGCGCTGCAGCATCAAATTTCCATCCTCATCGGGAGTAACACCCAAGTCCTCGCAGAGGTTGACGGGAACATGAGAAAACCACGCGCTGACAAACGCTTTCTCAGCGCCGGTACGGATCAAATCACGGGAGGTACGCTGGCCCAGCACAGCGCTCATCGAGTCGATGACAATGGATTTACCGGCACCGGTCTCACCCGTCAGCGCATTAAAGCCGCGGGCAAAGGCTATCTCTGCACGCTCAATGATGGCGATATTCTCAATATGCAGAATTTCCAGCATGGGAAGCTCCTCCCCTCTTCGTCAAATTTACAGCAGCTGCTCCCGCATCTGCACGCAGAAGTCTGCGGCGCTCTCGGTATCGCGCAATACCACCAGCACCGTATCGTCACCGGCAATGGAACCAATGATTTCGTCATTCTCCATACCGTCCAATGCAGAGGCGGCGGCGCCTGCCAGACCGGCCATCGTTTTCACAACCACCAGATTCTGGGCATAGTCCACGCTCAGCACACACTCGCGGAAGATATTGCGCAGCTTCTCGGCAAAGTTCAACCGCGTGCGGTGGGTCGATACGGCATAACGATAGGTGCCAAAACCCGTAGGCTCCTTGATGAGATGAAGCTGCTTGATATCGCGGGAAATAGTAGCCTGCGTAGAACGGATGCCGCGCGCCTCAAGACGCTGCAGCAACTGCTCCTGTGTTTCAATGTTCTCTTCGCTGATGATCTGCAACAGCTTTTCCTGACGATCATTTTTCATCTTCCACAGCCCCCATTTTGTAGTCCAGGATCTCGCAGAAGCTCTTCTTGCTCAAACGCACGAGACCCATATCAAATTTCGACTGGCGCACGCGGATGCGGTCACCGTTTTTCAAGGAGAATGCTTTGCCGCCATCGGCGGAGAGATAGACGAATTTGCGGTTTGCGTCCGAGGTTTCCACCGTGATGACATGCTCGGGAGAGAGCACATAGCAACTGTTGCGGGTAGAGTGTGCACAGATGGGTGTAATCAGCAAATTGCGGGCCGTAGGCTCCACGATGGGGCCGCCGGCAGCCATGGAATAGCCGGTCGATCCGGTAGGCGTAGCGATCACAACGCCGTCGCCGGTCACCTTTGTCAGTCGCCCCTCCTCCGTAGAGATATCGAGGCGCACCACACGGGCCACAGCACCCTTGGAAATAACGGCATCATTCAGTGCGATGTTGCTGAATACCGCCTTGTCATCACGGAAGATGGTCACATCCAGCATCATGCGGGATTCCACCGTAAAGTTCCAATCCTTCAGATCACGGAGGCGCTCCAGTTCATTGGCCTCCAGTTCCGACATAAAACCGAGACTGCCCAGATTGATACCCAACACCGGTACATGGTGCAAGGCCGCCGTGCGGGACAGATGCAGAATCGTACCGTCGCCGCCGAAGGCGATCAAAAGATCTGCGTTCCGAATCTCCTGCTGCAGAGGCAGCACAGGAACATCCAGTTCTTCACCGGAGGTCTCGTGATGGAACGGCAGACATACCACGGTTTCAAATCCGATCGATTCGAGAATCTCACGGGACGCTTTTGCCACCTTCAAACCGCTGTCGCGGTAGGGGTTGGGACAGAGGATCACCTTTTTCATACGCTTGCCCCCTCTTTCAGTGTATCGTGGGAGGCGCTGACGATCGCAGACAGGTCAACTACCGCATCGGCCTCCACAGACTTGCGAAGATATCCTAAGTACTCGATATTCCCCTCGGGTCCACGAATAGGAGAATAGGTAATTCCAAGGACTGTAAAGTTATTTTCCTTTGCGTGCTCAAGGAAGTGTTCCAGCACTTCCAGGTGAACGGCAGGATCACGGACAACGCCCTTCTTCCCCACCTTCTCACGCCCCGCTTCAAACTGCGGCTTAATGAGACAGGCGATCTCGCCGCCCTCGCGCAGCAGTTGATACAGCGCCGGGAAGATCAGCTTCAGAGAGATAAACGACACATCGATGGAGGCAAAATCCAGATCATCCGGAACCTCCTCGTGGCTCAGATAACGCGCATTGGTACGCTCAAGGCAAACTACCCGGGGATCGTTGCGCAGTTTCCAGTCCAGCTGACCGTATCCCACGTCGACAGCGTAGACTTTCTCAGCACCGTTTTGCAGCATACAGTCGGTAAATCCACCGGTGGAGGCACCGATATCGGCGCAGGTCTTCCCCTCAAGTGTGATGGGCCAGGTCTGCATAGCCTTCTCCAGCTTCAAGCCGCCACGGCTCACATAGCGCAGGCCACCGCCGCGCACCTCAATCTCTGCATCTTCAGCCACAGCAGTACCGGGTTTGTCCACCCGCTGACCGGCAACAAACACGCTGCCGGCCATGATGACCGCCTGCGCCTTCTGACGGCTCTCCTGAAATCCGCGCTCGACAAGAAGCACATCCAAACGAATTTTTTTACTCATCGCAGTGCCTCCTCTAACGCATACGCCACACTGGCGGCATCCAGTTCCAGCTCCTCATACAGCTCGCTAACACTGCCGTGAGGGGCAACATGAACGCCGAGGTTTTTCAAAATCATTTTGCGGGGACAGCAGCCGCCCTGTGCAAGAATGGCAGCGATGCGCTGACCAACGCAGCCAACGCCGAGGCAGTCCTCCAACACCAACATGGGCGCATCACCGCCCAACGCCTCGCACACAGCACGGCTCTCCAACGGAGCGATCCGGTTGATCTTCACCACACGGACAGACATTCCCCGCTCTGCAAGGATCTGCGCCGCCTCCATCGCCTGATTGACCAGCACACCGTAGGTGACAATGCTGGCATCACCGCCCTCACGGAGCACGGTAAAGTCCTCCTCGCCGCAGCAGGCGGTATAAGCACCTTCACTGCCGCGGGGATAGCGCACCGCAACAGGGCCTTCCGTATGGAATACAGCCCGGCGCAGCATAGCGCGGAGTTCGGCAAAGCTGGCAGGACACAACACCGTCATGTGCGGAGTTTGGCTCAAATACATCACATCAAAGCAGCCGTGATGTGTCTCTCCGTCGGCACCGACAAGACCTGCACGGTCAACGCCCAGCACAACATGGAGTTTATCCAGAGAGACATCCTGCTGCAGCATATCGTAGCCGCGCTGGAGGAAACTGGAGTAAACGGCCAGCACCGGCACTGCACCCTGTTTGGCCATGCCTCCTGCCATGGAAACGGCATGCCCCTCGGCAATACCGACATCAAACAGGCGCTTGGGAAACGCCTCTGCAAAGGAGGAAAGACCCGTTCCGTCGATCATAGCAGCCGTGACGGCGCAGACGCGCTCGTCCTCCTCTGCCAGTTCCATCATGGTCTGACCGAACACATCGGAGAAACTCTCTTTGGATTCAGCCTTGGGCTTTCCTGTAAAGACATCAAAGGCGCCGACGCCATGGAATTTTTCGGGATTTGCCTCAGCAGGAAGATAGCCCTTTCCTTTCTTTGTGTGCACATGGAGCAGCACGGGATTCTTCTGTTCCTTAGCCCAACGCAGCGCATCTGTCAATGCATCCACATCGTGCCCATTGACAGGCCCCATGTACATAAAGCCCATATCTTCAAACATAGAGCTGTTGGGCAACAAAGACTTTTTCAGCGCTGTTTTCATATCGTGGCTCAAGGCATACAGCTTTTCACCCACAATATTGGTTTCCATCACCTGACGATAGCGCTTTTTGAGCTCATAATAGCCCGGACGGGTACGCAGACGGGACAGATGACCGCTCATAGCACCCACATTCTCGCTGATGGACATACCGTTATCGTTTAAAATCACAATCATCGGCTCACCGGAGCCACCGGCATCGTTCATGCCCTCAAAGGCCAGACCTCCGGCCAGAGAGGCATCGCCCACCAGAGCCAGCACATGGTAGTTCTCCTTTCGAAGCGTGCGGGCACGCGCCATACCCAGTGCCACCGACACGGCAGCGGAGGCATGACCTGCCACAAAGGCATCGTGGACACTCTCATAGGGCTTAGGAAATCCGGAAATACCACGGAACTTCCGCAGTGTATCCATCTCATTGCGGCGGCCGGTCAGCATCTTATGGACATAGCACTGGTGCCCCACATCGAAAACCAGGCGATCGTAGGCGGTGTCAAACACGCGGTGGATGGCCACACTCAGTTCCACAACGCCCAGATTGGATGCCAAATGCCCGCCGGTTTGCGCAACAGAGCGCACCAAATCGGCGCGCAGCTCTTCGCAGAGACGGCGGGCTTCCAAAGCTGTTAACTTTTTTACATCTTCAGGGCTGTGAATTCTCTCTAAATACACGGATCAACGCCTCTTTTCAGCGGAACAGATGGAGTGCTGCCATGATACGGGCCACCCGATACACAACGGCCGTGCAGTCCTTAATGGCCACTTTCTTACCCAGTGCCTTACCTCCGATGGTAAAGCCGGAAATCAGCGCCGTTACGCCGATGGAGATCAGCACATTGGTGGTGGAAAAATCCCGCAGCAGCGCCGCTACGATCACCGCAGCTGTGGTACCGCTGACGATACCGCAGATATCACCCACCACATCGTTACAGATGGAGCTGACCTTTTCTGCGTTCTGGAGCAGGCGGATGGCCTCGCGGCCGCCCTTTTCCTTATGGGCTGCCATGGAATGGAACGGCTTCGGGTCGGCGGCAGTCACCGCCACACCGATCATATCAAAGATAATACCTAATGCAATAAATACCAGCAAAACCGTGATGGCTACCACATAGCCCGTTCCCTCCAATGCCGTGGAGGCCAAAAAGCTCAAAACGGCGCTCAGACCGATGGCCAGAAAAAACACCTTGATGGGCCATGAATCCTTTTTCTTCTTCGGTTTGCCTTTGTCGCTACTCAAAACAGAATTCCCTCACTTCATCCTGTAATAGAAAAAGTTACTGAACAGGGCAACATTGGGAGTAAATCTTGCGGCTTAGGTACGGGTTGGATTTCCCCACGACACACCTTTCGTCGCCGATAAAGGTGGTTTCCCCTTAGGTGTCATGCTGCGGTGTTACCACACGCAGGACCCGACTGCCACTTAGTCCGCACTGCAATCCCCCCAAGGCCCCATCCGAAATGGACAGCCTAGGTGATTTCCACTGCAGTCACGCCGTCTCTTATCCTCTTTTGCAGATATGGTTTCAAGGGAATAGCACATCATCCCTGGCCGGGGACTTATTGCATCAGCTCCCCTATCCACCATACCCACGCAAGGCAGGCTACTCTGCACACAGCGTTCGTGCCCCATGAGGGGCAGGTAGCACCGCATTGCAGGTTTATTCATCTGTTTCGTACACAGGTCGCTTAGACCACATCGGGAGTACGCCTGTGCACAATAACAGGTCTCCACGGAAGCAGGGTCGGATTCCCCATGCCATTGGGGAGCGCCCTACAGCCGCAGGTACGCGTTGCGCGTACCTCCCTCCAGCACCCACCCCAAACTGGGCGTAAGAAGCAAGCACCAGAGGTTTCACAGTTGTGCCCTTTAAAGGATTTTTAGGCCCTTCTTAGGAGACGGCAGATCTGACTAGGATACTGCGCCGCTGTTCAGCACTACATATATTATCACACTTCAATCGAATTTACAACTGGTTTATGCACAATATTCTGTATATTATCTGTAAACAAAAAAAGATGTGCCCGTGGGCACATCTTTTAAAATTACTGTACTCGTCCTGCCAGCTGATCGGCCAGTTCCAACAAAAAGGCACGATCGGGCCATGCGGAGACAACAGACTTTGCTTCCTTCGTCAGGCGCTCCACCTCGGCGCGGCAGCCGTCAAGACCAAGCGCATCCACAAAGGTGAATTTCCCCTCTTCCCTGTCGGAACCGATGGGCTTGCCGAATACCTCGGCCTCTCCCTCCACATCCAGCATATCGTCGCGGATCTGGAAAGCCAGGCCAAGATCGCGGGCATACTGTACTGCCAAGGCGCGCATACCGGCGTTCATGCCGGAGGCAGCACAGCCCAGTTCGGCGGCAGCGGCGATCATGCAGCCTGTTTTCAGGCTCTCCATGTGGCGCAGCTGCTCCACCGTCTCGATGGGGCAAAGGGTGTCCAGCACCTGACCTGCCACCATTCCGTCGGCGCCGCACGCATCCAGCAGCACCCGCAGGCCGTCGATCTTCCGCTCGGAGGACAAGGCCGGGGCATCGAGGATCAGACGGAACGCCTCGGGCTGCAACGCATCACCTGCCAACACTGCCAGCGTTTCGCCGTAGACCTTGTGGGTCGTAGGCTTGCCGCGGCGGAGATCATCATCGTCCATGCAGGGCAGGTCGTCATGGATCAGACTGTAATTGTGCACCAACTCCAGCGCACAGGCAAAGGGCAGCGCCAGATGCCAGTCAATGCCGCCGAGACGGGCAAATTCCAGTGTCAGCACAGGGCGGATACGCTTTCCGCCGCCCAGAATACTGTAGCGGATGGCCTCGTAAAGCTGTCCGTGAGGCACATCGCTCGTAAACAGGCCATTGAGATACTGTTCGATGGCCTGCTGATATTCACGGTAACGCTCGGTGTAGGTCATACGGTCTCCTCGCTTGCAAAGCTGCTCTCGATGGGTTCGCCGTCAGGTCCCTTCATCAGCTTGACCACCTGCTGCTCGGCCTTGTCCAGTGCTGTGCGGCACTCGCCGATGAGCTTGGTTCCCTCTTCAAACAGCTTCAAAGACTCGTCCAGAGGCACCTCTCCCTTTTCCAACTGCGCCACGATCGCCTCCAATCGCAGCATATTCTCTTCAAAGGTTTTCTTATCAGCCATAATCTTACTCCTTTTTATCGTCCACGGTACAGCCCAGCGTTCCATCGCCCAGCCGCACTTCAATCTTCTCTCCGACCTGCACCTGCTCGACACTGCGGAGCACCGTACTGTCCTCTTTCTGCGCCATGGCAAAACCGCGGCCCAGCACCTTCAAGGGGCTAAGTGCGTCCAACGAGGCCGCCAGACGGGTAAATCGCTGCATCTGACCGTTGATCTTGCGCTGCGCCGTCAGCCCCATCCGCTGCTGCACATTGTCCAGATGCAATCTCCTATCATCAATGGTGGCCATGGGGTCCTGCATCACACGCTTTTGCGTGGCATTGTCCAGCCGCGCAGATGCCTTTTCAAGGGTGGCCAGCACACTTTTTGTCATCGCAGCCTCCGCACTTTGCAGGTGCTTGACCAAATCGCGCCGCTCCGGCACTGCCAACTCTGCGGCATTGGACGGTGTAGACGCACGCCTGTCCGCTACGAAATCGGCAATGGTCACATCGGGCTCATGGCCCACAGCGGAGATCACGGGGATCTCCGAGGCAAAGATGGCACGGGCCACCCGCTCGTCATTGAAGGCCCACAGATCCTCGATCGAGCCGCCGCCGCGTCCGGTGATGATCACATCTGCCAATCGGTGGCGGTTGGCATAGCGGATGGCGCCCACGATCTCGGGCGGCGCTTCCACGCCCTGCACACGCACCGGCAGCAGCAGCACCTTCGCCAACGGATAGCGGCTGCGGAGAATGCGGATCATATCGTGCACCGCCGCACCTGCCGAAGAGGTGATGATGGCAATTCGCTGAGGATACTGCGGCAGCGGTTTTTTATGGGCAGGATCGAACAGGCCCTCGTGATAGAGCTTCTCTTTCAGTTGCTCAAAGGCCACATACAGATCACCCACACCGTCAGCCGAGAGTGATGAGCAATAGAGCTGATAGACACCGTCTCTGGGATAGACGGAAATGCGGCCCGTTGCCACCGCCTGCATACCGTTTTCGGGACGGAAGCGCAGCTTCATGGCGCTGCCCTTGAACATCACGCACTTGAGGGCACTGTCGCCGTCTTTCAAGGTAAAGTAATGATGCCCAGAAGGATAGATTTTATAATTGGACAATTCGCCCCGCACCATAACGTTGCTCAAAGGCGGGACATTCTCCAGAATATCCTTAATGAATCCATTCAGTTCCGATACCGTTAATACCTGCTGCTGTTCAGACATGTCCACTCACCTCCTGTGTGAAAAGGCAGAGCCGAAGCCCTGCCTTTTGAACGCTGTTGTTATGCCTTGACTTCCTCGCGCAGGAAGCTGCCCAGAATACCGTTGACAAACTTTACGGTCTCGGGCTCGTCGTAGCGCTTGGTCAGCTCCACTGCCTCGTTGATGGCGGCACCGTGGGGGATGTCGGGCATATACATGATCTCGAACATCGCCACACGCATAATGGCGGCAGCCACCAGAGAGATACGCTCAAAGCGCCAACCCTTGGCATACTTCTCAATATAGGTGTCCAGCTCCGCTGCGTGCTCGGCAACGCCGGTGACAAGGCGACGGATATAGCTGTCCTGCTTGGCGTTGGGTGCCTCGGCGTAGACCTCACACTCCGTGGCCAGCTCTGCAAACTTTTCAGCAGAGAGATAGTGATCCAAAAATTCGGTAATGGGGAGATCTGTAAAGCTCAGCTCAAAGGCTAAATGCATGGCGATCTCACGGGCTGTGTTGCGTGTCATATATCTTCTCTCTCTTCTCTTCGTTAGTTAAAGCTGATGCCGCCTACCTGCACATTCACAGCAGAAACAGCGAAGCCGGTGCTGTTCTGCAGAGCCTGCAGCACGGCCTTCTGCACCTTCTTGGCCACATCACCAATGGAGCAGCCATAGCGCACAGTGATGAAAAGATTCACCACAATGCCGCCTGCGCCATCCGTTTCCACACGGACACCGCGAGCCGTCATCTTTTTACCGCCCATAAAATCGGCAACATTGGTGCCCTGCAGGCCGGTCACATGCTCAACCTCCAGCGCAGCGCCGGTGGCGATGCTGGCCACCACATCCTCGGAGATCTGGATAGAACCCATCTCCTCGTGGTGGATCATATAATCTTTATTTTCAGGCATAGATACTATACTCCTTACTTTTTCTCATTCGTACACTTGAGTATACCATCTGCCGGCAGAAATTACAACACTATTTTTTACTCTGCCTCCATGATCTTGATCTGAGATGCCGTATAGTTGCTCTCAGAGATAACGATGTCCTTGATCCGGGCAGCATCCGTGCTGTCGATGCCGTCGGGATCGGCCACCACTACGCTGCAGGAATCCTCACCCATGAATACCACGCAGTCATCATACCCCTTTGCGGTCACAAGGCTCTCGATTTGTGCCTCGGCCACCGTATACGATGCCAGAACCTGCAGGGCGAGGCTGGCCTCATTCAGCACATCCTCCGTGGCGTTTTCATCCATCTCCGCCTCCTGCAGCATACTGATGGCACTGTCTCTGGCCTGCTGACGGCTGAGGCGCGCCGTATCAAAGTAGCTGTTTTCGCCATCTGCTGCCGTATCCGTCTGGGAAACCGCCTCATCATTCCCATTGACCAGTGTCGCCTGCCCCAGAATCTTTCCCGTTTCAGCCACATTATCGGCATAGCGCCAGTTGAGATAGACCGATGTACCCACCAAAACCAGCACGGCAAGCACCACCGCGTTGCGCTTCCACTGGCGCTTCAACATCGAACTGACACCTGTTTTCTCCCGTTTTGCGCGTTCCTTCTTTTCCTGCAAAGCCATAGTTTCCCCTTTCTTCATTTCCATTGTACCACCGTTATTTTGTCGCTTCCAAGACCTGTCAGTACAGAAACTGTCTCAATGACGGCCAGCCGTACAGCACTGTTGCCGCCGCCCTCGCAGACCACTACGGCACCTTGGTAAACAGGATAACGCTCCTGCGTTATCACCACCTCTTCACTGCCGCCGCCCCGCGACACGGTCACCACATCGCTGTCCCGCTTCGTCTCATTGTCCCGCACACTGGTGGAACTGTCCTTTGCCAGTTCCAGCGTGGAACCGCTCTTCAGCGTCAGCATTACCTTGACTTGCCCCACCCCCTGTACATTGCGCAAAAGTGACTCCAATCGCTGCTCTGTTTGAGACAAAGAATACGCATCTCCTCGCTCCTCCGGCTCACCTTCCGCGTTTCCACCGGAAGTCGGCAGCAGCATCAGCACCAGACCAACCAACAGAATCAGCGCCACGAATTTATACTTTTTCAGCACTTGTATAACGGTTTTTTTCATTTCTCTTCCTCAGTTTCCAGCCAATACTGTCTCTCGGGACTGATATCCAGCTCCTGGGAAATATATTGGGACAACGCTCCGTGGTACGGGATGTCGAGATGTACTTCCACGGGAAACGGCACGCCTTCGCGCACCTCGCAATACACCTCAGAGTGTACCGTCAAACCGAGCTGCGTCCCTTTTTCCGATATATATGCGCTCACTTCTCCCTCTATGAGTGCTTCCAATTCCTCCAGGTTTTTCGCTGCCAGATCCTCTGTCTGTGCAGTAAGCTCTCTTTCCCACTTTTCATAGGAAACGGTAAACTCCTCAGCACGCAGACTAAGCAGCGGTCGCAGCATCACCAGAATGAGTATGAGGCTCCCGGCACATTTTGCAGCTGAAAGAATGGCGCCTTTCGGCACCATGGCATAGACAAGGGACAACGCCATGGAAGCCGCTACGATACCGAAGAGCCAACTGCTGAAAACAGTCATACGATCACCACCGATACAGATGAGGTCACAGATATGAGCAGTAGCGCAGCACAGGCTCCTACCATACCCAACACGAGGCCGAAGGCGCTGCCCAGCGCGTCAATGAGCTCCACTACCCTTCCCCCGCCGGAGAGTCCCGCAAGGAAGGCCGTCAGCTTATAGAGGAGATACTGAACGCCCATCGATACGAAGGGTGTCAAACAGGTCGCCAGCACCGCCAGCATCCCCACAACACCAAGCGCGTTTTTCAGCAATCCTGCCCCTGCCAGCAAACTGTCTGCTGCGCGGGATATGATCCCGCCTACAACGGGGACAGCGGTAGAAATGGCACTGCGTGTCAGCTGCAGCGTTACCTTATCGGCAGAGGCAGCCGCGGCACCGGTAATGGAGAGATATCCCGTAAACAGCACCAGTGAACCCGTTAGCAGCCATGTGATCCCCTTACGCATGGCTTGGGCCAAACCTTTCAGTATCTGCTGCGGCAGGACAGCATTGGCCGTTACGGCGGCAATGTAGCAGTACACCAAGGGCATCAATACCTGTCGGATCAACGTCAGGAGAAGGTTGGCAAAGAACACCGTTCCCACCTGCTGCATCCCCGAGGTAACGATCGCACCTCCCGCCGCAACAGCCGCTGCCAGCGTAGGCAGCAGCGCTTTTGCCAGCACATCCAGTTCTTCCACCTCTGCG
>JAFYVA010000099.1 GCA_017549325.1 Oscillospiraceae bacterium
CAGCGGATTGCCGCTTGCCTGCGGCAATCCAATTTTATTTGAATTTGTAGGCCGCTAGGTTCGAATTTGCCGAAAACCATAGCAAAAGGCTCCACCCCCCTCCGGGGGCAGAGCCTTTTGGTACGCCCGACTGGATTCGAACCAGCGGCCTACAGAGTCGGAGTCTGTCACTCTATCCAACTGAGCTACGGGCGCAAATATTTACTTGGTGCTTTATAGCACGCGAAATATTATACCAACTTTCCGTGTCGAAGTAAAGGGAAAAATTTTTCAAAAAAGATTGTTAAAAAAGTTGACAACTGCACTTCAAAGGAGTAGAATAAACCATAATTTTTTAGTATTAAAGGGAAGACGCTTATGAAAAAGCAAAAAGTATCCGATGCAGTCATCCATCGTCTGCCCCGCTATTACCGCTATCTGAATGATCTGTACAACAAGGGTGTGGTGCGCATCTCCTCCCACTCTCTGGGTGATCGGATGGGCATTACCGCCTCCCAGATCCGTCAGGACCTGAGCTGTTTTGGCGAGTTCGGACAGCAGGGCTACGGCTATAATGTGGCAGAGCTCCGCGCAGAGATCGGCCGTATTCTGGGCATTGACCAAAACCATAAGATCATTGTCATCGGCGCCGGTCATCTGGGTCATGCGCTGCTGCAGAACTTTGATTTCAACGCCGTTGGCTTCCATATTGACTCTGCCTTTGATCTCTCCCCCCACCTGATCGGTACCGAGATCAACGGTGTGAAAGTTCGTGACGGTGCCGAGATCGAGGCCTATATCGCCGAACACCATCCCGATGTGGCCGTGCTGACCCTGCCTCAGACCATGGCACAGCCCGTTGCCGACCATCTGGTCGAACTGGGTATCCGCGGTTTCTGGAACTTCACCAACGTGGAGATTTCCGTACCCGACCATGTCTTTACCGAAAACGTTCACTTTGTGGACACGCTGCTGACTCTCAGCTATCGCATCAGCCATCAGGAGCAATAATTTTTCGCCGCCGCGCACCAATTCCGAGCGGGCACATACTATGGAATGAGACCTGTTACATCAGGCCTGAAATTTCATAGGAGGTTCTCGTTTATGTGTAATCAGAATTCCTGCTTCGGTGGCGGCAACTGCTGCTGGATCATCATCGCCATCATCCTGCTGTTCCTCTTCTGCGGCAACGGCTCCGGCAGCTGCGGTATGAGCTGCGGCGGCTGCGGCAGCAGCTCCGGCTGTGGCTGTGGCTGCGACAACGGCTGCGGCTGCTGACAAACGATAAAAAAAGAGACCGCGAAAGCGGTCTCTTTTCTTTTGCTTTTTCTTAGCCCTTCATCTTGTTCAGCACAACGCCGAAGACCTCGAGCATGTTGTAGCAATCCTGCTCATAGATCTCGCCCATGTTGGCGACCTGGATCATGTTCTGCTTGGCATAGTCACCCTTGCCGATGTAGAAGGTGTAGCCACGGACTTCCATCTCATCGAGGAAGGTCTGGGCATCCACGCCCTCGGGCAGGAACACGGAGGTAACGGTGCTGGCCATATGCTCGTTGAGCAGCAGGCGGCAGCCCATGTCGGTCAGGCCCTTGCGGATAATGGCAGCGCACTTCTCATAACGAGCGATGCGACCGGCCAGGGTCTCGTCCTCAATGATGTTGGTCAGAGCCACGTTCAGGGGCCAGAACAGGTTGACATTGGGGGTGTTGGGGGTCTGGTGGGTGTTCTTGGCGCTCTGATAGTGCTTGTACAGGCTCAGATAGACGTTCTTGCACTGCTTGGCAGTCAGGCTCTCCAGCACATCGCGCTTAGCGCAGATGTAAGCGGAACCGGGATAAGCGCCCACGCACTTACCACCGACGGAGGTAGCGATGGAGATGTTGTTCTTCACCACATCGATGTTCTGGCCGCCGGCGGCGCTGACGCAGTCGACGCTCAGGATCTTGCCGTACTTGGCGCACAGCTGACCGACCTCGTAGACGGGGTTGATCATACCGGTGCAGGTCTCGTGGAACACCATGGTGACCACCTTGACCTCGGGATGCTCGGCCATCATCTTCTCGATCACGGCAACATCGGGATAGGTGCCCCAGGGGAAGACGCAGTCAACCAGGGGGATCTCGTACTTCTCGATGATCTCCAGCAGACGCTCACCGAACATACCGTTGCGGATCAGCATCACGGCCTCACCCTCGCAGAACATGGAGGACAGGACGGTCTCGTTGGAAGAGGTACCGGAACCGGAAACGATGACGCTATCATAGGTATCGTCGGCGTTGAACAGCTTCAGGATCTTGGCCTGAGTGTCCACGAACATCTCCTCGAACTCGCGGGAACGGTGGCAGATGTCATAGTGCAGCAGGGAGCGGCGGACATTGTCCTTCACCATAACGGGACCGGGGCTAAACAGCTTGGTCATGCTCATAATAGATATCCTCCATTAATGTAATCGTCAAATGTTTTTTTGCGGAATTTGATAAAAAACCACAGAACTCTACAGTGATATTGTACCTCTTCCCACATCAAAGTCAAGAAAAGGCATCTTTTTTTGTACATATCGGAACGGCTCGAAAAACAGGAATTCCGAAAAAAAGGAAACTTGCTCTCAAATGTTCGGTTTAATCCTCTATCCAGTACTTTGCGCGCTCCACAGCGCGGTGCCAGTGGTAGAGGAGGTAGTCACGCTGGTCGGCGCTCATTTTGGGTTCATACCGACAGGCGGGCTTCCAGATATTCTCCACATCCCGGATAGAGCCAAACTCGCCGATACCCAGTGCCGCCATAAAGGCAGCGCCCAGCGCCGTGGTCTCCAGCACCTCGGGAATATCGAGAGGAATGTTGAGAATATCCGCCTGGAACTGCATCAGGAAGCGGTTGGTGGTGGCCGCACCGTTACAACGGATGACAGAGATCGGCACATTGGCCTCCTTCTGCATAACGTCCAACACATCACGCACCTGATAGGCGGTGGACTCCAGCGTGGCGCGAATAATGTGGGAGCGGCTGGTGCCGCCGTTGATGCCGATCATCATGCCGGAGGCGTAGGAATCCCAGTGGGGCGCGGCAAGGCCGGTAAACGCCGGAACGAAATAGACGCCGCCGTTATTCTCCACTTCCAGCGCGTATTTCTCACTCTCGGCAGTGGAGGTGAGGATACCCAGACCATCCTTGAGCCACTTGGTGGCCGCACCGGTACTGTAGACACCGCCGTCCAGTGCGAAGGTCATCTGATCGTCCAGCTTCCACGCCACCGTAGGCAGCAGGCCGTTTCGGGAGGCCACGGCCTTATCTCCGGTGTTCATCAGCATGAAGCAGCCCGTACCGTAAGTGGTCTTGATGGTACCGGGTGTGATACAGGCCTGTCCCACAAGCGCCGCCTGCTGATCCACCAGAATACTGGAGATGGGAACGCGGGCGCCCAGGAAGTCCAGCGGATCGGTAAATGCGTACTGCGTGGCGCTGTCGCGGATCTCCGGCAGGATGCTGCGGTCGATGTCAAACAACTCCAGCAGCTCCTCGTCCCACTGTCCCGTATGGATGTTGAACAGCAGCGTACGGGAGGCGGTGGAGGCATCGGTCACATGGACACGGCCATGGGTGATCTTCCACACGATCCACGAATCCAGCGTACCGCACAGCAGACGCCCCTGCTTCATCAGATCGCGGGCACCCTCCACATGGTCGAGGATCCACTTGATCTTGGTGGCAGAGAAATAGGAGTCCACCATCAGACCCGTCTTGCTATGGACGAGATCATTATACTTATCGGCCAGTTGATCGGCCTCACGGGCGGTGCGGCGATCCTGCCAGACGATAGAGTTGTAGATGGGCTGACCGGTTCCGCGGTCCCAGACCACCACCGACTCACCCTCATGGTTCAGACCCACACACACGATGGACTCAGGGCCGGCACCGGTGCTGGACAGCGCCTGCAGCGTTGCAGAGAGAACGGAGGTCCATACCTCACGGGCATCGTGCTCCACCCATCCCGTCTGGGGATAGTACAGAGGGATCTCGTGATAGCCGCGTCCGGCCTCTCTCCAATTTCTGTCAAACAGGATCGCCGTGGTTCCGGCGGTACTCTGATCCAGACCTAAATAGTACATATCGTTCATGACTACCTCACATCTTCAAACAGCGCAAACGCTGCTTTTTCATCAGTATACTCCCATAAAGCACAAAAATAAAGCAAATTGTATGAATCTTGCACTTTACTCGGTATTGTGCGCACTCCCTGCCGTACGCTTACGGCCATACAAACGCACATCACGGGCCGTACAGTTGAGGAACTTGCGGAAGGCACGGTTCATATGTGCCTGATCAAAATATCCGTAATCCACCGCCGCATCCAGCAAGGATTTGGGTTGCTCGGTGGCGATGTATCTGGTGCAGAAATGCAGCTGCACCAGTTCGCAGAAGAGCTTGGGAGAAAGTCCGGCGTGGGATTGGAACACGCGGTTGAGGTAGCGTTCACTGCATCCCACCGTCTTGGCCAGTTCCTGAATCCGCAGATTTCCCTGATTCTTCTCGATCTCCTCCACACATCGGCTCACCAGCGCCATCGGAACAAAGGCCCCCACTTCACGGGCTGTCAAATACCGCTGCAGCAGCACGTTGCGCTCATGGAAGGACTCGCCGTGGCGCAGCTGCGTCAGCAGCTCCGATACACCGCGGAAAAAGGTGTCCAGCGGCGTAAGGCGGTCAGCAATATCACTTACCGGCGCCGGTGCAATCGCCGTAGCACTGCCCGGACGCAGCCGCAGACAAAAGGCGGCACTGTGCGGCGGGATGGTCAGATGCTCAATGGTGGCCGCCACACCGCGGAAGTATCCCTGTGCCTCGGTGCGGCCCAGGAAGAACACCAGCATCGTGCAGCCATCCGGCGTCAATGGGTAGGACATGGACTCGTTGGTATGGTTCTGCACCTCAAAGCTGTCCAGCAGGACGTGGCCCAATTCATGCTCGCGGCGGAAGATCCTGTGCTGCACGCGAACGGTACTCGACTCAAACAGGGAGGGAACATACGCCGACTCTTCATGGGTATCTTTTCTGTATTGTCGATTACTGATGAACAGTGACACGCCCTCACCTCCTTGCAAAAAACAGAACACACTTGTCCTTACGATCAGCATAGCATATCCTCCCCCCTGTGAAAAGTCCGTTTTTTACTATTTTTTCATTTTCTGTTTCTTTTCTGACAGAGCGGTGAGGAAATAGTACTTCAACTTTTGCTTTTTGCGTGGTATACTGGTTATATCAAACTGCGAGGTGGGCTATGGAACTGCACGATGTCCGAAAATTATATGAACACCATGTCCCCCGTCTGTTGAACGGACGGGGCGAGTTTGCTGTGCTGGTGCCGCTGGTAGAGCGTCCCGAGGGCTTGTGCATTCTCTATGAGGTGCGGGCCGAGGGCATTCGTCAGCCTCGCGAGGTCTGCTTCCCCGGCGGCAAAATGGAATCCGGCGAAGATGCCGTGGCCTGCGCTCTGCGGGAGACATGGGAGGAGCTGGGCATCCCCGCTGAGGCCATCGAGGTCATCGGACAGGGCGATTTTCTCGCGCTGCGGAGCGATACCATGATGTATCCCGTGATCGCCCGCGTGGACAGTGACGCGGTGGACGCCATCCGCGTCAGCCCCGCCGAGGTATCCGACACCTTCTTAGTCCCCGTCAAGTGGCTGCAAGAGCACCCGCCCAAGCTGTACCGCTATCCCCTGCGCCCCATGGTGGGCGAGGACTTCCCCTACGAAACGGTGCAGA
>JAFYVA010000100.1 GCA_017549325.1 Oscillospiraceae bacterium
CGTCTTTGATAAGCAGGGCTCCATCGTGGGAAAGGGGCAGTACGATTTTCCCCAGTACTATCCTCACTCCGGATGGGTGGAACACGATCCCGAGGAGATCTGGGACTCGCAGGTTCGCGCCGCCGCCGATGCGCTGAAGGGAATCCCCCAGGGAGCCATCGCCGGTATCGGTGTGACCAACCAGCGTGAGACCACCATCCTCTGGGACAAGGATACGGGCAAGCCCGTGTATAACGCCATCGTCTGGCAGTGCCGCCGCACGGCGGAGTTGTGCGAGGAGCTCAAGCGCCGCGGCCTCCGCGAGCGCGTCCAGTCGGCTACCGGCCTGCGGATCGACGCCTACTTCTCCGCCACCAAGATCCGCTGGATACTGGACAACGTCCCCGGTGCGCTCCGCAGAGCCGAGCAGGGAAAGCTGCTGTTCGGTACGGTGGAGACATGGCTGATCTGGCGCTTGACAGGGCAGCACATTACCGACTGTACCAACGCCAGCCGCACGATGATTTTCGATATCCGCAAGCTCTGCTGGGATGCCGAACTCTGCGGTATTCTGGGTATCCCCATGAATATGCTGCCCCGTGTGGTGGGCAACTCCCAGCACTACGGCACGGTAAAGGAGGGAATCCCCGGTCTGGAGTCGCTGGCGGGTGTCAGCGTCTGCGGCGCCGCAGGCGACCAGCAGGCGGCGCTGTTCGGACAGACCTGCTTCCGCGTGGGCGATGCCAAAAATACATACGGCACGGGCTGCTTTACCCTGATGAATGTGGGACAAAAGCCCGTTCGCAGCCGCGCAGGACTGGTCTCCTCCGTGGCCTGGCAGATCAATGGCGAGACCACTTACGCGCTGGAGGGCAGCGTCTTAAACGGCGGCAGCACCATCCAGTGGCTGCGGGACGAGATGCACATGATTTCCTCGGCCTCCGAATGCGACACCCTTGCCGAGAGTGTGGAAAACAGCGGCGGTGTCATCGTGGTGCCCGCCTTTACGGGGCTGGGTGCCCCCTACTGGGATATGTACGCCCGCGGCTCTATTTTGGGACTGACCCGCGGTACGGGTCGGGCACACATCGCCCGGGCCGTGCTGGAATCCATCGCCTATCAGGTCACCGATCTCATGCTGGCCATGCGTCAGGATGCCGGCTGTGACATCACCTGCCTCCGTGCCGACGGCGGCGCCAGCGTCAGCAATATCCTGCTGCAGCTCCAGTCCGACCTGCTGCAGATCCCCGTGGACCGCCCTGCGATGGTGGAGACCACCGCCTTCGGCGCTGCGGCACTGGCGGGTCTGAGCTGCGGATTCTGGAAGGATATGGAGGAGCTGGCCACCCTGCGCCGTTCTGAGCGTATGTTCACGCCCGAGCGGGTGCAGGCGGAGTGCGATGCCGACTACGACTTGTGGAAGAAGGCGGTGCAGCGCGCCGGCGATTGGATCGAGCATTAAACAAACTGTGAATTTCGATGCCAAGCCCTTGCAAAAAGGAAATTGAAACGATATAATGCACCCATAACAAACCCCCATTTGAGAAAGGAGAACCACTATGGCATTTTTTGAGGGAATCGCCGATAAGGCAAAGAAGTATGCCGCTGTCGCCGCCGAGAAGGCAAAGGATGTGGCCGAGCTGGCCGCTGACAAGGCAAAGGATATGAAGGAGACCGCTCAGATCCGCATGGCCATCAAGAGCGAGGAGCGCGAGCTGGAGAAGAACTATTGTGCCATCGGCCAGTGGTTCTGCGCCGAATATACCGGCGATATGCCCGATGCGGTGAAGGATGTGGTGGCTGCCGTTGAGGCCGGCCGCGCCAAGATCGCCGAGCTGGAGGCCGCTCTGGCAGAGGACGAGATCACGGTGGAGTTCGTCTCTGAGGAGGCTGCACCTGCCGTGGAGCTGGAGGCCTGCCCCGTCTGCGGCACTCCCTGCAACAGCCGCTTCTGCCCCGAGTGCGGCGCCGCCATGGGCGAGTAAAGAAGACGCTACATAAAAAGAAACTGCCTGCGGGCAGTTTCTTTTTTGCGGTTAAACCGCAAAGTCCTTGACAAAGACGGGGCTTGTCGGTACAATAAAAAAGTTGAGAATAACGCGGATTTTCCGCGAGAGAAGAGGTATTCTGTATGGCTAAAGACCAGAGAAATGTTGAGGCGATCACCCCCATGGAGGTGGACTTCGCCAAATGGTACACCGATATCTGCCTGAAGGCTGAGCTGGTGGATTACGCCAGTGTCAAGGGCTTTCTGATCCTGCGTCCCTATGGCTACGCCATCTGGGAGAACATCCAGAAGTACATGGATAACGAGTTCAAGAAGACCGGTCACGTCAACGTGGCCATGCCCGTTCTGATCCCCGAGAGCCTCCTGAAGAAGGAGGGCGAGCTGGTGGAGGGCTTTGCCCCCGAGGTGGCATGGATCACCCACGGCGGCAGCGAGAAGCTGGAGGAGCGTCTGGCTTTCCGCCCCACCTCCGAGACCATGTTCTGCGACCACTGGTCCCATGTGCTCCACTCCTGGCGCGAGCTGCCCATGCTCTATAACCAGTGGTGCTCCGTCATCCGCTGGGAGAAGACCACCCGTCCCTTCCTGCGCTCCCGCGAGTTCTGGTGGCAGGAGGGTCACACCATCCACGAGACCAAGGAAGAGGCCGAGGCAGAGACCGAGCAGCAGCTCAACTGCTACGCCGATGTCTGCCGCAACGCTCTGGCCATGCCCGTGGTGAAGGGCCGCAAGACCGACAAGGAGAAGTTTGCCGGTGCCGAGGCCACCTACACCATCGAGTGCATGATGAAGGATCGCAAGGCCCTTCAGTCCGGCACCAGCCATTTCTTCGGCGATAAGTTCTCCCGCGCCTACGACGTGACCTTCGCCGGCCGCGACAACACGCTGCAGTACCCCTTCCAGACCTCCTGGGGTGCTTCTACCCGCCTCATCGGCGCCATCATTATGACCCATTCCGATAACCACGGTCTGGTGCTGCCTCCCGTGATCGCCCCCATGCAGGTGGTCATCGTGCCCATCGCCCAGCATAAGGAGGGCGTGCTGGATGCTGCCCGCGAGCTGAAGGATCGCCTTGTGGCCGCCGGCGTCCGTGCCGTGCTGGATGATTCCGATCAGTCCCCCGGCTGGAAGTTCGCCCAGTACGAGATGAAGGGCGTGCCTCTGCGCGTGGAGATCGGCCCCAAGGATATGGAGAAGGGTCAGTGCTGCTTCGCCCGCCGCGATACCGGTGAGAAGACCTTCGTGCCTCTGACTGAGCTGGAGAGCGCCGTGGAGCAGATGCTCAAGGACATCCACGAGAATCTCTACGCCATGGCGGAGAAGAACCTCAACGACAACTGCTTCGACATGACCTCCTGGGAGGAGGTCAAGGCTATGGCCGAGGGCAAGGGCGGCTTTGCCCGTACCAAGTGGTGCGGCAGCCTCGAGTGCGAGCTGGCCATGAAGGAGAAGGCCGGCGTGTCCAGCCGCTGCATGCCTCTGCAGCAGCGCCGCAATATCGGTAAGTGCGTGGTCTGCGGTAAGGAGTGCGAGACCGACATCTACTGGGGCGTGGCGTATTAATTTTGAGTTGAATAAGAGCAACCCCGAGCCGTGTGGCTCGGGGTTGTTTTTGTGTCATATTGCAGAGGCTTTCGGTGGTATTGTAGGGGGCGATGCCCACATCGCCCCGCCGTCTATCTAACCGTCCTTGTGCTGGCGGGTCGTCGACAAGCGCCGACCCCTACAACCGAGGAAATGACCTTCATCAACCGCTGTTTAACAATTTGCTTTCCGTTGACTGTCGGGGAGAGGAACGCTACTTTGCCCAGCCCTGTTGATCAAGAAGTTCATTTACTTTGCGGAGAGCAGCATCACAACTAATGGAAATGAGCTGATCGCCTTCGCTATCTAAGATTAAAAGGTAGTCTTTGATATGCGACATATGCATCTGAATCAAGGCTTCCTCTTTGGAAAGACCCGATGTAGAACAAATAGAATTATAGCGCTCAATGTTTTCAGGAAGCTGCATTCTCTCAATAATTTTCTCAAACAATTCTTTTCTATCCATCCCTATGCTTCTCTCCTGTATTGCTAATTTCAGTCATACTTTTCAATCGAACTACCGGTACACTTAATAACAACAAACATTTCTTCAATTTTTCCTGTGGCTCTGACCGTATCTCCGACTTTTAGACTTGAGATGATTGCCTTGTTATCTCCACTTAGGAGGTTATAAGAAATGTGACTGATGCCGAATCTGACGGTTGCAAAGGGGACATCCTTTCCTAAAAACGTCACTTCGTGTGTGCTAATTTCGTCAATTTGGTCAATGACTTCCAAGGTTCCTCCGATATAAAGTTCTTCACCAAGAAGCTCATTTTCTTCAAAACCGTCAAGTACTTCGGAACTGTTTTCAAAGCTCCTTGTTGTGCCGTCTGTTAGTTCAACGGTATAGACGGATTTGCTTTTTCCGCAGCCCGCCAATGTTACAATTAGAGAAGTTAACAGAAGAAGAGTTGCAATTAAATTGAATGTTTTTTTCTTACTCATTGTTTTTCTCCTTTTAATCAAATTTTCGTGTACAAGATCTGAGATAATCACATTATACCATCTATAGTTTAATAAAGTCAATCTATGGATGCTTATTATTTCGCCTTTGAGACAATATAATTATCCTAAAGTTTAACTTATGAGGTGATCGTATGGTGGATTTGGTGGAGATCGGAAAGCGTATCCAAATGCGCAGAAAGCAGCAGGGGATGACGCAGGAGCAGCTTGCTGACAAGATGGATGTGTCCATTCAGATGGTGTCCAATTTGGAGCGCGGCAACAAGGCCATCCGCATTGAAAACCTCATTAAACTGAGCCAAATTCTCAACATCAGCACCGATTATATTTTGACGGGAAAAGAAACCACCGACGATATGCAAACCCTTACTGAGCAGATGGCGAACCTCTCTCAACGGGACAGAAAAATGATGGAACTGTTGATGGACTTCTGCCTGTCGGACAATGAAGAATAGACGCAAAAAATCCCCGAACCGTGTGGTTCGGGGATTTTTGTATCATTATAAAATTCTTCCCAGTATCCCCAGCAGCAACAGGTGCGCGGGGTAGAAAGCATAGCAGGCGTATTGGAACACCCGGGAGTGATGGCCGCGATTGCCCCGGTAGAGCCAAATGAGGGGCAGAGCCAGCAGCGCCAGCGACTGTCGGGCGAGGAAGAATGTCTCGCCGCCGATGGCGAACTCATAGCCAAAGCCCCCCAGCATCTCGGCGTTGATGTACCACAGGCACAGGGCTTGTCCTACATAGCACCACCATTTTCTGCCGCGGAAGAAGTAGAACACCAGCACCGTCAGCACACCGGCGTGGTGGAAGTCCACCATACTCAGCAGTCCGGCAAAGCCGCCCAGCACGAGGCTGACCAGCGCCACGAGAAGGCGCTTCCACTCCGGCTGCGGCTTCATCTGCTCGTTCCAGTGGACGAACAAAAGGGCGATGAGGAAGGCCCACAGCACATTCTGGTGTATGGGATACAGCACGCGTCCTCCCGCTGTCAGGTTGAAGGGGATCTCGGCGATCACGGCGAAAAACAGCAACCGCAGCATATACTTTTTGAAGTTTTTCGTGTGGAAATAGCCCTCCACGATCATAAAGGCGAAAATGGGGAAGGCCACGCGGCCGATGCACGTGAGCCAATCGTTGCCGGGGATCACCGTGGCCCAGAGATGGTCGCACAGCATGAAGAGCATGGCCAGCAGGTGCAGGGAGAACGACGTGGTCTCCCATCGACGACGAGGCATAGGCACACCTCCTTTCGCATAACAGTATAGCCTGCCGCAGCGGGAATGGCAAGATGATGTTTTTGCCGTTTGGCGGCGTTGCACAGAGAGAAAGAACGGCTCAGAGCCGTTCTTTTTTCTGTTGTGCCCCTCTTTTGCCTCCTTTGGAATGGTAGACTTGATTATGATTACCTGTAAAAGGTCTTGTTGTGCTGCGCCCGTGCGCGGAGCACATGGAAAGGATGTGAGCGAACATTCGTACCGCAGAATTTTCTTTGGAAATAGCCTCCGTTCAGGAGACGATGAAATTCATCGAATCGGCGTTGGGACACTATCGGCTCAACAAGCGTGATCTGATGGAGACGCTGATGCTCTCGGAGGAGTTTTTGACGCTGCTCAGGACCCATGCGCCCGCCGAATCGAAGGTGTCCGTCTCCGTGCTCAGACGGCAGGGGATCCCCGTCGTGCGGCTCTTTGCACCCGGCACGGAGATCAACTGGGAGGATACCGATAAGATCGATCTGGCCACCGAGCAGATGGGCGAGGAGGCCGAGGAGATCATCCGCGGTATCATGGTCAGCAGCTACGCCGATTCCATCAAGTATCGCCATAACCGCATGGGCAATTCGGTGACCATCATCACCGGCATCCCCGAGCGTGCGCTGGCGATCCGTACGGTGATGGCGCTGGTGTTTGCGGCGGTGGTGGGCACGCTGGTGCGGCTGCTGATGCCGGAGGAGTGGCATCCGCTGCTGCTGGCGAACCTGCTCCAGCCTATCGAGACGCTGTTCGTCTCCGGATTGCTGTTTGTTGCCGCACCGGCGGTGTTCGTCTCCGTCACCTGCTCGATGATCCGGTTTAAAGGCCTCGCGGGCCTTGGAAACGGCGGCAAGACCGTTTTGGCGGCCTATCTGGGCACATCCGTTTTGGCGGTGGGCATCGGTGTGGTTGTCTTTCGCCTGTTTGACCCGGGCACTCTGGGTATGCTGGCCGCGCAGGGCGAGGGCGTCATCAGCGAGAAATTTTCGGTGCTGGGCATCCTCAACGAGCTGATCCCCAACAACCTCATCGTCCCGTTCCTCAATGTCAACTCCCTGCAGCTGATGGTGATGGCCATCGTTATCGGCATCGCCATCAACCTCGGCGGCACCCGGACGCCGCATGTGAAGAACCTGTTCGAAGAGTTGGATGTGGTGTGCAGCAATCTCTCGGTGATGATTATGTCTGCCGTGCCCTTTGCGGTGTTCTGCTCGGCGGTGAGCATCATCGTCAGCGCCCGTGTAGACGTGGTGATCGCGGCGCTGGAGCTGATTGGGGCGCTGATCGTCAGCGTGGCATTTACGGCGCTCCTGCAGCTGCTGCTGTTGGTGGTGACCACGGGACTCAATCCCTTCACGCTGGTGCGGAAATATATCCCCGCCATGAAAAAGACCTTCCTCAAGGGCTCCGGCGTGGCGGCCATCCCCATCACCATGCGCGCCTGCCACCGTCAGTTCGGCGTCTCCCGTAAGGTCAGCTCTTTGACGATCCCCCTGGGTGCCACCATCAACATGGACGGTAACTGCGTCAGTCTGATCGTCATCACGCTGTTCCTCAGCAAGCTCTACGGCGTAACGATTTCCGGCAGTGAGATGCTGATTTTGCTCTTCCTCGTGGTGGTGCTGTCTGTGGGCGCTCCTATTGCGCCGGGTACCATCATCCTGTGCGTGGTAACGCTGCTGACCCAGATGGGCATCGCGCTGGATGCCGTTTCTCTCATCATCGGCATCAACTTCGTGCTGGAGATGCTGCTGGGCGTGGTGAACTCGCTGGGTGACGTGGTGGTGGCGTTGATCGTGGCCAAGCACGAGGGCGAACTGGACGAAGAAATTTACAACAAAGAGATGAGCCGCTGAGGACGCGGCATCATCGGGAGAAAGGAGGCGGCGCATATGAACATACTGATCGCAGACGGCGATGCCTGTGCGCTGTCCTCACTGTGCGCGGCGGTACAAACGCTGTTTCCCACCGCACAGCTCCACGGCGCCGCGTCGGAAGTGCAGGCGCTGGAATGGGCCGCGTCACTGGCGCAGGAGGGGCGCAGGCTGGACTATCTCTTCTGTGAGACGGTCGGCGAAACGCTGGACGGCCTTGCGCTGGCGCGGCGTGTCCGACAGCAGCACCCGCAGGTGAAGATCCTCTTCTGCACCGCCAGCCGCGACCACGCGTTTGCCGCCATGTCCCTCTATGCCAGAGGCTATCTTCTCAAGCCGGTCACGGCCGACGCCATCGGGCAGACGCTGGATGCGATGGTGGAGGGCTGGCGCACGCAGCGGGAGGAATGCGGTACGCTACAGGTCAGAACATTCGGCTACTTCGAGGCCTTTGCCGACGGCAAGCGCCTCACTTTCGGGCGGGAAAAGGCCAAGGAACTGCTGGCCTATCTGATCGACCGCCACGGTGCCTCCGTCACCACGGAGCAGATCGCCGCCGTGCTGTGGGAGGATAAACCCTACAGCCGCTCTATGAAGAACTATGTCAGCAACGTGTATAACTCACTGCGGCGCACGCTGGAAGCGGCGGGCTGCGGCGCGGTGCTGATCAAGACGCGCAATCACCTGTCGGTGGATGCGGAAAAGATCCGCTGCGACGCCTACGACTACGAACGGGGCGAGGCCGCCGCGGTCAACGCGTTCCACGGCGAATACATGAGCAACTATTCCTGGGCGGAATTTTCAGCGGGTAAATATGCCCAAAGGGTGTGATTGGTACCGATAAGGCTCGGTGCTTGGTGGCCTTTTGGTGGCCTTCATATTATATAATGTACTATCACCCTTTTTGATGGCGTAAAGTACATTAGCGGAGCACAAGAGGGAGCAGATATGAAGAGTATGACCGTTATGGCACAGGTAGAGGAGCTGGAGCGCGTACTGGCGTTTCTGCGAGAGGAACTGGAGCCTTACGAGTGTTCTGCAAAAACGATGTTTCAACTGGAACTGGTGGTGGAAGAGCTGTTTGTCAACATCGCCAGCTACGCTTACGCCGATACCGGCGAGGTGGAGATCGGCTGCGAGGTGTCGGGCGAGACACCCGGCATCACGATCCGCTTCGCAGACCGCGGCAGACCCTTCGACCCGCTGGCCCGCGCCGATGCCGAAACGACACCGGAGGCGCTGGAGAACCGTGTGGGTGGATTGGGGATCCTGCTGGTCAAGAAAACGATGGACGAGGTGGCCTACGCCTACGAGGACGGCGCCAATGTCCTGACGGTAAAAAAATACCTGCCGTAACGCGGGAAAGAGAGAAAATTTTTCGGGATCTTGAAACCGAAACCGAAAAAAAGGGGTATTGAGGATGAACGAAGAACTCGTGGTGAAAACATACGCCGATATGGTCTATAAGATCGCCTATCGCTATACGGCTAACCCGACCGATGCGGAGGATGTTTTTTCCGAGACCTTCCTGGCTTATTTCAAGAAGGACAGGGCATTTGAGAGCGAAGAGCACCGCAAAGCGTGGCTCATCCGTGTGACCATCAACTGCGCCAAAGAATTCTTAGGCAACAAGACCCCTTGGGCCGAGCTGAACGAAGAGCTGACAGAAGATCCCATCCGCAGCGATTACCCTGAGCTGCGGATAGATCTGCGTGAGGCGATCAATCGGCTGCGCCCGGAGTACCGCGAGGCCATCCTGCTGTACTACATCGAGGGTTTGTCTGTCAAGGAAGTGGCGGAAGTGCTGGGCCGAAAAGTAGACACGGTAAAAGTGCATCTTTCGCGAGCCAGAGAAAAACTCCGGGAATTCCTTGAGGTGTAAGTATGGATGAGAGAACCGTGAAAAATAAAATCGTCGCAGCCATGAAGGAGCCGCCTCCGCCCGAGACACTGGTGGAGAGCACCGTGGTGCGGGCGAAAGCCGTCGTCATGGGCCGTCGGGCAGAGACGCGGCTGGAATCCGAGGAGACGGCGCTGCCGCTGGGCAAGCGGATCGAACTGGCGGCACAGAGCCTGATCGGACGGCTTGCACAGGTCACGGCGCTGCCGGTTCAGGTGACCCCGGAGGCCATGGCGGCACAGCTGGCGCAGCAGCCCCGCTTCGCGCAGGTGGTGGAGAGCGGCAACGTACTGCCCCGTATCCGAAGCGGCGAGCTGCTCAGCGCCACACTGCAGCCGGCGCAGCGCAATGCACCCGCGCCGGAGCGCTCCGGACCGGAACGCAGCGGCCCATCGCTATAAAACCGTAACGAAAATAATGGCAATGCCATTGCTTTTGTAGATAAAAAACAATTAATGAATTTTTTGGAGGAAAAGAAAATGAAAAAGATCAACCTGAAGAAGATTTTCCGTATGGCAGTTCCTGCTGTGATGATGCTGTCCATGGTCACCGTCGCATTCGGTACCGAGGGTAGCACCTTCGACCCCGTCGTGACCCCCATCGTGGACCTGATCAACAGCCTGATGGGCCCCGCTCTGGCACTGGTTGGCGCTCTGGGCGCTCTGTATTGCGTCATTCTGGGCGTGAAGTTTGCCAAGGCTGAGGAGCCTCAGGACCGTGAGAAGGCCAAGAGCCACCTGAAGAACGCCGTCATCGGCTTCGTGCTGATCTTCGTGCTGCTGCTGGCCCTGAACCTGGCAATGCCCGCCCTGCAGAAGTGGGTCGCCGACAATCAGGTCAAGGACACCGTGCAGACCCTTCAGTAAACACCTGTATTCCACAGCAAATCCATAGACATTTTACCGCGTAAGCCGACGGCTTGACTTGCAGCGCAGACAGGGAGGAACCTATGAGCGTGAAGACGAAACAAGTGAAAACGATTTTGCGCAGGGTGGCCTCCCTGCTGCTTGCCTGCCTGACGGTGCTGATGCTGGCGCCGCAGGCAAGCGGCGAGGCGCTGCAGATCGAGCGAGGCAAAGTCACCATCTATCAGTTCGACTGGATGAACAGCTACGAGGAACTGACGGACCCGAACCTCTTCCCGGAAGGGGAGTGGGTGGACGTCATGCTGGCGTGGGACGACACCACCAGCTCGGATAGCTGGGGCAACGGCAAGGTCTGGGTGGCCGGCGCCGCGACCAACTCCAAGGGTCACGGCACCTACAAGGGCAACAACGACGGCTACTACTCCGGCTATGATGACTTCGGCTACTGGGCCGACGAGAGCTGGTACATCGGCGCCGACAGCGGCATCTCCATCGAGGCCGAGTCCTTCTTCACCCAGAACGACTGGGGCCATTTCCGCATCAGACGCGTCGGTAAGGACAGCGACGGCGGCAACGAAAGCGAGACAGCCGATGGCAAAAAGGATTCTCCTACCTTCCATTTTGCCATGCTGGACGGCAACGGTACGCACTGGGGCTTTGGTCTGCAGGAGGTGTCGACCCGTGACGCCACGGTGTGGAAGCCCAACAGACTTTGGCTAGAGCAGTATATGGATACCAGACAATATACGGCGATGACGTTCCAGCTGTTTGCCGATCCGGCGCAAAGGGACAAGGCCGACTACCGCTACGGTACCATCAACATCTTCGAGCCGAGAACGATGTTTGAATTTGACCACTATTTCACCCATAACGGCAACACGATCTCCATGTCGCTGATTTACTTAGCCGGTAAGGACTGGAACCGCGGATTCCGCGTCTATACCCGCACGGTGCGTTCTTTCGATGTGTTTGTCGACGACATCACGGTGAATAAGGGCGTTACCTTCCGCATCGATGAGGACGTGATGCTGCCCGACGACACCACCATCACCGTCAAGGACGGAGGCGTGATGGTCGTCAACAGCCATCTGATCCTCAACGGCAAGATCGTCGTGGAGGAGGGCGGCACCGTGATCCTCAACGAGGGCGCAACGGTGAACCCCTACTACAACGAGACCGATTATGCCGGCTGCGTCGATATCCGCGGCGGCAACGTGGTGATGCTGGATGGCGCCAAGCTGATCTGTGACTCTGCCGAGTCCTATATCAGCATTACGGAGGGCGGCTCGCTGATCAACAACGGCCTGGTGGTTGCCAGCCACCTGCGTCTGAGTGAGGCGGCGCTCCTGCGCAACGAGGCCGGCTCTACATTCGTGATCGGCCACAATATCGGCGACAGTCACGCCAGTGCCAAGGGAGATCCCATTTCTCAGATTCTGAAGGAAATGTCATCTACGGGCACGCGCTCCGACATATCGATCACGGGTCAGTCCAAGTTCATCAACCGAGGGAAGATCATCTCCCGCGCCAGTGACGACAGTATGTATATGCCCGTTGTGGTCACCGTAGCCGATGCGGCGGTAGGCCGTAACGAGGGGAACGGTACCACGGAGGGTATCAGCGGTACCTACACAACCTTTAGTTGGACAGATATGACGATTCTTAACAGCGTGAACGAGAATTTCTGGCCGGAATAATTTGCGCGATGGCTTTCTGAACAAAACGCAAGCAGCAAGGAGGAAGCAGTATGTTTGGCAAGATGGGCGGTGCCCTTCGTGAAAAAATTCAACAGACCGACAAAAGCCGCGTGGTGATCAATCTGATCGTGATGGTGGTGGGTGCTGTCGTGCTGGGCTTTTTGCTGCGCCTTTTTGCGGCCAACGCCGGCGCCATTCTGGGCGGCACAGAGCCTTTCCGCTGGCACCTTGAACTGCTGGTGATGCCCGGTACGTGGGGCATCGGCCTTCTGGTGATGCTGCTGCTGTTCGCCATCTTCTGGGTGGGCGGCGGTCATCTCGGCCGCGGCGGTGGCAGCAAGGGCCTGCTGGGCGGCAAGAGTGAGAAGGCCATGGTGGATGGTGTACTGGAAAACAGCCGCTACCTCACCGACAAGGAGCGCGACACCTTCTTCCCTGCCTTCACCTACGATGCGGTGGACAAGGTGAAAAAGGACGGCATCCCCGTCCGCGCCATCGTGGATAAGAACGGACGCCTTCAGTGTAATTTCCTCACCGGCGCCCATTCGTTGGTCATCGGTTCCACCGGTTCCGGTAAGACCACCACTTTTATCAATCCCATGATCCAGCTGTTGGGTGCCACCAACTGCGGCTCCAGCATGATCATGACCGACCCCAAGGGCGAGCTCTTCGCCATGCACTCCAAGTTCCTGCAGTCCCGCGGCTATGACGTGCGTCTGCTGGATCTGCGCGACACCTACAGCTCCAGCCGCTGGAATCCGCTGGAGTCCATCTGGGATATGTACCAGGAATATGTGGCCGCCGGTCAGGGCATCCGTGCCCACCGCGACGCCATGGACGACTACCCCCACCTCAAGCAGGTGGACGGCCCTGCCGACGAGGGCAAGGTCTGGGTGGAATATAAGGGCAAGGCCTATGCCGATCTGTCCCACTGCCAGGATGACGTGGCAGTGGAAAAGCAGAAGATCTACGACGAGATGTATGAGGATCTCAACGACCTCATCTCCGTTATCTGTCCCATTGAAAACGAAAAAGACCCCCTGTGGGAAAAGGGTGCCCGCTCCATCATCATGGCCACCTGTCTTGCCATGCTGGAGGACAGCGAACGGCCCGAGCTGGGCATGACCAAGGAGAAGTTCAACTTCTTCAACCTCAACAAGGCGCTGACAAACAGCGAGGACAACTTCAAGGCGCTGCGGGAGTACTTCGAAGGACGCAATCCCCTGTCGCAGGCAGTGACGCTGTCGCGTCAGGTGCTCTCCGCCGCCGAGGCGACCATGTCCAGCTATATGTCCATCACCTTCGATAAATTGAATATGTTCAACGACCGAGGCCTCTGCGGCCTGACCTCTGCCACGGATATCAACGCGGCAGGGTTCGCCGAGCGGCCCACGGCGCTGTTTATGAAGATCCCCGATGAAAAGGATACCCGTCACGGTCTGGCGGCGGTGTTCGTCCTTTGTATGTACAAGGCTTTGATCAAGGTGGCCTCCGCCCGCGAGGACCTGAGCCTGCCCCGCAACGTGTACTTCATCCTCGACGAGTTCGGTAATATGCCCAAGATCGAGAAGTTCGACAAGATGATCACCGTCGGCCGTTCCCGTAAGATCTGGTTCAACATGGTGGTGCAGTCCTACAGCCAGCTCAACAATGTCTACGGCGAGCAGGTGGCAGACATCGTCAAGTCCAACTGCGGTATGAAGATGTTCATCGGCTCCAACGATATCGGCACGTGCAAGGAGTTCTCCGAGCTGTGCGGCAACATGACGGTGCGTACGACCAGTACCTCCTCGTCTCTGGGCTCTAAGGAGGGCGATGTCAGCATCTCCACCCAGACGCAGGTTCGTCCCCTTATCTATCCTTCCGAGCTGCAAAAGCTCAATAACAAGGTTTCTACCGGCAACGCCATTATCGTGACGTTCGGTAACTATCCCCTGCGCACCAAATATACCCCCAGCTACAAGTGTTCGTTCTATCAGTTCGGTCAGATGGATCTGGCGGATATCCGCAGCCAGATGTTCCGGGCCGACGAGGTATATTACGACTTAGGAAAGCGAAACCGCAAGGTGTTGGGAACTGCCTCCTGATCCTTGTCACCCCATAGGAGGGTACTGTGAGAAAGAAAGTTTTGAAGACACTGCTGCCGTCGCTGCTGCTGATGCTGTCGCTGTGCACGGCGGCGTGGGCGGCCAACGGCGACATTGATATGGGCTATATCGGCCCGCTGGACACCTTTACCGGCGCACCCACCCAGAGCACGGGTGACGGCGGCCAGACGGTGTCCAACGGCAACGTGTGGCTGAACGCCACCGTGCAGTACAGCGCCGCCGAGCAGATGTACATCTATCCGGTGAACGGCTCGGCCTATACGGCGGTGCGTGCTGACGTCATGGACGGTATGATTACCAACAGGGCTGTGAAGATCGTGCCGGACGAGGGCGTGCAGATCACGCTGTTTTGCAACGGTGAGGTGGTGGGCAGCCCGGATCTGAGCAGCATTACCGCCGCGGGCGAATATGTGGTGGCCTCCGGCACCGGCGATCAGTCCGGCGACAGAATCTTCTCCTTCACCATCATCGGTGAGTACAGCAACGCGGTGAAGGGTTACCGCATGCCCGACAGCTTCCAGCTGACGGATGTGACGTGCAACGGCGAGAGCGTGTATTTTACCCGCGGCAACGTGGATCTCTCCGCCGAGGGTGAGTACCACATCGAGTACCGCTGTGTGAAGAACGACAGAACCTATAAACTGGACTATATTGCCGACTTTACGCCGCCGGAGCTGAAGCTGGAGGCGGTGGAGAACGGCATGGCGGGCGGCCCGGTGGATCTTTCGGATTTGGAACCGGGCGCAGGCCTCGGCATCTGGCTCGAGGGTGAGCAGATCGCCAACACCACGCAGCTGACCCGCAGCGGCAACTATGTGGTGAAGGTGGCCGATGCCGCCGGCAACGTCAACACATACGATTTTGTCATTCGCGTCTATTTCGACAACAACAGTCTTGTCTTTTTCTTCCTGATCGTCGCGGTTTTGGCAGCCACCGGCATTTATGTGCTGGTATCCAGAAAGAATCTTCGGGTCCGATAAGTGATCCTATTCCCTTAAAGAGAGTTGGTGAGAAAATATGTTGGGTGTTCTCGGTGCCGGTGCCGCGGCATATTCCCTTATGGGCGATGAGGCACAGGATGCGCTGCTCTCGATGCTGCTTTCTATCGTCTACAGACTGCTCTATTACATCAGCTGCGGCCTGCTGAAGATCGTCAGCGTCTTTGACAGTATGTTCGAAGTGATGGCCGGTCTCTCCAAGGTCATCTATAACGAAGAGAGCGAGTACCTGATCGACGTATTCTTCTCCAATACGGCGGTATCCAAGGTCTATTGGGGAATGGCGCTGATCGGCATTGCCATGGCGTTCGCCTTTGCCATCATTGCGGTGATCCGCAAGAAGTTCGACATAAACGAGCGGGAAAAGCGCAGCCACGGTGCCATTCTGGGTAGCTTGTTCAAGTCGATCCTCATCATTCTATGCATGAGCTTCCTGGTGACCACGGTCATCAACGCCACGAACCTGCTGATGCAGCAGATCAACTATGTGTTTGTCAACGCAGAGGAACTGGGGAAAGACGAGTCCATCACCTATACCGATGAAGAGCTGGCGGCCATGGCCCGCGTGCTCAACACCATCGGCAACTATTCTATGAACCCGTCTTACGACAGCCGCTATAACATCAACAGCTGCTTCAACGAGCTGCGGCCGGATATGCAGTATCTGGCGCAGCAGGGCGTGTTTGATTTCTATTACACCACTACGGATGTGAACGGAAATACCGTCAATACATGGCAGTCGGTGCTGCAAAAAATCGCCAACTCCACCAGTTTGAACCGCGATTTGAAGATGGACGTCTACTATGAGAGCGTCTCGCAGGCACTGCTGGAGGCTATGGATATCCTGCGTTCGGACGGTTCGTTCAAGCCGCTGCAGAGCTATGAGCGGCAGTACAAGCCCAGTCGTCAGGCGGTGCCGCTGGATCGCGTGCTCTTCCTGATGGTCACGATGACATCGGCGAAAAACGAGGACTATAACGTAAACGGCTCGATGACGGATAATCTCCGCGCCCCGTATTATTACGGTGAAAAGAGCATCTATAACCTCAGTCAGGTCAACGCCGACTTCAATATCGGCCTCGGTGCACTCGACTATGTCGTCCTCTTCCTGGCGGCATGGAAGCTGATCAAGAGCCTGCTGACCATCATCCTCAACTGTGTGGCCCGCATCTTCAACAGCATGCTGCTCTATCTGATCGCGCCGCCCGTGGTGGCCGCGATGCCGCTGGATGACGGTGGTAAGTTCAAGCAGTGGATGACGGCCTTTATCGTGCAGAGCTTCAGCGTGTTCGGTACTGTGGTGGCCATGCGCGTGCTGCTGCTGTTCCTGCCCGTGATTCTGGACAGCAGCCTGCAGATCTTTGACAACTCCGTGGCCAATATGCTGGCCAAACTGGTCATCATCCTCGGTGCATTCGAGGTGGCCGAAAAAGCTACCAACCTCATCGCCGGTATTCTGGCGGACAACGCCGGCTGGCAGTCTATCGCTGCCGGTGATATGAGCCAGACGGCAGGCGGTGCCATTAATTCCACGCTGGACTACGGTATGCACTACGGTGCGAAGTTCGGTAAGATGGGTCTTCGCAGCGCGTTTACCGCCGGTAAGTACGGCCTGATGGGCGCCGGTATCGCGGGTGCAGGTGCCGTTTTGGGTGCCGGTTATGCCGCATACGGTGCAGCCAGAGTTGCAGGCTATGTAGGCGGTAAGATGTATGACGGCGGTGCTGCACTGGCCGGCAAGATCAGTAACGCCTGGGCCAACAGAGGTAAGAGCGGAAGCTCCGATGCAAGTGGCACACCCGGGAACGCCGGCAGCCTGCTGAACAACTCCTCGTCTATGAACAGTACGGAGAGTCTCCTCCTTAATGACCTTGGCAACAACAGCAACCTTAGCAACAACAGCAACCTTGGCGACAACGGACCGTTGCCGCCGAAGCAGGAGTCGCCTCCGCCGGGACAGGTGCCTCCGGCAGGACAGGTGCCTCCGGTAGGACAGGTGCCTCCGGTAGGACAGGTGCCTCCGACAGGACAGGTGCCTCCGACAGGACAGGTGCCGCCGGCACAGCCCGGAGCGCCCGGAGCACCCGGACATCCGGGACAGCCGCCGGCAAGCAGCATTCCTCAGGCACCGGCCTTTACCGGCACACGACTTGACGGTGCCATTCCGCAGGCACCGGCCTTTACCGGCACACGGCTTGATGGCGCGATCCCGAAAGCACCGCCGTTGCCGAAAAACCCGCCTCTGAAAAAAGTGCCTCAGGCGGTACAGAACAATCTCCCCAATAAAAACACATAACCCTGCCGCGGCGTAAGCCGCGCAGGGTTTCCCCTGATTCTTCGCGCATTTTGAATTTCGTTAGGTGGTGAACCTATGGCCCGTTTGATCCCGGGAAAGACAAAAGTACAGATCGAGCTGTTTAAGGGCGTAACGCTGGCGGATATTGCCGTTGGCGTGATCGCCTTCCTTGCCATTGTGTTCGTTGTGATCTCCAGCCTGCCCTACAAGGTGTACATCGTGATCGCATTGCTGGCGATCGCGGCACTGCTGTTGGTGCGCATGGATACGCAGCCGAACTACCTCTACCTGATGCACATCCTGCGTCATTTCGGATATGGCCGGCATTACGGCCGCGGCGTCCGTGACGAGGTGCTGGTAGCAGGCGGCGAGGAGAAGGCACAGGATGCCCTTTTGTCCAAGCTCTATGACGAGGACGAAGAGGAAAACCCCTACGCCGACGAGACGAAAAAAGAGCGCAAAAAGCGGCTGAAGGAGCGGGAAAAGCAGCGCAAGCTGGAAGACAAGATGCTCAAGAGCCGCAAGGTCTCCGAGGAGGAAAAGGCGGCGATCCGTCAGCGCCGCGCCGAGGAGTCTGCTGCCGCGGCCGCCCGTATGGCGGAATACCGCGAGGCCAACAGAAAGCGTAAGCCGGTGGAGGACATCGTGGCCTTCACCAACATCAAGAACGGCTACATCGAGTATGACGGACAGTATTTCGGTGCCGTGCTGGAGATCCCCGCAGTGGAATTCCGTTTCTTCAGCGAGCACAGAAGACAGAATTCCATCGAAAACGGTCTCGGCCGCGTACTGCGTACGCTCAACCCCAACTACTCGGCCAACATCGTCAAGCTGGAGCGCCCCATCAAGTACGACGACTATCTCGCCCGTGAGCAGGAGAAGCTGGAGAGCCTGCGCCACTCCTTCGAGCAGGGCTTCATCACCGAGGAAGAACTTCGCTCCCGCGTGGAGATCATGTACGAGCGCATCGGTGAGGTGGAGTCGCTGTGCTATGAGGAGAAGGTCATCGAGCCGTTCTACTATGTGGTGCTCTTTGACAGCGACAAACGGCAGCTGGAAAACCAGATCAACAACGCCATCGGCGCACTGCGTAACGGCGAGATGAAGCCCAAGCGCCTGGACGACAAGGAGCTGGCGGTGTTCCTCAAGTACAGCAACTGTCTGGACTTCGACGAGCGCGATGTGGAGAAGCTCTCACCCGAGGAATATGCCCAGTGGGCCATGCCGGAAACCGTGACGGTGAAGGCCCGCACGGTGGAGATCAACCGAATCGTGACTCACAATATGCGCGTCGTCAACTACCCCACGGTAGTGGGCGATGCCTGGCTGGCCGGTGTGTTTTCCATGCCGGCCACCAAGTGCGTTGTCAAGTGCCGTCCCATGGACCGCAGCAAGGCCATTCGCACCCTCGACCGCTCGCTGCAGGAGCTGCGCGGTCAGTACATGAACACCAGCGTGGACTCCAAGCTCATCGAGCTGCAGACCCACATTGAGACCCTCAGCAATCTGCTTGCCATGCTGCAGCAGGAGAACGAGGCGCTGCTGGAGGTCAACGTCTATGTGACGGCCTACGATTTCGTCACCACGGAGAACGATCCCCACATCGTCACGCCCGAGAGCTCGGATCTGTCCCGCATCCCCAATATGAAAAAGACGGTGCGCCGTACCTATCAGGAGTCCGGTATGCGCCTGAACAATATGGAATTCGACCAGATGCAGGCCTTTATCGGCGCGCAGATCAGCGGTTGGGACCCCATGGGCCGACAGGGCCGCGGCGTCCCCAGCAACTCGCTGGCGGCGGCCTATCCCTGGATCTACGCCACCGTCTCCGATGTGGGTGGCATCAAGCTGGGCGTCAGTCAGGGCGTGCCGGTCTTTATCGATTTCTTCCGCCGTGACAGCGAGCGCGTCAACTCCAATATGGTCATCGTCGGTAAGTCCGGCTCCGGTAAGTCCTACGCCACCAAGAGCCTGCTGACCAATCTGGCCGCCGAGGACAGCAAGATCTTCATCCTCGACCCGGAAAACGAGTACACGGAGCTGGCCCAGAACCTCCACGGCAAGTTTATCAACGTGGGTAACGCCCAGTACGGACGGCTTAACCCTTTCCATATCATTACCGCACTGGATGATGACGAGGGCGAGGAAGGTGCCGTTTCCGGCAGCTATGCCACCCATCTGCAATTTTTGGAGGAGTTCTTCCGCCAGATCCTGCCGGACTGCGACAAGGATGCTATGGAGTATCTCAACAGTCTGGTAGACCGTATGTATACCAACCGCGGTATCACGCCGGAGACGGATCTTTCCCAGCTCAGTGCGGCGGATTACCCCGTCTTTGACGATCTGTACGATACCATTTTGCTGGAGTTCCAGCAGACAGACAACGAGTACATCCGCTCGCTGCTGCGCGTGCTGATGAACTATGTCGCCAAGTTCTCCTCCGGCGGCCGTAACGCCAACATCTGGAACGGCGCCTCCACGGTCACCACCGACGAGAACTTCACGGTGTTCAACTTCCAGTCGCTGCTGGCCAACCGCAACAGCACCATTGCCAACGCCCAGATGCTGCTGGTGCTGAAGTACATCGACAACGAAATTATCAAAAACCGCGACTATAACCGCAAGTACGGCATGAAGCGCAAGGTCGTGGTGGTCATCGACGAAGCCCATGTCTTCATCGATACCAAGTTCCCCGTGGCGCTGGACTTCATGTTCCAGCTGGCGAAGCGCATCCGTAAGTACAACGGTATGCAGATCGTCATCACGCAGAACATCAAGGACTTCGTGGGCAGCGAAGAGATCGCCCGCAAGTCCACAGCCATTATCAACGCCTGTCAGTACAGCTTCATTTTCTCGCTGGCCCCCAACGATATCGGCGATCTGTGCACGCTTTATGAAAAGGCCGGCGGCATCAATGAACACGAGCAGGAGCAGATCACGACTGCGCCCCGTGGCCATGCCTTTACCATCATGAGTCCCACCAGCCGCTCCAACTTCCAGGTGAGCGTGTCGAGGGAAATGGTGGAGATGTTCCGCCACAGCAACTATGTCAGCCACTATTTCAGCGGCGAGGAAGGGGAAAAGAACTGGGAGGACTTTATCGGTTCGAGCCGTGAGATCCGCAGCGAAAACATGAAGCAGCGCCGCGGCCTGTTGGAAAAGCCCGAGGAAATGCTTGCCGATCCCAAGAAGCGCGTCACCTTCCTGGAGATGGACGAGGAGGAGTTCCTGTCCGAGGCAATGCAGGAGCTGAAGAAGCCTGCCGCGTCTCAGGTGCTGTTCGAGGAGATCGACGAGTCCTTCGAGACGCTGCTGAATATCCCCTCCGACGAAGAACTGGCGAAGATGCAGACGGCGGAGCCGTCGCAGCGCGCCGACAAGGCCGACGAGACGGTGCAGGTATTGACCGACTTCCTGAGCAAGTTCAGCTACGATGCCATGATGGACGAGATCCGTCGCAACGTGCGTGCAGAGCTGGAGCGGGAGCTGGGTGCAAGCCGCGCCGAGCGCGCAATGGAGCGCTGGGACGCCCCCGCCGAAACGGCAGCACCGGCAGTCGGGGTGGAAGAGCCGGTGGCGGAGCAGGAAGAGGTGTTCACCTTGCCTGCAATGCCGGAAGAGCCGGTCACTGTACCGGAAGAGCCGGAAGTGCGCGTAGAGGAGATCGAAGAGCGCGCACCGCAGGGCCCGATCCCCTTTGCCAGAATCCCCGTGGAAACGATTGCCATCCCCATCGACGAGCCGGAGGAGAAGGAGTACGACTTCTCCATGCCGTCCTTCGGTACGGAGGAGGATGCCGACGAGAGCGAGAGCGAAGAGCCTACATTCGATATTATGGCACTGCTTGCTGAGCAGGCGAATAAGATGAAGGATGTCTCGCCCATCGACATGATGGAGGCTTACGACGAACTCGTGATCGACATCACACTTGAGGAGCTTACTCACTATGTCAATAAGGTGATGAGAGGCGACTAAGGAGACGACGAAATGACCATTAAACTCATCAACCGGAATACAGAGGGAGAACTTCTTCTGGTAGGCCGCCTGGATTCCCTGGCGGCACCAGAGGTTGAACAAGTGTTCTCTCAGGTTGCTGAGCGGTTCGATTCTATCATCCTGAATATGGAAAAGATGGATTATATTTCCTCTTTGGGACTGCGTGCGCTGAAACTGCTGTATATGCAGATGACGAAAAAAGGCGGCACGCTGGCACTGAAAAATGTGAACAAAATGGTCATGGAAGTGTTTGAAATGACCGGATTTGCCGGTCTGTTGAGATTTATCTGAAATGGGTAAGACGGCTGAAACCTTTTACACATTTCTTCCCTATTATAGGTAGATGCACATCGCAGGAGGAAACAAAATGGGTAAGTTTACCATGAAAAACAGAAGGGGGAAGGGCAGGAAACTGCTCTGCTTGCTGCTGGCATTGGCCATCCTTTTCCCCATGCTGCCTGTGATGGCGGAAGCGGCGGAGCTGACCGATCGCCTCGTGCTGCAGATCACCACCGGTGAGTCGGCAGGCGAAGAGGTCTCCTATATCGCGCTGGAATACCGCGATACCGCGGGCTACCTGCACAAGGAGTATATCTTCCCGCATCGCGATGGCCTGAACAATACCTTCCAGCGGTATCAGGCCCTCAATACGGTGGATGAAACGCGCCGTATTGAGTCGAAGGCTATGGGGTTGACTGTGGATTGGAGCTACCGCTCGCAGAAGGCGCTGCAGCCTTACAGCACCGATACCTTTGTGTTCGATCTGTCCTTTGAGGTGGATCTGGAGCAGAGTAACTGGTTCGAGAGCATCGAGATCTACTGTGAAGGTGCGCAGGAGAACGGCGGCAACTTCAACTGGGATGTGCAGGGCATGCGCCTGTACTCCGGTGACAAGGTGAACATGATGCTCTCCGGCGGCGCCAAGGGTGAGTACCGACTCGTTCCCTACGGCACCAAGCTGGCGGATATGGCCGTTTCCGGCAAGAGCCTCAGCTGGACAAACGACACGCTGTTTACCTTCGGTGTCGGCGCCGAGGCTGATGTGAAGATGAACCTCAGCCGCAGCGGCGTGGCATGGGACGGTGCCAACGACTACTATACTTTCCGCGTTGATTTTGCCGATGTCTATGGCGCCGGTATCGAGGCGCTGGCACAGGACTATAACGGACAGAAGTCGCTGAAAGACCAGCAGGGCCGTGAAGCGCTGGTCATGGAGGTCCAGTATCAGGATGTCTGGGGCGATGTGATCCGTGTGAACATTCCGGTGATCAACAGTGTGCTGCTCTCGCTGAATGCAGAGGCGGCGATGGAAAATACCGCGATCACCAAGGCATTTAAGGATCTGAAGCTGCTGGGTTGGGCGCAGCAGGGCGAGAGCGTTGCCTTTACCGCCTGCCTGCCCAATATGGCCAAGGTCACCCGTGTTACCTTCTTCTCCGGCGACGAAGTGACGGCGCGGACAGGTCTGCCCGTGCTGCAGGAAGAGAGTATCAGCATCACCAATGTCTCCGTCTATGAGGGCAGAATGGACGGCACGCTCACGCCCGATTCCGGCAATGCCGTGCTGTTGAGCGACTCTGACGGCAACGATCTCAATGAGTCCTTCATTTTCCGCAACACGCCCATCTTCTACCATACGGCCTCCAACTATACCGGCGAGACGGTGGAGAACGGCGGCAGTTTGATTGTCAATCTTACGGAATATACCTCCGGCGCGAAGCTGACGCCGGTGAATACCAACGAGCGGTATCTGGTGGAGCTGAAAGCCGACAGCACCAGCCTTTACGAGGTACCGGATGATGTCTACATCAAGATCAAATACCGCACGGTCAAGGGCGAACAGCGTGAGACCTCCCGCATCAGCGTCCGCAGCGCCGTCAGCGACTTCTACGGCTATTGGCCTGCCTCTTCGGATGACTTTGCCTACAAGGTACTGATGTATCAAGAGGGCGTGGGCGGCGAATACGGCGGCGTGAAGTTCATCGTTGAACTGCGCGACGTGGAGTATTTCTCCGGCGTCGTCGTCGACACGGGCGACAGCAGCAGTGACTGGCAGATGACCGGCCTGCAGATCTCCACGCTGGACCACATGGATATCCGTAAAGGTCAGTGGAAGCCCATCAGCTTCAACGGCATCAGCTCCGACCGCGAATACAGCCGCCAGACATACGGCAACCTGGTCTTTACGCTGAACGAGACCGTGCTGGTGCAGCCCGGTGAGAGCGAGGAGATGGACTTCACCTCCGGCAGCGTTGTCAGCGGCGACGAGGTGAACTGGGAAGACATCAAGTACGCCATGACCTTCGACGAGAGCTGTGCAAACCTCGGCTTCACCAAGTCCCGCGAAACCTATACGGTGGAGGTACAGGTGGCCGGCGACACAGTCTCGCTGGACAACAACGGCGATAACGGCTCGAAGAACAAGTTCTTCTTCCGTCTTGTGTTTGAAAACGGCAGCAGCGGCTATGTGCTGGCCAACCAGCAGCTGGGCGCCGACGGCTTCCGCTCCGGCTATAACGAGACCTTTACCGTGACCACCAACCGCAACTACGGCGAGCTGGTGTCGGTACAGATCATACCTGACGATACCTCCGAAGAAAGCGACATCTTCGATAAGCTGAACGTGGAGCGCATCAAGGTCAGACACAATACCACCGACAGCGTCAGCCGTCAGTGGACGGTGTCCGAGGTGGGCTGGATCGACATTGACTACCGCGACGAGGGTGCCGGTTCCTCCATTACGGGACAGCCCGGCCGTACCGAGTCGGAGATCTCCCACGTCTATCCCGTGACATACCGCTCCTACGGCGTCAACCTGCTGTTCAACATCAACACCGGTTCTTACGAGAGCAGCAACCAGAGCGCCAACACCGAGCAGTTCTACGGCACGGTCAACGGCGTGCTGTGGTATACCAACAGTATCGGCGAGGTGGTCTCTTACAGCTTCGACCTTGTGGAGGAGATGTATAAGTACGCCAACCGCGATCCCATTTACGAGATTGACGCGAACGGCAGAAAGACGACGGCCGTCAACAACCGCGACTATATGTTCCGCGCCAACCACACGGACCGCTTCTTCCTCAGCCTCGACGATATCGTCCGCGTCAACCGCCTGGATCTGAACGTGACCAGCCTTACCGGCGGCTCGTGGACCATCAACAACGTGGCCATTCAGCAGGTGCTTAGCGACGGTGTGCTGAAGATCAGCGATGAGGACGAGTACGTCCGTACCAACGAGACGAAGCCTCTGTGTGCCAACATCAACGAAGACGGCACCGAGGTGGTGAAGCTGAACCTGCCCGCCAATGAGCGCCAGACCTATACCATCTATTTCCCCGACAACAAGATCGAAGTGGATAAGGAGAACTTCACCTGGGTCTCCACGGTGTCCCGTGAGCCGCAGTCGAAGAACGATGAAATCAACGTATACATCTATCCCTCCGATTATGTCGAGGCCGATTACGATATCAGCGCCAGCCTGATGTACACCGATGCCTTCGGTGAGAGATGGCGTACCGGCGCGAAGGATCTGGCCCGCTACACCGTGGATGGGCAGCAGGTGTTCTCCGTGCAGGGCATCAGCGCCAGCGGTATGAGCTCCCTCAACTCCCTGAGCGTTGAAGCCGAGACCGGCCGCGATGTGGCGGATGTCCACATCAGCCATGCCGTGGTCCAGCAGGTCCGTGCCGGCGTGGTCATCAACAGCTACTATGTGGACTGCATGAATCAGAACGCCGCATGGAGCTTTACGGTACGGCCCGGTGAGTTGAGCGGCGTTACCAAGACCGAGCAGGTGGTGACGCTGGCCCTTACCGAGGGTACAGAGGCGGCCAACCTGCTGGCGGAGAAGCGCGATCTGGCAGTGGCGCTCCGTTACACCTCTGCCAACGAGGCGACGGGCCGTGAGTACCAGTCCCGCTACATCTTCCTCACCGATGAGGGCTACGAAACTCTGGAGGCGGGCGATGTGCTGAGCCTGACCTTCAGCGAGGAGTACGTGCAGGAGATCACCGGCGTCGTGCTGGTCTCTTCCGGCGGCCTCAAACTCACCGTGGATTGTGCAAGCGTGGGTGTGTACGCGGTAAGCGAGAACGCGGCCACCGGCGAGAAACGGACGCTGCAGGCGTGGAACAGCTTCGCCAACGGCGTCGTACTGAACAACAACAGCGCAACGCTGAAGGCGACGAAGACCACCATGGTCAATCCCCTCGAGCTGCAGTTCCAGGTAGCACCTGCCGGTACTACGCTGGAGAGCGGCACGGATGCCTCCATTGCCATGACGCTGGGCTATACCGGTGCCGACGGATCCAGCAGAACGGCCTATTTCAAGGATATCCGTCCCTATGTGGTCTCTGAGGGCAGAGCCTTTGCTACCGGTTCTGTCACGACGGTGAAGATGCTGCTGAAGGACGCTGCCGAGATCCGCTGGATCACGCTGGAGCCCTATGACAGCCTCGATGCCCATGCAACGCTGAAGCTCACCTCGATCACGGCTCTGCTGGGTGACAACGGCAGCATCCAGACGGCCAACCGCGCCATGGCGGATACAGTGATATTCGAAGAGGGTGCGCCGCAGCAGATCAACCTCAGCAACATCACAGTGGAGTGCACGGTGTCCTATGGCGGCCACAACTACAGTGTCCGCTCCACCGGTAACGCACTGAAGCTGCTGGCCGCATCGGGTGAACCCGTGACCATCAAGAATGTATCGGTGAACGGTTCTGTCGGCGGCAGCACCGTCACGGTGGAGCGCATCAGTGCCGATGGCAGCGCCATCGCTGCTGATGGCGTGCTGTCGAAGAACAACGGCATCTGGACATTTACCGCTAAGAACACCGGCAGCAGCTCTGTGTTCTACCGCATCACCGTGGCCTCCGGCGAGGTACCGGGCATTGCCGCTGTGGTGGAGATCGAGGTCTCTCCCGCGCCTGTTGTGCCCGACACCGAGCAGGGAGAGAGCACCAACCAGGGAACCGGCAGCGGTGAAACCGAAGGCGATGGAACCGAAAGCGATGGAACAAATTAACCCTGACGGCAGGAAAAAGAGGCCGCGAACAGCGGCAACATAATCACCGCAAAACGGGTCGGACGGAGTACATCCGACCGACCCGTTTATGATTTCTCCCAAGCGATAGGAGGAGACCCTCTATGAAAAAGTATATCTGCTGCGCCATGGCGCTGCTGATGCTGTTGCTCAGTGGCTGCGGTTCCGGCGCGAAAAAACTGGTGGTGGAGGAAGGTTCGTTCCCCTTTACCTTCGAATTGCAGCGCGACGGCACGATGCTGATCGATGTGGATACGAGTGCTGTGGACTGTGCATGGCAGCACGAGGCCTTCTGGGGCGATGTGTGCAGCGTATCGGTCAGTCAAAGCGAGGAGGGCCATTCTCTGCTCTGCGTGACGGGCCTGCGGGAAGGTACCGAGATGCTGGAGCTCTTCTGTGTGAAAGCGGATGACCAAACCGAGAATGTGATGAGCCTGTCTGTCGATGTGGCCGTGAACGGAAACTGCGGCGTATCGCTGATGGGTTACAGCCACCGCAGCCTCTCCGGCAGCGGCAGCGGCGGCGCAGGAACGGCGTATCCCTTCCAATGGGCCGGACAGCAGGACGGCGCGGTGAAGGTCATCGTCGACCGTACCGACAGCAACCTCTGGACGCTGGTGGAGTCGGACAGCGCCATCGTTACGGTTGAGGGCGTCTACTTCAGCATGGAGACTCTGGAGCTGACCGTGACCCCCGTGGCAGCCGGTGTCGGCACGGTGGTGATGCAGCAGGCGAATACGGAGGAGATGATGTATATCTCCTTTGCGGTCAGCGAGGAACTCACCGCCACGGTAACGGTTTCCACCGCACCTCCCGCGGAGGCGGCAGCCAATGAATAGACATTTAAAAAAGGAACTGAAACGGTTGCTCTCCGGCCGTACGATCCTCGATAACGAGGGTGTGCTGGTGGCGCTGCCCGAGGGACAGCGCATGATCTTCCACGGCCTTACCAACGGCTGGAGTTCGGTGCTGTTTTCCGGCATCGCCGTGCAGGAATACTGCTTCCAGCTGGCATCCGACGGCGCCGAGGCATTCTCCGTCGTCTTTCCCGTCATGCAGCGGCTGGGACGGCTGGTGGTGTTATCCGAGCGCGAGACGGCGCTGGCCTGTATGCGCCGCTATCCCCTCAGCAGACCCGTCATTCTTGCGGCGGATCACGAGGGCGACGGCCTTGTGCGGCTGTCGCTGTATACGGCAAAGGGGCTGCCGGCACGGTATCTGCTGCGCCGCGGTCTGAACGACTTCTGCCGTGCGCTGCCGGAGGGATTGGCCAATCCCGTGGCGGTTGCCGTGAAGAAGCATAACGGCCCCCATGAAGAGAAAACACCGCGCATGACGCGCAAGGAGCGCCGCGTGGAAAAGGCACTGCAGGCCTTGCAGGCCGAGAAGGAAAAGGAGGCCCGCCGCACAAAGGGCAAGCGCGAAATGTGACCGCGCGCGGGCGTAAGACAGAAAATTACATCCTAAAGAGAGAGGGTGGAACATATGCCAGGTAATCCCAACGAAAACAACAATACCAACGAAAATACGCAGAACAACGAGCTTCGGAATCCCAATGTGATGCACGAGGATGAAAATGTTGAAAACAACAATAACAACATTGTAGGCGGCGAGCAACAGCAGAACGACGAGCAGCAGCAACAGCAGAACAATGACGAGCAAGTAAAAAAGGAAGAAGTCAAAAAGGAACCGGAACCGCCCAAGAAGGAAGAAGAGCCCAAGAAGGAAGAAGAGCGGCCTGCAAAGGGCGAGGCCGAGGCGGAGAAGAAGGAAGAAGACGCCAAGGAAGAGATGCTGCAGGCGGAGGAGAAAAAGGAGAAGGAAGCCTTTGACCTGAACCGCCTGATGAACAATGTGGAGCTGCGCAACCGTCTGGTAACGCCCATTGACGACAAGGGCCGCATGGGCAGCGTGTTCTTCGGCGACAACGCCTTTGATAAGAAACCCGAGGAGGCCATGGAACAGCTGCGGAATCTGGCCTCGCAGGGCAAGCTGTACCTGCGCGACCGCGGCAGCGGCGATGTGCGCAAAATCGAGGAAGGAAAGAACGACTACGAGCTGGGCGAGCGTTTTACGCCCGAGAATGGCCGCCCCTACGACCCGATCCTCGGTGCGCTGCTGCGCTTGACCGACCGCTATTTCAAGGGCGTTTTCGGCCGCAAATGGTTCAGCACGATGGCCGATCGCTACCGCGCCTACCTTGCCAAGGAGAGCGCGTGGAAGGAAGAAGTCTACGAGGACCTCAAGAGCGGCGCCATCTCATATCCAACCAATGAAGATCTGGGCGAGCTGGATCCGAAGGAAGTCTCCGTGGAGGGTAAGGAAAAGGAGCAGGAGAACGAGCCTGTCTCCATCCAGCAGCCCAAGGAGAAGATACAGGAGAAGAAAAAGGCCGCCCGTACCGAACTCGAGCGTGAGCGCGAGGCGTGGCTGGGCACCAATAACTGGAAAACCCGCGTTGGCGAGGCACTGTTCCGTTCCGAGGGCATGACCGAGGAGAAAAAAGCCTTCGCCGAGAAGGTGAAAGACGGAAACCCCGGTGCTGCCAGAGACTATCTGGTGGGCCACCTTGTCGGCGTGTTCGGCCGCGGTGCCGAGGCCAACGGCGGCAAGAAGAATCATGATGCGATGCTCCGCGCCGTACATGACGGCAGCGGCATCGATAAGAAAAACAGCACCTTTTTGGCCGAAGGTGCCAAGGCCTTCCGTGATGCCCAGGCTAAGTACGATGTCGGCGAAAAGGGCCCCATGGAGAAATTGATGCACGACGCCATCGTGGACATCGCCAAATCCGCCTCCGACGGCGACCGTCTCTCTGACCGCCACAAGGTGATCGGCGACAATATCAAGCACATGATGGATTACATCGAAGAGCATGGTTTGGACGTCAAATTCAGCAAGACAGAGCACGAGATGATCCGCGGTGCTTCGGAGATGGGAAAGATCGCCACCAAGGGCGCTCAGGCGCGGCAGGCACTGGCGCAGAAAGACCCCATTGATGTGAACGATCCGGCGACCCGGGAGCAGATCATCTCCTATATGAATATGAAGGGTATAGATGCCGGACTGGGCAAGAAGACCCGCATAGATATAGACGGCGTTGCGCTGACGCAGATGACGCTGGGTAACGGGGATCAGAGTATCTTCAGCATGGAGAGCCGTGAAAAGGCGCTTGCCAATGACCCGCGTGTTATTGCCCAGCTTGCCAAGCCCGATGCCGCCAAAATGGTTCGCGAGATCGTCGACAACCCCTTTAAGACGCGGGCGATGACGATTGGCAACTCGGCGGGCAGCATCTGCAGCGATATCGCATTGAAGCAGAAGAACGCAAAGAAGAATCCTCCGCAGACGCAGCTTGTCAACAACAACGAGAATATACTGGAGAACAACAATAATAACCCCCCTGTTCTCGGTATGGCCAATCACTAAGCGGTGAGCGCCGCAGAAACGAAAATCGCAGGAGACGGCGCGGCGATAGCGCCCTCCCTGCAGAAAGAGAGAAAAAGCCATGGGTGCAGGCGATAAGATCAACGAGGAAAAGATCCTGGCCGAACAGCTCTCCGAGCTGGAAGAGGCGCGCAAAAAGCGTCAGCGTCAGGCCGTGTTGGAGCAGAATAACTTTATCCAGTCCCAGATCACCCACGCGGTGCAGGAGAACCAGCGCCGCATTGCCGAAGAGGTAGAAGAGGCGCAGAGAGAGCAGGAGCAGGCATACGAGGAGCAGCAGGAGCGGAAGGTAGAGGAGGCTGCGCGCCTCGCTGCCGAAGAAGAGCGCCTTGCCGAGGAAGAGGCAGACAATGCCATCGAGGCGCTGGGCTTTAGCGACGGCGCACTGGACGAGGAGACCTGCCGCAAGATCATCGATGACCTGTGCGCCGGAAAAACGGCGGCGGTCAAAGAGAAGGTCGCGCAGGACGAGGCGGTAAACAACAGCGGAATCGCCCCGGATGAGGGCGGCTCCATCGCCACCGCTACGGCTATCCCCCGTGAGATGCGCGCCGTGATGATCGGTAATACCCTTCGCAACTTCATCCACTATGTGGCCAGCGTGGCGCCGCTGTCCAACAGGCACATCGAGGTGGCGCGTCTTTGCAACAACATCATCAAGCGCGCGGCCAAGGAGGGCATTTCCCGCCGGGAAATGGGCCTGACGAGCGAGGAGGCGACGGCGCTGAAGGGCAGCGTACAGCTGGGTATCGTCGTCAGAAAGGGCCTTCTGGCCAAGCAGATGTTGGCCGACCCCACCTATAATGCGCCGGAGCGCTCGGTGTACCTGCGGGACTATCTGATCTTTAAGGGTATCGAGCAGGTGCTGCTGCCCCACGCGGAAAAGCATAGCGAGGCGATCGCTGCGGGCGAGAGTCCCCTCTCTTCCGTGCAGTTCCTGCTGGGCAGTCCCGGTTTCTCTGCTTCCGAGCTGAGCAAGACGGTGGCGGCCGCCCCGGCACTGCACCGCTTTACCGTCATGGAGCAGAGCAAGGTGGCGGAGCTGGTGGGCCACGGCAGCGCCGAGCTGGACGGGCTGGGTGCGCAGGCGATTGTTGCCTGCTACGACGGTACGCTGCAAAAGGAAAAAGGTCCGGCTTCCCACAAAGAACGGGAGATGCAAAAAGACACCGGCCTAATCAAGTGACGCCGTGTAACTTTTGGCGAGATTTTCCCTATTATATAATAGAACAACAGTGAACAACGAAACACCAACGTAAGAACGAAAAAACATGGAGGTGCGCTATGCCGAACACTGAACCGATGAATTCCCCCGCGAAGAAGAAAATGTTATATAAGAGCTACATCAGTAGCATTTCTGCCCGCAGCTACGAGCCGGATAAGACCGATGCCGGCGGTCAGTTGGATGCGCTGCTGTCCGTTTACGGCATTATGGGCGAGGGCATCCGTGCCAGCCGCATTTTCTCGCAGGACAAGGAAAATGGCTTCGTTGCGCTGACGGACGTCAGCAACGAGGCGATTTTGAACCGCCTGCGCAGCGGTGAAGTGCTGCTCATCAGCGATAGCAGTGGCTTCCCCAGAAGCCTTTCTGCCATGCAGCTGGACGGCACGGAGTATCTCCAGTGCATGAGCCCCGAGGAGGCCCTCGCCTTCCACGCCAGCCGCGATCAGTACTTTGAGGATAAGGCTGAGATCATCCCCCCCGAAGAGCCCGACCTCCTCACGATCATCTGCAATTTCTTTGTTGAACTCCTCTTCGGTCACTACAGCAAGGGTATGCAGGAGTGGATCCAGTACCGTGACCTCTTTATGAAGCAGGAGGGCATCGATACGTTTATGCACAGCGAAGCTGTCACGGCCAGACAGACGGAGGCAACGCAACGCTTGGAGGAGCGGGTGCGTCAGATCCAGCAGGAGCAGGCCTCGAATGAGCAGCCTCAGCAGGAGCAGGAGCCGCAGCCTCAGCAGGAGCAGGAGCCGCAGCCTCAGCAGGAGCAGGAGC
>JAFYVA010000011.1 GCA_017549325.1 Oscillospiraceae bacterium
TGGCGGCGATCACCTCGGCGGGCGTCTCACCGGGCAGCACGATCATATCCAGACCCACGGAACAAACGGCAGTCATAGCCTCCAGCTTCTCGATCTTCAGATCGCCGCTGCTTGCCGCGGCGATCATGCCCTCGTCCTCGGAGACAGGGATAAAGGCACCGGAGAGGCCGCCCACGGAGTTACAGGCCATGACGCCGCCCTTCTTCACCGCGTCGTTGAGCATGGCCAAAGCAGCGGTGGTACCGTGAGTGCCGCAGACACCGAGGCCGATCTCCTCCAGAATACGGGCCACAGAGTCGCCCACGGCGGGAGTGGGCGCAAGGGACAGATCCACGATGCCGAAGGGCACGCCAAGGCGCTTGGCAGCCTCGGTGCCCACCAGCTGACCGACGCGGGTGATCTTAAAGGCGGTGCGCTTGATGGTCTCGGCCACCTCGCCCAAGTCGCCGCTGCACTTCTTCAGGGCAGAGTACACCACGCCGGGGCCGGAAACGCCCACATGGATGACGCAGTCGGGCTCGCTGATACCGTGGAAGGCACCGGCCATGAAGGGATTGTCCTCCACGGCGTTGCAGAACACCACCAGCTTGGCCGGGCCGATGCAGTCGCGGTCGGCGGTCAGCTCGGCGCTCTCGCGGACGATCTGGCCCATCATCTTGACGGCATCCATATTGATGCCTGCCTTGGTAGAGCCGATGTTGATAGAGGCGCAGATATTGCGGGTCTCGTTCAGCGCACGGGGGATGGAGCGAATCAGCTCCACATCACCGGCAGAAAAGCCCTTCTGCACCAGTGCCGAATATCCGCCGATGAAGTTCACACCCACCGTATCGGCGGCGTGCTGGAGGGCGTGTGCATACTTGACCGGATCGCCGCCGGAGACGGCTACCAGCATGGCAATGGGCGTCACGGAAATGCGCTTATTGATGATGGGGATGCCGTATTCAGCCTCAATGTCCTCGCCTGTTTTCACCAGATTACCGGCGCAGCGGACGATCTTTTCATAGACCTTCTCACAGGAGCGGTCGATGTCGCTGTCGGCACAGTCCAGCAGAGAGATACCCATGGTGATGGTACGGATATCCAGATTCTCCTGCCGGATCATATTGATGGTTTCTAAAATATCGTTGAGATTGATCATAGCCGTTCCCTCAATCAAATGCGGTGCATGGAGTTGAAGATGTCCTCGTGCATGACGCGGATCTCCATGCTCAGTTCCTTACCCAGCTCATCCATGGCGGCGGAGAAATCCTTGAACTGGCACTGCAATCCGGAGATGTCGGTCAGCATCACCATGACGAACATATCCTGCAAAACGGACTGGGTGATGTCGAGGATGTTGACATTGTACTCAGAGCACTTGGCACTTACCTTAGCGATGATACCAACGCCGTCCTTACCGATGACGGAGATGACAGTTTTCTTCATAGTTGTTACCCTTTCTATTATAAATCTCTTTATTTCACGCTTAACTTCTTCACCAGGTCCTCGTCGGGCGTTACATAGAGCGTCTTATAGGTGGTGTAGACCACCATGCCGGGGCGAGAGGCCGCGGGCTTTTTGACGAACTTCACGGGGGTGTAATCTACCGCCACTTTGTCCCCCTCGCGACCTTGTGAGAAGTAGGCCGCGATCTGCGCGGCCTCCAGAATGCTCTGCTCATCGGCCTCCAGACCGTCGGTGCAGAGGATCACATGGGAGCCGTGGATCTTCTGGGTGTGCAGCCAGATGTCCCACTTTTGGGCATCCTTGGCGGTCAGGCGGTCATTCTGGCGGTTATTGCGGCCTACCAAAATGCGCAGACCGCTTGTAGAACGGAACTCGCGGGGCTTGGAGGTACGCTGGAACGAGCCACCCTTCTTCCCCTGCTTTCTAAGATATCCGCCGCTCTCCAGTTCGGCGCGGATATCGAGGAAATCCTGCTCCGACTCGGCCTGCTGCAACTCCTGCAGAACGCTTTCCAGATATTGCAGCTCCTCCCTGCCCTGTTCCAGCAGCTCGGTGAGCATCTTCTCGGCCGTCTTGGCCTTGGTGTACTGCTTGAAGTACTTGGCCGCATTCTCCTGCGGCGACAGGCGTACATCCAGCGGGATATCGATGGTGGGACAGTCCTCTTCATAGTAGTTCTGCGCCTGCAAAACGCGCTGACCGCGCTCCATGCGGTAGAGGTTGGCGGTGATGAGTTCGCCGCGGATACGGAGCATTTCCCGATCCTGTGTCTGGGCGTACTCCTTTTCCCGCAGCGCGATCTTACGGCGGACGCGGTCGCGGGCGTTGGTGGCAGTCTTCATCAGCTCCTGTCCCCGCTGCTTGACACGCTCGGCCTGTTCACGCCGGACATAGAAGGTGTCGAGGAGGTCCGAGAAGCTCTCCTGCGCTACGCTCTCACCGTAGTCGCCGTACTGAGCGATGGAACGGTAGGTAAAATCGAAGGGTCTCCCCTGTCGCAGCAGCACATTCGGTGTGAAACATTTTTCCTTTACAGCTCTTTTCCAATCGGAAAAACTGCGCCACAGGGCATCGTCCACCACGCAGCTGTCGCTGTCGCCATGGGCCGCAAATACGATCTCACGGGCAACAAGGGGCGAGATGGCGGTAAAGGCGGCGGTCAGCTGCGCCTCGGCCCGCTCCCCCGTATTGCGGAGGAGGTGGAAAAACGCATCCTCTGTTACCGTGAGGGGGTCGGTCTTGTCCTGTCTGGGGGGCAATTCATAGAACAGACCCGGCAGCACCTGCCGGATCTGGGAGGTCTCCAGATCCACGCGGCGCAGGCAATCCACAATGCGATTGTCACGATCGGTGAGGATCAAATTGGTGTTGCGGCCCATGGCCTCCAGAATCAGGCAGAACCGACTCTGCTCACCCATCTCGTCGGTGGCCTCGATGTGCAGGCGCACCACGCGCTCAAGGGGCTGCTGCTCCAGCGAGACAATGCGTCCGTTGCCGATGTGCTTGCGCAGCAGCATGCAGAACATAGGGGGCTGAGAGGGGTTATCACGGAGAAGTTCCGTCATGTGGATACGGGGCTGGTTGGGGTTGGCACAGATGAAGAGACGGCGGTTGCCCCGCAGCACCAACACCAACTGGTCGCGGGCGGGCTGCTGGATCTTCTCGATGCGGCTGCCCACCACAACAGGCGATATTTCATTGACAACGGCCTGCAGGCAGATAGCATCCAGCGGCATTTATTCTTCCTCCATCATGATGTTGAACAGCTCATTGATGCGCTCACGGCGGTTGTGGAGATACAGCCAGCCGAACAGCGCCTCCAGTGCCGTGGCCTGACGGTACTCGGCAACACTGGCGTTGTGGGCGATGGTATGGACATTGGCGTTACGACCGCGCTTGAATACGGCGCTCTCCTCCTCGGTGAGAAGGGGCAGAATTCGCTCGGACAGCGCCGCCTGACGGGGCGCGCGCACCAGCTCCACCGTGGCGCGGTGGAGTCCCTTGCCCGTAGCCTTGCCGTGAGCGCAGAGATAGGTACGCACCAGCAGTTCATACACGGCGTCACCCAGGTGGGCAAGGCCGATACTGGAAATGGCGCGGATATCGTCATCTGAAAATTGCGCGTTGAAATAATCGCTCATCGTGTCGACTTCCCTTTCATGGTTTCTCTGACTGTTTATTGTACCATAAATCTTATGCTCATGCAACAAGCGCCTCTCTCTGGTTTTGAGAAAGATGCCGTATAGAATGTATAAGGAGCACCCACGAAAACCGAAACCCCGATGTTAGAGAAAACATCGGGGCTTTGTCGCCTTAATGTGGAGTTCAGTCCGGTTTCGCCATGTCGTCGACGGGAAAATACTTTCGGTTCTCCTGCACCAGCGAGAGGAAATCCGCCAGCAGCGGCGAGGTATTCCCCGCAGCATAGACAAGTCCCTTTTCATAGCAGGTACCCTTCCTGGGCGGCACATCAATACGCAGCAGCGCCGTCTTGGGGTCGATGGCGAACATATTGGACTTATTGGAAAGGGATACGCACAGACCGGAGGCCACCTGCGCGGGGATCGACAGCGGCGTACCGTGGATCTGGATATCGGGTTCGAAGCCGAAGTCGCCAAAGGCCTCGTGGAACACGTCCAGCGGCACCGTCTCCTTCTCACCGAAATCATCGAAGCTGCCCAACTGCAGCTTATGGTGGCGCAGCACCTCCACAAATTGCTCGCGGGAGAGGATCGGCGGCAGCGTGGCGGCCAAATCCTTGGCGCAGGCCAGATACACACCTTCCAGCGCAATGGGAAAATAGTCGAATGCACCGCTGCTCATATCAAAACCGCTGGTAATGGAGTTGGCCACCTGAATGGTGCCGTCCCGCAGGCCGCGCTGAAGCTTGGCATAGGAGGCGCGGACAATGTTCACATTGACCTCGGGATGGTTGCCGCTGAACATACCGATGGCCAACTGTACGGGGTCGTCCAGCAGCAGCTCCTCGGCAATACCGATGGTAAAGCGCTGGCGCTGCAGCTCATCGTAGTTCTTCACCGTGTCCATCAACCGCGTCAGCTGTCCGTAGAGGGGCTTGAGCCCGTCATAGAGGGCCATACCCGCCGGCGTGACGGTCACGGTATTATTCTTGCGGATGAACAGCTGCGTACCCAACTCCGCCTCCAGATTCATGATCTGGCGCGACAGTGTCGGCTGCGTCACATAGAATTTCTCGGCCACGGCGGTAAAGCTGAGCTTTTCCACCAGCGCTACGAAATATCCCATCTGCGTCGTGGTCATGTGTCCTCGTCCTCCCTTTTCGGCGGCGTTGATCATCGTAGGGAAAAAGAGCCCCTCTGTCATGCAGGCAGAGGGGCTCGATAAGATAACAGGAGATCAGTCGAGATAGTTGGTCTCGATCTTCTGCTGTGCCTCGCGCAGTGCGGCGGGAGCGGCGCTGTGGCCGATGGCGGCAGCGGCGATGGGCACGAAGCCCTCGGGCAGACCCAGCATCTCCACCAGCTCCGGCTTCGTCTTCAGCGCGGCGATGGCACCCATCAGATACACGCTGCCCAGACCCAGATCGGTGGCCGTCAGCAGCATATTCTCGATGATGGTGGAAGCATTCTGGAACTCGATCGTGGGAGGCATACCGGGCTTACCGCTCACCAGCACCAGCACGGGAGCGCCGTACAGAGGATCGTTGTCGCGCTTCATGAACTCCTTGGTTGCGGCGCTGAGGCCGGCCAAAAAGTCCTTATTGCGGATAACGGTCAGATGGACGGTGTGATAAGCGCCCATACCCACGGGGGCGGCGTTGGCTGCGGCCAGCACCTCGTTCAGCTCGGCGTCGGTGACGGGAGCGTCAGTGAAGCTGCGGCAGGAGCAGCGGGTAAAAATAGCCTGTTTCAGTTCCATAGTGTTCTCCTTATGTTGCTAATTATTTGCGCTTAGAGGGCAGTTCCACCTCGACAGCACCGGTAACCCAGATGCGATCCTCCAGATCCACATTCCAGAAGGTGATCTCGGCGATGTATTTGCCGCCCTGCACATATTTATCGGTGATGCGGGCTTTGGTGCGGGCCACATCCGTGGTCAGACCGTGGATGGGGATGGTGCTGGACTCCATACCGGGCACCTTCTTGGCAAGGTTACGGGTATTGGGAGCCAGCGGCACGGGCTTGCCCAGTGCAGCGTGAACATCGTGGGTCATGATGGCCCACTCGCAGCTGCGGACATAGCCGTGATAGCCGACATAATCCATAATGTGACCCAGCGCGATATCGCGGCCCATGAAGTTAATGAGGGCGCCGCGGGCATCGGCAGTCTTGTGAATGTCGGCGGTGTTGATGCTGCCGGCTTCCTCCTCCGGCTTCTCGTCGGGAGGTGCCAGGAAGAAGGGCTTGATGCCGTCGGGTGCTTCGGGCACATCGTAGGCAGGATCGCCGGTGGTACGGATACCGGTGGCCTCGTTCACCACCATCTTGTCGAAGAGCGCATCATCGACGAACTCCTTCTTCATCTTGCGGCAGCCGCCCACGCCCATACCGTAGGGCTTCGTGGGGCACACGCCGTCAAAGATGGGGCCAAACATACCGTCGGGGATCTGGGTGCCCACCACCACATCTTCCCAATACAGAGGCTCGTCACCGCGGACAACCTCATTCTTGGCCACTTCGCGGATCACGGCGTAATCGGCATCGGTATAGGGCTTGAAAGGACGGGCGAACCAATCGGGATCTTCCCACATATCGCCGAAACTGAACTCGGCCTTGGGCTTGGGCAGACGGCCTTCCTTATAGACCTTCAGGCTCTCCATGGTATTGTAGCGCACGCGGCAAACCACTTCACCCTTCTGGTTATAGACCGTACCGAAGTCCTGCTGATGCAGGTGGCGGTAGAGGCTGCCCTCGGCGGGGGTGAGATCGGTGAGGATGATCTTATCGCGGATCATATACACCTTGTCACCGGGATAGACGGGGCGAACGCTCTCGATGCGGTGGTTGATCTGGGAGACCAACAGCGTATCACGGGCCTCAGCGGGGGTGGGAATGGTATACACATCATCGCAGGCGGGCAGGCCGATCATTGCGAAAATGTCCTCATATCCGTGTGCCTTTGCCACATCGCTGTCCAGCATCAGGCCGTACTCAGGGGCATACTTCTCCGTGCAATAGCGGATGAACGCCGCAGAAAGATCCAGCGTAGCGCCCAGCTTGACGGCAGGCACAGTACCGGCGACGATATCGGCGCCGGTCACTTCCGTATCATTGATCTCGGCGATCATAGCGAGGTACTTGTCCATGGCCGCTTTGGCCTCCTCGTTATGATACACGCCGGGATACTGGATGATGAAATCATCCGGGTTATAGATTCTTCCCATGGGGGACGGCTCCTTTCGGGATAAGGTAGATGTCCGCCCATACTGCTGCCCCTACATTGTAGCCGAAAACATAGCAAAAGTCAATCGGAAAGGAACATTTTCCGATACAGAAATCGTATCTTCTTTTCCGTTTCCCCCTGTCAATTCATGAATTTGTACAGTATATACTGTTATTTTTGGCGTTTGCTACAAAGAAACACCCTTTTTCTCGTAATAACGAATACGGAATCCGTATTCGCACATTCGCTTTATCTATTGGACAAAAAACACCGCAGGATTTACTATTAAGGTATCACTCGTCCATGCTGCTGCAAGCTGCGAGTCTATTCCGAAAGGAGGGCCTGCCATGGAAAAGAAAGGCAACGCCCCTAACCCCGCGTTGGTACGCTTTGACAACGGGATTTTCAATGTAATGAAATGGATCTCCTACGTCTCCGCCGTCTGTCTGCTGGTTGTTACGCTGCTCTCCACCGCCGATGTGGTGGCCAGCAAGTTCTTCGGCAACAGTATCCCCAACGCCACATCTATCGTGACCTATCTCAACATCCCCGTGGTGTTCCTCTCCGCTGCCTTCGTGCAGTTGGAGCGCGGTCACACCCACATCGACCTGATCTATACCCACTTCCCCATGTGGGCACAGAAGCTGATCCACACCGTGGGCAACATCCTCGGTGTCGGCATCTCCGCTTTCATCGGCTACCGCGCCGTAACGCTGACCATTCAGAACTACGTTACCGTGGCCAAGAGTTCCTCTGCCATCAACGCCTTTGTCATCTGGCCCTTTGTGGCGCTGATCGCCCTGGGCTTCCTTCTGATGGCCGTGGCGTTCCTGTGGAGTCTCATCCGCGAGTTCGTGCTGCCGCCCCGTATGATGTTCGATCCCGCGGCTGCACCCGATGCCCCTGAGGCAATTCCCGGAGAGGAGGGACAGGCATGACGCCTGATATGATTATTGGTTTGCTGGTCTTTGCCGGTATGCTGGCCCTCGTGCTGCTGGGTGTTCCCATCTTCCTGTCTATGCTGGCCGGCTCCTTCGTGGGCTTCATCCTGCTGGGCGGCGTGAAGATGATGGTGGTACAGTTTACCACCGCTCCCTTCTCCCTCGGTGCCAACTACACCTACGCGGTGCTGCCGCTGTTTATGCTGGTGGGCTCACTAGCCAGCGTCACAGGCATCGCACAAGGCGCCTTCGACGCCATGCAGAAGTGGCTGGGCCGTATTCGCGGCGGCCTCCTCTACTCCGTCGTCTGCGCCAACGCCCTCTTCGGTGCCTGCTCCGGTATCTCCGTAGCCGGTAACGTGGTGTTCGGCCGTCTGGCAGTTCCCCAGCTGGAGCGTCAGGGCTACGATCAGAGCCTGTCTTACGGTACTGTTACCGGTGCCGGCGTGCTCTCTTCCCTCATTCCCCCCAGCGTGCCCATCATTCTGTGGTGTCTCGTAACCAATATGTCCATCGGCAACACGCTGATGTATGGTCTCAGCGCCGGTTTGATGATGGTGGTGCTGCTGTGCGTGTTCATCTTCATCTACTCTCTCGTAAAGCCCGGTAAGGTGCCCAACACGAAGGATCTGCCCAAGGTACCCTTCGTGGAGAAGGTGAAGTCCCTGCGCTACATCATCCCCATCCTGCTGGTGTTCGCGCTGATCATCGGCGGCTCCGTCTTCGGCTGGTTCCCCGCTACGGTGGGCGGCGCGGTGGCGGTATTTGCCCTGCTGATTTTCGCACTCATCAAGCGCACCCCCATTAAGGTCATCGGTCACTGCATCTGGGAAGCCGCCGTCATGAACGCCGGTATGTTCCCCATCATCATGGCCGGTACGATCTTCAGCCGCTTCATCGCCCTGACGGGCCTTGCCGACGGTATGGCAGATCTGATCGCCGGTGCCAACGTACACCGCCTGCTGGTGTTCACCATGGTCATCCTCTTCTACCTCATCTGCGGCTGCGTGATGGACATCCCCTCCATCATTATCATCACCGTTCCCGTCATCTTCCCCCTGCTCACCGGTCTCGGCTTCAACGAGTACGTGCTGTGCGTGATGCTGGTGTTTATGTGTGACGTGGCCGGTATGACACCCCCTATCGGCATGAATGTGTTCGCCGTGTCCAACGCCTTGCAGGTGCGGCCTATGGCCATCTTCAAGGGCTGCGTTCCCTTCTTCATTTTGGACATCGTCTGCGTCTACATCATGGCCATCTTCCCCCAAGTTGTGGAGTTCCTGCCCAAGCTTATGGGTATTAACTAAAAATTATTTAGGAGGACAAGAAAATGAAAAAGTTTTTTGCACTGATCCTTGCTCTGGTCATGGCACTGAGCCTCGTGGCCTGCGGCGAGAAGGCACCCGTTGCCGATGACAGCGCCCCCGCCGATGACGGCGCCGCCTCTTCCGGTTACGAGACCGTGGAGCTGATGTTCGCCACCACCTACAACGAGATGGAGAGCACCGGCGCTGCCATCAAGTACTTCACCGACTACATCACCGAGAAGTCCGGTGGTGCCATCACCTTCGACATCAAGTGGGGCGGCACGCTGGCCGGTACCGGTGAGGAGCTGAGCTTCCTGCAGGCCGGTGCTTTCGACATGAGCGTTCTGGGCCAGTCTCAGTACAGCAACGTCTTCCCCCTGCTGAACTTCCCCGGCCAGACCGACGGCAGCCAGCAGAAGTGCCTGGACTACTTCAACTACATCGTCTATGAGAACGCTGAGACCGCCGCTCTGATCGAGGCTCAGGTTGAGGCTCAGGGCGTCAAGATGCTGGGCTTCATGGCCAACGGCGGTAACGCCTTCAACCTCAAGAGCGACATCACCACCCTCGAGGGCATGAAGGGCATGACTCTGGGTATCGCCATGAACCAGTCCGCTTTCAAGGAGCTGGGCTTCGGTATCTACGATATGTTCCCCTGGGACGGCTATGAGGCTCTGTCCAAGGGTATGGCCGACTTCAGCTACATGGCCACCGGTCCTATGATCATGCTGAACTGGCACGAGGTCACCCCCTTCTTCGTCGATGCCAACCAGTACACCGCCGGTAACTACTTCACCATCAGCCTGGATCGTTGGAACAGCCTGAGCGCTGAGGCACAGGCCCTGTTCGAGGAAGCTATGGCCGCTACCACCGAGTACAGCGTGGGTCTGGTTGACGAGCAGATGAAGATGGTCGAGGGCGCTCTGGCTGAGAAGGGCGGCAAGCTGTCCGCTCTGAACGAGGCTGACACCAAGCTGTTCAACGACCTGCTGTGGGGCTATGCCGTTACCGATGCTCGCGCTCTGGCCGCCAGCGGTAACTGCTCCGCCGAGATGGAGACCGTCCTGGCTGCCTGCGCCGACTTCCTGCAGCTGCCTCTGGAATAAGGATCTCTGTAGAGAAACCTATCATCACATAAAAGAGGAGCCTTCGGGCTCCTCTTTTTTCTGTCCTTACGGAAAATAAGACACGCACCGCCTCTCCTTTGACGGGAAGGCGGTGCGTGTGTTGTCCATGTTGTTGATGATCCATGCACCCTGACCGAGGTAATTCAGGATCAGGCACCCCTTGACAAAAGGCCAGCTGCGGTAGATGTTCCCGCGGCCCACATGACCCATATCGGAGTAGAGAGCCTCGGCACCGGTGGTGGCGAGGAAAACACTGCCGAGGATCATGAGTCCGGCCTTGTTATAGGGGCTGAAGAAAA
>JAFYVA010000101.1 GCA_017549325.1 Oscillospiraceae bacterium
CCGCATCGGCGGCTTCTGCTTCACCCTTGCAGGATTGATCGTGCTGGTGTCGGCCTTCTTCGGCATTATGTGGCTGCCTCTGGCCGCGCTGGCACTGGCCGCTATCGTGCCCACGGTGGCGTCCTACCTCTACTACAAGAAGCATTCCTGAGGTGGAACAGATGAAGGCTTTTCTCAAAAACTATGGGAAAACTCTCCTCTTCTTCGCTGTCATCGGTCTTGTGGGCGGCTTCGGCGTGGGCTTTTACCTGTTGGACGCCTATCCCGAGGACATGGTGCAGGAGATGCTGGCACAGGGGATGACGCCTCTGCTGCTGGCACTGGTGACGGCGGTGCAGTCTGCCGGTTACGGTCTGGTGCTGGGCGCGGCGGGCATCTGGCTGGGTAAAAAGACCGGTCTGTGGCGCGACGAGCGCACCATCACCCGCACCCCCCTCCTCCGGGCGGTGGCCGTGTCCGTCATCGGCGGCATGGCGCTGATTTTACCCGACATTTTCTACTTCGGCAAGCACATCGGGGCCATCGCTGAGAGCTATGCCGCAAAGCCCACCGTTCCCTACCTGATCGCCACCGTCACCTACGGCGCGGTGATCGAGGAGATCCTGCTGCGCCTCTTTGTCATGTCGCTGGTCGCCTTCCTGCTGTGGAAGGTCTTTGCCCGCAGGCAGGAGACGCCCTCTGCAGGGATCCTCATAGCCGCCAACATCATCGCAGCACTCCTCTTCGCCGCGGGGCATCTGCCCACCACCTTTGTGATGCTGGGCGACTCGGCGCTGATCATCTTCCGCTGTTTTCTACTCAACGGCGTGTTTGGTCTGGCCTTCGGCCGGCTGTACCGCAAGTTCGGTCTGCGCTACGCTATGATCGCCCACGGGGGCTGCCACATTGTCAGCAAGTTGATCTGGATCCTGTTCCTATAAGCACTCTGCCGGAAAAGGCGGCGGGACGCAGAGCCCGCCGCCTTTTTGTGTGCTTTCACAAAAGGACCGTTCAAATTTTGTGAATACTGCTTTTCGCCTTTACTTGACTTCTCCGCGGCCACCATGATAACATGATTAAAAATATTAACACCCAAAGAGACATAGGAGAACATTATGCACGCCAAAGTGGAACATATTATTCGCAAGATTCTGACCATCGTGGAGGTGGTCCTGGCCGTGGTGACATTGATCGTCATGGTGGGTAATCTGGGTCTGGAGGCGTATAAGATCATCTTCACCCCTTACTTCCCCGATACCGAGTCCTTCCTGCACAACATTCTGGCCGTGGCCGTGGGTTTGGAGTTCGTGCGCATGCTGGTGGACATGACTCCTGCCAACATCCTCGAAGTGCTGACGGTGGCCATTGCCCGCCACATCATCATCAGTCACGAGGATCCCATCGGTCTGCTGATCGGTATCGTGTGTCTGGCCGGCATCTTCGCCGTGCGCCGCTTCCTCATCCGCCACAAGGACATGCAGGTGGAGCTGTCCAAGGCCGAGTAAACACCCTGTTTTATCTCCCGTCCCGCCCTTTTGGGCGGGACTTTTTTCGTTTGCGGCTTTTCACGCAAGAATTCACTCCGCAGCAAAAATTGTATTTTAACGAAACAAGTTTTCGTTTCAATCGTTAGTTATTTGGCAAACGCTTCCTTCTTTGCCCGTTTTTGGCTCTATCCACCCATTTTCCGTATAAACGAATAAACAAAAGTTCTGCAATATTTTTAACAACCCTTTCTGTGCTTTTGATAAAAAATCCTCACAAAAACAACTTTTTGCTATTCTATTGACATCTGCCCCCAATTATGGCATCTTATTACAAAATCGTTTTTCCGTGTATCATTCATAACGCTTATATCGCAGAGAGGAGTGTTTTGTCTTGAGCAGACTTGACATCAAAAACCCCAGCCGATCCCAGACGGTACTGGAAAACCTGTACCGCGATGTGGAACGCCACATTGAGGCCAGCCCTCCCGGCCTGTGCCCGGTGGACATGTCTCACGCATTTTTGCAGATGTGCCATGCACAAAGCTGCGGCAAATGTGTGCCCTGCCGCGTAGGTCTGGGCCAGCTCTCAAAGCTTATTGAGCAGGTGCTGGACGGCAAGGCAAGTCTGGCTACCCTGGACATCATCGAAAAGACAGCCCGCACCATCGTCAACACTGCCGACTGCGCCATCGGACGGGACGCCGCCCGTCTGGTGCTGGACGGTCTGGCCGGTTTCCGGGACGACTATGAAGAGCACATCCTCCACAACCGCTGCCTTGCAGGCCTGCAGATGCCGGTGCCCTGCGTGGCCCTGTGCCCCGCCGGCGTGGATGTGCCCGGCTACATGGCCCTGGTGGGCGAAGGACGGCTGGCCGACGCGGTGCGCCTGATCCGCAAGGACAACCCCATGCCCGTGGCCTGCGCCTATATCTGCGAACATCCCTGCGAGGCACGCTGCCGCCGCAGTATGATCGACGACGCCATCAATATGCGCGGTTTGAAGCGCTACGCCGTGGATCACGCCGGTGTGGTACCCCAGCCGGCCAACGCCCCCGCCACCGGCAAGAAGGTGGCCATTATCGGCGGTGGTCCCAGCGGCCTGAGCTGCGCGTACTATCTGTCCCTGATGGGCCACAGCGTCACCATCTATGAGGAAAAGGCCAAGCTGGGCGGCATGCTGCGCTACGGTATCCCCGCCTACCGCTTCCCCCGGGAAAAGCTGGACGAGGAGATCGAGTCCATCCTCTCCACCGGCATTGAGGTGCATACCGGCGTATCTGTGGGCCGCGACATCACCTTTGAGCAGCTGCAGAAGGACTATGACTGCCTGTACATCGCCATCGGCGCGCATCAGGACAAAAAGACCGGCATTCCCGGCGAGGACAGCAAGAATGTGATGTCCGCCGTGGAGATGCTGCGGACCATCGGCGACGATGTGATGCCCGACTTCACCGGCAAGCAGGTGGTGGTCATTGGCGGCGGCAACGTGGCCATGGACGTGACCCGCAGCTCCATCCGACTGGGCGCTGACAAGGTCACCTGCGTCTATCGCCGCCGCATCGCCGACATGACGGCTCTGCCCGACGAGATCAGCGGCGCGCTGGCTGAGGGTGCCGAGATCATGGATCTGGCCGCCCCCGTCCGCATTGAAGCCGATGAAAACGGCGTGGCCCGCGCCCTGTGGGTCCAGCCCCAGATCATCGGCGAAGTAGACAAGGCCGGCCGCCCCCGTCCCAACAAGGCCTCCCTCCCCGAGGTCCGTCTGGAGGCCGACATCATTGTGGTGGCCATCGGTCAGGGCATTGAGATCCAGGGCTTCACCCAGGCGGGCGTGCCCATCAAGCGCGGCACCTTCGTGGCCGACAGCGCCGCCGCCGTTGGCGATATGGACAGCGTCTTTGCCGGCGGCGACTGCGTCACCGGTCCTGCCAGCGCCATCCGCGCCATCGCCGCCGGTAAGGTGGCAGCCGCCAACATCGACGAGCACCTGGGCTTCCACCACGAGATCCGCGTGGACGTGGACGTCCCCACCCCCAAGCTGAACAACCGTCCCCCCCACGGACGCATCAACACCACCGAGCGCCCCGCCTGCGAGCGTAAGTGCGATTTCGAGGATATTGAGATCGGCCTGACGCAGGAAGGCGCCTGCACCGAGGCATCCCGCTGCCTGCGCTGCGACCACTTCGGTTACGGAATCTTTAAGGGAGGTAGAATCGACAAATGGTAACGCTGACGATCGACCGCAAGACGGTCACTGTGCCGGAAGGCACCACCATTCTGGACGCCGCCCGCTCCGTCCGGCTGGACATCCCCACGCTGTGCTACCTCAAGGACCTCAACGAGATCGGCGCTTGCCGCATCTGCATTGTGGAGGTGGAGGGTCACGAGCGGCTGGTGCCCTCGTGCAACAACGTGGTCAGCGAGGGCATGGTGGTCTACACCAACTCCCCCCGCGTGCGCGAGGCACGGCGTGTCAACCTGCGCCTGCTGCTGAGCCAGCACGACACCAAGTGCACCCAGTGCACCCGCAGCGGCAACTGCACGCTGCAGGATCTGTGCAACGACTATAACCTGCTGGGCGACCACTATGTCAAGGATCTGCGGCCCGTGGCCGAGCATTTCAACACCCCCGTGATCCGTCTGGAGAACCGCTGCATCAAGTGCATGCGCTGCATCCAGATCTGCGACAAGGTGCAGGGCATGAACATCTGGGACCTGATCGGTACCGGCGCGCGCACCAACGTGGGCGTGGCGGGCCACCGCTCGCTGGCCGATTCCGACTGCACCTTCTGCGGCCAGTGCATCACCCACTGCCCCGTGGGCGCGCTGCAGGAGCACGACGACACCGGCAAGGTGTTCGACGCCCTGGCCAACCCCAAGAAAATCACCATCGTGCAGGTGGCTCCCGCCGTCCGCGCCGCCTGGGCCGAGCACTATCACCTCGACCCCAAGTTCGCCACGGCAGAGCGCATGGTGGCAGGTCTCAAGCACATGGGCTTTGACTATGTCTTTGACACCAACTTCACCGCCGACCTCACCATCATGGAGGAGGGCAGCGAGTTCATCCAGCGCTACACCCACCGCGACCGCTATACCTGGCCCATGTTCACCTCCTGCTGCCCCGGTTGGGTGCGCTTCCTCAAGGGCCAGTATCCCCGCTACATCGACAATCTCTCCACTGCCAAGAGCCCCCAGCAGATGTTCGGCGCCGTGGCCAAGAGCTACTTTGCCGAGAAGCTGGGCGTGGATCCCCACGACATCTTCGTGGTGTCCATCATGCCCTGCACCAGCAAGAAGAGCGAGGCAGCCTTGCCCACCATGAACGACGCCTGCGGCGACCGGGACGTGGACGTGGTGCTGACCACCCGGGAGATGGTGCGTATGTTCCGCGGTGAGCAGGTGGATCCCACCATGCTCGACGAGATCCCCTTCGACAGTCCCCTGGGCAGCGGCACCGGTGCCGCCGTCATCTTCGGCGCCACCGGCGGCGTGATGGATGCGGCTCTGCGCAGCGCTTACTACCTGGTCACCGGCTCCAATCCCGATGCCGACGCCTTTACCGCCGTGCGCGGCATGGACGGCTGGAAGGAAGCTACCTTCTCCATCCCCGGCGCCGGCGATGTGCGGGTGGCCGTGGTCAGCGGCCTTGGCAACACCCGCCGTCTCATGAAGGCACTGGATGAGGGCCGCGTCAGCTACGACTTTGTGGAAGTGATGGCCTGTCCCGGCGGCTGTGCCGGCGGCGGCGGTCAGCCCATCCACGACGGCAAGGAGATGGCCGAGTACCGCGGCGGCGTGCTGTGGGGCCTGGACAAGAAGGCCGCCATCCGCTACTCCCACGAGAACAGCGATGTGCTGGATCTCTACCGCGACTATCTCAAGGCGCCCTTGAGCCATACGGCACATCATCTCCTGCACACCGACCACCACGGTTGGAAGATGCCCAACGAAAAGTAAATTTCCTGCTCCCAAGGGAGGCGGCGGCTGCCGCCTCCCTTTTTCTTAACAGTTTCTTGGCAATAGCTAAATAAGACAAAAAATTAACGTTAAATTTCCGACAATATCTATTGTGCTTTCCCTTTACGGATGTTATAATACAGGCGGTTTCATGGGAACACAGCGGAGCCGGGCTCCGCAGTACAATACACTGTTAAGGAGAGAAGCACCATGTCTATCGGAATTTCCATGGCGCGCGTGGATGAGATCATCGACTCTTACGGCGCACTGCGGCATCAACTGATCGCTATCATGCAGGACATCCAGGCCGAGTACAAGTACCTCAGCCCCGAGGTTCTCGAGCGCATTGCCGAAAAGCTGGACATCGGCGTGGCCAAGGTGTACAGCGTGGCCACCTTCTACGAGAATTTCTCGCTGGAGGCCAAGGGCAAGTACATCATCAAGGTCTGCGACGGCACTGCCTGCCATGTGCGTAAGTCCCAGCCCATCTACAACGCCATCCGCGAGTATCTGGGTCTGGAGGGCAAGCAGAAAACCTCCGCCAACGGCCTGTTCACCCTGGAGACGGTGGCCTGCTTAGGCGCCTGCGGCCTGGCCCCGGTGGTGACCGTGAACGACCAGGTGCACTCCAAAATGACTCCCGAGACCATGATCGAGCTGCTGCAGCAGCTGGAAAAGGAGGCCGAAGACGATGAGTAAGCTGACCCGAGACATGCTGGACGCACGCCGCACCCAAGCCAAGATGGCCGCTGCCGCCCAGACCCGCACCGTGCTCATCTGTGCCGGTACCGGCTGCATCGCCGGCGGCTCGCTGAAGATCTACGACTATCTGAAGGAAGAGTGCGAGCGCCGCAACATCAGCGTACTGGTGAACCTGATGGACGACGAGACCCAGTGCACCGGCTACATCATCAACATGAAGAAGAGCGGCTGCCACGGCTTCTGCGAGATGGGTCCCCTGCTGCAGATCGAGCCGGAGGGCTATCTCTACACCCATGTGAAGCTGGAGGACTGCGACGAGATCATCGAAAAGACCATCATCGGCGGCGAGGTCATCGAGCGCCTCCTCTATAAGCTGGACGAGGAGTCCTACGCCCGCCACGACGAGATCCCCTTCTATCAGCAGCAGCAGCGGGTGGTGCTGGAAAACTGCGGCACCATCGACGCCGAGGATTTTGACGAATATCTGGCGAAAGACGGCTATGTGGCTTTGGAAAAGGCGCTGTTCGACATGACGGACGAGGAGATCTGCACCGTGATCCGCGACAGCGGCCTGCGCGGCCGCGGCG
>JAFYVA010000102.1 GCA_017549325.1 Oscillospiraceae bacterium
CGCTGCCAAAACAACGCCCGAAGGGCAAAGTTGTTTTGCTTGCGGGAGAAGGATTCGAACCCTCGAAGACCGCCTGCGGCGGCTTCGCGCGCTTGCGCGCGTTTATTAAACAGTATGTGCGGGTTTTACGAATCCACCGTAAAGAGATGGCGGTAACAAAAAAAGAGACCTGCATCAACGATGCAAGTCTCTTTGGCAGCGGGAGAAGGATTCGAACCCTCGAAGACCGCCTACGGCGGCTTCGCGCGCTGACGCGCTTTATTAAAATATATGTGAGGGTCGAATCCCCAACTATGCAACAGAGAACAAAAAAAGACCCGAGTCTGTTGACTCGAGTCTCTTTGGCAGCGGGAGAAGGATTCGAACCCTCACATACGGAGTCAGAGTCCGCTGTGCTACCATTACACAATCCCGCTGTGTCCTGTCGAACATTACTTATTATACGCATTAGGCGCCATTTGTCAATACCCTTTTTTCGATTTTTAAGAGGAAATTTTCCAAAGAAAAACGGCCGCCGTACCGGGGAGGCACGGCGGCGGGGGAATTCCTTATTCTTCCACTTCGGGGCAGTGGTAGCGGGGCTTGCCCACAGAGGCGCGGCCATACTCAATGGCGGCGGTGGGGCAGGAGCAGATACAGGCCATGCAGTGGGTGCACCGTCCCGTCCATACGGGGCGGCCGCCCGCCATGTGGATGCTGTTTGTTACGCATCCTTCGGCACACTTGCCGCAGGAGATGCAGGCATCCGATACCCGGAACTTCTTATCCGCGACAAACAGCGGATAGAACAGGCCGTTGACGATACCCGACATCATCTTACCGCCAAAGCCTGCATTCTTATCCGGGAAGTTCTCCTCTGCGGCAATATGGCGCAGTGCCTTCTTCAAACTGCGCTGGGCGGCGTGGACGATACGGCGGGCCTCGTCCTCTTCGGGGACGGGGAACATGGCCACATAGTTCTCCGGCATCGTTACCTGCAGCGTACCGCGATAGTGCAGTCCCTTCTCGCGGCACAGCGCCGCATTATACGCCCCTGCACCGCCGATACTGCTGCCGCAGGTCATGACGAAGTAGGCGTCCTCATGGCCGTCGAAGTTGCCGCTGCGGATGAAGTCGGCAAATACGCGGGGCAGCTGCCATGCGTAGGTAGGGGCGACGAAGATCCAGGGTTTCCCGCTGATGAACTCAGCGGCGATGCCGTCGCGGATGAAGTGAAAGGCATCGATGCAGGCGTCCTCCAAATGCTGTGCCAGATATTCGGCGGCGTAGCGGCTGTTGCCGGTGCCGGAAAAATAGACGATCATGGGACAATTCTCCTTTTTGTGATCTTGCCTGTATTTTACCCTACCGAAGAGCGCGGCGCAAGAGAAATTCCGTTGCATTTGGCGTCTTGAGGCGGTAGAATAGAAAAAAACGGGAGAGAGGAGGGCGCAAGATGCTGTTTGATGCCGAGATCATCCGCTCATCGCGGCGCACCGTGGCGGTGCAGATCACCCATGACGGACGCGTGGTGGTGCGGGCACCGCTGTGGATGAGCGGGCGGAAGATCGAGATGTTTTTGCAGAGCAAGAGCGGCTGGATCGAGAAGCATCTGTCCCGCCCCGCCCCGCAGCTTCCGCTGCTTACCGAGGCGGAGATCCATACACTGATGGCATCGGCGCGGGAGGAGTTACCGCGCCGCGTGGAGCACCTTGCGCCGCTGGTCGGGGTCAGCCTCAACCGTGTCACCGTCCGCTGTCAGCGCACCCGCTGGGGCTCCTGCTCGGCCAAGGGGAACATCAGCCTCAACTGCCTGCTGATGCTCTGCCCCGAGGAGGTACGGGACTATGTGGTGGTGCACGAGCTGTGTCACCGCCGTGAGATGAATCATTCGCCCCGCTTCTGGGCGGAGGTGGAGCGCGTCATGCCCGACTACCGCCGCCACCGCCAATGGCTCAAAACGGAAGGCCGCGCCATCATGTCGAGAATTTGAACAAGGAGCATCCCACGGGATGCTCCTTGTTTTTACTCAATATTTCTTACTCAGTACCAAGAACGATACCCAGTACAGTACCAGCAGCAGGCAGACCGCCATGGAGGCGGCGAAACTCAGCGCGTCCTGCCCCGCGATCCTGAGGGCGATGGTGGCCACGGCGGCGATCAGCACGAACAGATAGCCCGACCAGGCCCACGCCTTGTTGCGGATGAAGTGGTTGCGCTCATCTTTATTGGCGATCTCCGTCTTTTCGCGGTATTCCTCGTTGTGGCGGTAGCGGAAGAACCGCACCACCTGCAGGACGCCCACCACGATCAGCGCGCCGCCCATGCCGCTCCAGAATTCGTCCACCACGTCCATCATACCCAGTGCCAGCAGCACTGCGCCCAGCACCACATAGCAAACGCTGGCAATCATTCGTCTGTCCCGTTTCATTCCGTTACCTCCTCTTCAAAGAGAAACACTTCCTCAATGGTCATGTTGAAATATCTGGCGATCTTATAGGCCAGCAGGATGGAGGGGTTATACCGCCCGTTCTCCAGAGAGCTGATGGTCTGCCGCGATACACCCAGCACCCGCGCCAATTCTTCCTGCCGTATGTTCCGCTCCTTGCGGATAGCCTCGATGTTATTTTTCAATTCACCGACCTCCTTAGTAAAGCAAACTTTACATATCTTGGCTTGATGATATCACAGTAAGCAGTAATTGTCAAGTAAACTTTACAAAAAACGAGAATTGATTCATGTGACGATAAGTGTCGCGGTCTTTCTTTGACAGGGGAGGGAGGGCATACTATAATCTAAACAGTCCCCTTAGGAGGTGTGCCATGGAGTTCCACGAAAAATTGCAGCAGCTGCGTCGTCAGCACGATCTGACACAGGAGCAGCTGGCAGAAAAACTGTTCGTCTCCCGCACGGCCATCTCCAAGTGGGAGAGTGGACGGGGGTATCCCAATTTAGAATCGCTGAAGAGTCTGTCCAAGCTGTTCGGCCTCTCGCTGGATAAGCTGCTGTCAAGTGAGGAACTGCTGGAGGCCGCCGAAACGGAGAACCGCAGCAATCTTCGCCGTGTATCGGCTTTTGCATTCGCTGCTTTGGATATCATGGTGGTGGCGTTGCTGTTCCTGCCCCTTTTCGGACAGCAGGAGGGAGACTATATCCGCGCCGTTACCCTGTGGAGGTATACGGCTGTGAGCGGTGTTCTGCGCGGGGTATATGTGCTCCTGCCTGCATCGCTCGCCGTTATCGGGATCGTAGAGCTGGTTTTGCAGCGGTACTGTAAATGCGCGAGCGTTGTGCTCCACGCCGCCGCCGTGTTGTTCTTCGCCCTGTCCCGTCAACCCTATATGACCGCGCTGCTGTTTCTGCTGCTGATGGTGAAAGTGGCACTGCTGATACAGGAGAACCGAATTCAATCATAAAAGAAGCACCCGCGACACGAATGGTGTCGCGGGTGCTGTGGCTTGTGAAGAAGTGTTTCTTGTCCTTTGGAGGCTTTCGGGGAATACTGAACCTGACAATCCAAAGAAACGAGGAACAAACAATGAAGAGAAAGCTTTGGTGTATCACAGGCGCACTGTGGATGGCATTCATCCTGTTCACAGTGCTGCTCACCTGTGTGGATGTGCAGCCCATCGGCCCGCAGGAGTCGGCGGTTGGCCTTGCCGGCCTCAACGCTTGGGTCTTTGCGCGTGTGGGCGTACATTGGTTTTGGTATCATCTCACCGATTGGCTGGGATTTGTGCCCATCGCGTGGGCTTTCGGCTTTGCCGCCGTGGGCGTATATCAGTGGATTCGGCGCAGAGGGATCCGCAAGGTGGATGGCAGCATTCTCGTATTGGGCGGATTTTATCTGCTGGTGATAGGCTGTTATCTCTTCTTTGAGCAGGTGGTCATCAATTTCCGTCCCGTGCTGACAGGCAGCGTGCTGGAGGCATCCTACCCCTCATCCCATACGGTGATGACGCTGTGTCTCATGTCCACGGCCGCTATGGAGTTTCGCACCCTTTGCCCTGAGAGAAAGGGGCTGTGCCGCTGCGTGGATATGCTCGCTGTGTTGGTGAGCCTCATCACCGTGGTGGGGCGGCTTGTCTCGGGTGTCCACTGGTTTACCGATATCATCGGCGGTATACTCCTCTCAGCGGCGCTGGTGGTGATGTATTGGGCGATAGATTGGAGAAAGAAAGGATAAAGGAGAGGCAAAAGCCTATCCTTTACAGTTGGGTGTGATGGCAATTATGGATACAATTTACGGCGACAATTTGACAAATGCACCCCTGTTGCGAAATTTGCACCCTGGCACAAATTTTGCACCCCGTACCGATAAAATGCACCCCAAGGAGCGATGATGACCCTCGGGGTACCAGTTTGATAAATTGGAATTGGTTTAATCCTTGCTAAACACTTTTTTCTGCCAGGACTTTTTTTCGCATTGGGGGCAACGCATATATCTTGTTCTGCCCATGTGCGGAGCCATAGCAACGGCTCTGTATGTCGGTACATATCGGTGTCCGCATTCTTTGCATGTATAATATCCTGCCACTTGCTCCATCCGCAGTGCATAGAAGCAACCCGCTAAGAACAAAACAAATCCAAATACAATGAGAGTAATTCTTAGTCCATTTGACATTTGCACAAAAGCGGCAACAAATATCAAAGCAAAAAGAACGACCGTTGCTGTAATGCCTATAAACACTTCTAC
>JAFYVA010000103.1 GCA_017549325.1 Oscillospiraceae bacterium
ACCCAGCTCCTCCAGCATGGAGAAGAACAGCGTCACGTCGCTGATCTGGGGAATATTTTCAATGCGGCAAACGCCATCCACCAGCAGTGCTGCGGGGATGATGCCCACGGCGGCGTTCTTGGCACCGCTGATGGTCACCTCACCGAACAGGGGGCGGCCGCCACGAATAATATATTGATTCAAAGCAAAGTCCTCTTTTCCGAATGCTTGTATTCCGTCTTCTCTTGTATCATGCCCGCGGCGCAGCAGTTCATACCTGCTGCATTAATGCAGACGTATCAATACACGGTAATTATACCATAGTTTCCGTTAAAAGCAAGACAGCACCACAATTTTTCCGTTTTTCATAAAATTCTTGCGGTTTTCCCCTGCCTTGACGGTTGTAATGAAAGGGGGTATAATATACTGGAATGAGTATGTTATGAAATCGGAGATCCTTTTATGAACTTTCGCCTGATTGCCAATACAGCCGGCTACATTCTGTGGGTAGAAGCGGGATTTCTGCTGCTGCCCATGGTGGTATCCCTTATTTACCGCGACGGCTGCTGGAGTGCATTTCTTCTCTGCGCCGCCATCTGCGCCGCTGTCGGTGCGCTGCTGCGCGCCATTAAGGCTCGGCATACCTCGCTGCAAAACCGCGATGGCTACGCTGCGGTCGCCCTTGCATGGGTGCTGCTGTCCCTGTTCGGTGCGCTGCCCTATGTGATGACGGGTGCGATCCCCAACTATGTGGACGCGCTGTTTGAGACCGCCTCCGGCCTCACCACCACCGGTGCCTCGGTGCTGACAGAGATCGAGCATCTGCCCCACAGCATCCTGTTCTGGCGCTCTCAGACCCAGTGGATGGGCGGCATGGGCGTTCTGGTGCTGTTCCTTGCCCTGATGCCCCATCTGGGCGGCGGCGCCGTGTTTTTGATGAACGCTGAGAGCCCCGGCCCCATTAAGAGCCGCATCGTACCGCGTCTGGGCGACACGGCCAAGATCCTCTACTGTCTCTATATCGGCCTGACGGTAGCCGAGACTATTGCCTTACGCATTGCGGGAATGCCCTTCTTCGATGCGCTGAACCACGCCTTTACCACCTTGTCCACCGGTGGCTTTTCCATAAAAAACACCTCTGTGGCAGCCTATAACTCCCCCGCTATCGAGTGGGTCATCATTGCCTTTACCGTACTGGCCTCTATCAACTTCTCGCTGATGTTCCTGGCCATCCGCGGTCAATTCCGCACTGTTGCCAAGTCTCAGGAACTGCGCGCTTTTCTGCTCATCACCGTGGTGGCCGTGGCAGCTGTCTGCGGCAACCTGATGACACAGACAGGCCTCCCCTTCTCTCAGGCGGTACGGGATGCCGCCTTCCAGGTGACCACCATCAATTCCACTACCGGTTACTGTACCCGTGACTTTGCACTGTGGCCCCCCTTTTCTCAGGCGGTGCTGGTGCTGCTGATGCTGATCGGTGGCTGCGCCGGCTCCACTGCCGGCGGTGTGAAGGTCAGCCGAGTTTTGCTGCAGCTAAAGAGTCTGAAGCGGGAGCTGAACCGCATCGTCCATCCCAACCGCGTCAGCGTGGTGACCATGGACGGACAGACGGTTTCGGAGCAGGCGGTGTCCTCGGCTCTGGCTTTCCAAGTGGCCTATCTGCTGGTGCTGGTGGCAGGTGCATTGGTGGTGGCACTGGACGGTATGGGGATCACCGAGTCCCTCACCGCCTCCCTCAGCTGTGTCAGCAACATCGGCCCTGCCTTTGGCAGTCTCGGCCCCACATCCAACTTTGCAGGACTGAATTACTTCACCAAAGTCGTGCTGAGTCTTGAAATGCTCATGGGCCGTCTGGAACTGATGCCCCTGCTGGTGCTGCTGAACCCGGCCACATGGCGCAATAAGTAAAGAAAACCAAAACTCCTCTTCCGTCGGGAAGAGGAGTTTTTCTTTTGTCTTACAGATCCACCACGGTCACACTATGACCCGTGTAGGGAAGAAACCTATTTAAAATGTCGCCCGTAGCAATACGCAGGGACGAGGTGTTCTTGCAGGGGTGGCAGCCGAACCACTCCGCCTCGTAGACGCTGCGATCCATGGCCAGCGTAACGCGGTGGTCGGTATCGTGCAGGAGTCCGAGAATGGAGGCCGAGCCGATTTCACAGCCCAGAAGCTCCACCATGTCCTCGCCGGTGGCGAAGCTGAGGCGGGAGGCACCGATCATCTTGGAGAAATCCTTGGTGCTGAAGGGCTTGTCGGGTGCCATGCACAAAAGATAGAAGGCACTGCGGTTGCGGGGGGTCAGGAGCAGGTTCTTGCAGATGCTCACGCCCAGCACCTCCGAGATGGCGGCGCAATCGTCCATGGTATCGGCGTGCTCGTGATCCACGCGGGCAAAGGGGATCTTCAGCTCCTGCAGCAGCGCATAGCAGGCAGCTTCCTGTAGGGTGCGCGCATCAAGCGGGGCGGCATCGTAGATAGGGGAAATTTCCATAGTTTAGCCCTCCTTGACCAGATCTTCGCCGGCGCGGTAGATATCACCGGCGCCCACCGTCAGCACCAGATCGCCGCTCTGTACCAGTTCTTTGAGGGTATCCGTCACTTCCCGAAGGGTGGCGCAATAACGGCTGCCGTCGATGTGGGCGCAGAGATCGCGGGAGGAGATGCCGCTTTCGTTCTTCTCGCGGGCGGCATAGATCTCCGCCACCACCGCTATATCGGCCTTTTTCATCTCCTCTACAAACTCGTCGAAGAGGGCGGCGGTACGGGTGTAGGTATGGGGCTGGAAGGCGCAGATCAGGCGCTCATGGGGCAGGCTGCGGGCGGCCTTCAGCAGGGCGCGCAGCTCATCGGGGTGGTGAGCGTAGTCATCGTAGACCTTGGCGCCGTTGTACTCACCCTTGTACTCGAAGCGGCGGCCGGCACCGATAAACTCACGCAGGCCCTCCTCCACTGCCGTTCCCTCCACACCCAGCACATAGGCGGCGGCTGCGGCACAGAGGGCATTGGACACATTGTGTTCACCCGGTACACGGAGGGAAACATGGGCATAGTGCGCTCCCTCGGCCACCACATCAAAGTCGGCAAAGCCGTCGAAGAAGGCCACATTGGCCGCGTAGACATCGGCCGTCTTGTCCTTCACACTGCAGCGGCAGAGGTTGCCCGCGAAGTCTTTCATCGTCTCGCGCACGCCGTCATCATCCCAGTTGGCCACCACCGTGCCGCCGGCAGGTACCAGATCGGCAAAGGCGCGGAAGGAGCGCTCGATGTCGGCCAAATCCTCGAAGAAATCCAGATGGTCGGCGGCCACATTCAGCAGCACCGCCACGGTGGGGGAGAAATTGAGGAAGGAGTTGCAATACTCACAGCTCTCCAGAATGATGGTATCCCCCTCGCCTACCCGATAGCCCTTACCCAGAAGGGGCAGCGTACCGCCGATCATAACGGTGGGGTCGCGGTGGGCAGACATAAAGATATGGGTGGCCATAGAGGTGGTAGTGGTCTTGCCGTGGGTACCGGCAATGCACAGTGCGTTTTCATAGCTGCGCATGATGGCACCCCAGCCCTCGGCACGCTCGTAGACGGGGATGCCCCGTGCCACGGCACCGGCGATCTCAGGGTTGGAATCGCGGATGGCGGCGGTGCGGATCACCACATCACAATTACCGATGTTATCGGCGCTGTGTCCCACGGTGACGGGAATGCCCACCGCCCGCAGATGCTGCACGGTGGCACTGTCGGCCATATCCGAACCCTGCACCTGCAGACCCATCCCCTGCAGGACCTCAGCAAGCGCGCACATGGACACGCCGCCGATACCGGAGAGGTGGATGCGGCGGCCGGGGGTCATATAGGTAACAATATCCTCAGCGGGATGCTTCATGGTAATCCCTCCAAAAAAAGCGGACAAAGCCGCGATTGTAATTTCTTCGAACATATAGTATACTACACACAGCAAAAAAGTGCAACCGCCATTGGTGGTTGAAAGGAGGGGAAGAGGATGCTTCCGCAGGAAGTACGGCAAGTACTGCATACACTGAGCAGCGCCGGGCACGAAGCCTATGTGGTGGGCGGCTGCGTTCGCGACATCCTCCGCGGTGTTGCGCCCCATGACTGGGACATCACCACCTCCGCCCTCCCCGAGGAGACCATGTCCCTGTTCCCTCATTTTGCCATCCCCACAGGTCTGAAACACGGAACGGTGACGGTCCTCAGCGGCGGCTGCCCCTGCGAGGTCACCACCTACCGCGCCGACGGGGATTACTCCGACCACCGCCGCCCCGACGGCGTCACCTTCACCCGCAGTCTGCGGGAGGACTTGGCCCGCCGCGATTTTACCGTCAACGCCATGGCCATGGATGAAAACGGCGAGGTGGTGGATCCCTTCGGTGGACGGGAAGATCTGGCCGCAGGCATCCTGCGGTGCGTGGGCGAACCCGCCAAGCGGTTTTCCGAGGATGCCCTGCGTATCCTGCGGGCGCTGCGCTTTGCCGCGACCCTTGGCTTTGCCATCGAAGAGGAGACCGGGCGCGCCATCTTCGCCCTGAGAGACGATCTCCACTATGTGGCCGCCGAGCGGGTACGGGAGGAATTGACGAAGCTGCTGCTGGGCGACAGCGCCGAGGCGATTTTGACAGCCTTCCCCACCGTGCTGGGCGCGGTGATTCCCGAATTGCTGCCTGCGGTGGGCTTCGATCAGCGCAACTGCCACCACTGTCTCGATGTGTGGGGGCACACGGCGCGTGCCGTGGGCAAGGCGGCAAAAGACAGCATCATCCGCTGGACGATGCTGCTCCACGATCTGGGCAAACCCGACACCTTCACCGTGGACGGCGAGGGCGTGGGACACTTCTACACCCACGCAGATCGCAGCGAGGAAATTGCCCGTCAGGTCGTGCAGCGGTTGCGGTTTGATAAAGCCTCCGCCCAGCGCATCGTCCGTCTGGTGCGGTATCATGACCGTCCCTTCGCCCTGACGGAGAAGTCTATGGCGCGGGCACTGCGGAAGCTGGGAGTGGAGGACACCTTCGCCCTGTGCGCCGTGAAGCGGGCCGACAATCTGGCGCAGCACCCCGACTATCACGACCGTCAGGCCGTGCTGGACGAGGCCGAAGCGCTCCTCCACGCGGTGCTGGAGAAAGATTCCTGCTTCAGTTTGAAGCATCTGGCGGTGGATGGCAACGACCTCCTCGCTCTCGGACTCCGCGGCAAGGCCATCGGTCAGGTACTCGAACAGCTTCTCACCGCCGTGATGGACGGGGAATTGCCCAACGAAAAAGCGGCGCTGCTGAATGCGGCAAAAGAGCAGATATAACAAAAGATGCACACATCGGACGATGTGTGCATCTTCTTATTTTCTCAGTAATACCCTTTTCTCAGCCGGCCATGATCTCAAAGCGCAGCACACCGTTGGCCGTGGTGAGGCGGGAGATCATCTCCTCCATGGCCACCGTCATGTCGCTGCTCTCCACGCTGACGGTAACACCGGCGCAGCCGTTGGTGGGAATGGTCTGGTTGATGGTGAGAATATTCGCCCCGGATGCGGCAAAAATAGAGAGGTAGCCGGACAGGACACCGGGATTGTCCTTGAGCAGTGCATACAGCGTAATGATATGGCCGGCCTTCATATTCTGGAAGGGCTGCACCGCATCCTTGTACTTATAAAAGGCGCTGCGGCTGATACCCACGGCAGCGGCGGCCTGTCCCACCGTGCTGACTTCGCCCACCTGCAGCATACGCTTAGCCTCGGCAACTTTGACAAACACTTCCGGCAGTGCATCGGCCGAAACGATGAAATATCTCTTCTTATCCATGCGTTCTCTCCTCTGTTGGTACTCCGTAGGTTTTCATTTGTTCTCCGTAAGTAGATACTACCACGAGTTTTCTCTTTTTGCAAGGGGCATTTTGATTTCGAGGTGATGATTTGGAGCAAAAACGCCGATTTCTCGTAACACTGGCCTATTGGTCTGCGATATTGGCGCTGGTCTATCTGGGATTGCGCTATGCTCTGGCATGGCTGCTGCCCTTTCTGCCTGCACTGGCGGTGGCCGCCTGGGTAGAGCCCGCCGTACAGTGGGTGCGGCACAAGATGCATCTGAAGCGCCCCTTCCTCGCCGCTGTGATAACGCTGGCCGTAACGGCAATGACTGTGGCCGCAGCGGTGGCCATTCTCAGCGCCCTGTGGCGGCAGTTGACGGATCTGCTGGGACAGGCACCGCAGCTCCTCTCGGCGCTGCCCAGCCTGCTGACGGAGATCACGGCGCGGCTGGAGGAGTTCCGCGTAAGGCTTCCGCAGGAGTCGCGGCAGGCCATGAACGAGGCATTGACGGCGCTGGGCAACGCCCTGGGCAGTGCGGCGGTGAACCTGTCCACCTCGCTGCTGGAGTCGGTGAAGGGCTGGATGGGCAAGCTGCCGGGGCTGCTACTCTTCTGCGCCACCGCGGTGATGGCGCTGTTTTTCACCGTCAGCAGTTATCCGCAGCTGCGCCGCTTTTTCATCCGACAGATCCCCCGTGAAAAGCTGGCGGCGGCGCGGGAGCTGAAGGAGGGCGCGCTGGGTGCCGTATGGCGGTGGGCCCGGGCGCAGGTACTGCTGATCACCGTCACCTTTGCCGAGCTTCTGGCCGGCTTTCTCCTATTGCGGCGGGACTACGCCTTGCTCTTTGCCTTCCTCATCGCCCTTCTCGATGCCCTGCCCATCTTCGGAGCGGGGATGGTGCTGCTGCCATGGGCGGCCATACTGGCACTGACGGGCGATACGGTGGGGGCACTGGGGCTGGCGGCGCTGTATGTCATCGTGTGGCTGGTGCGGAGCTTTCTCGAGCCGAAGATACTGGGCAAGAGCGGCGGCCTTCCTCCCCTGCCCTCACTTTTTGCCATCTATGTGGGTTTTCGCATCGCCGGGGTGGCGGGGATGATCTTAGGGCCGCTGGTACTGCTGCTGATGAAGGAATTCCATGACCGCCGGCTGGTTCGGCTTTGGAAATAAACCTTTTCATCCGCAGGGATCTATGATATACTCACCTTACTTGCAGTAAAGGGAGGTGAGAAGGCCGTGTCTAAACAGTGGAAAGCCGATTTGGCGCTGATTCTGGTGACACTTTTTTGGGGCGTATCCTATTATCTGGTAGACCTGTCCCTCACCGAGCTGCCGGAGATGACGCTGAATGCCTCCCGCTTTGTGCTGGCCTTCGTCATCCTCGCCGTCATCTTCCGCAAGCGGGTGTTTGCCGCCTCCCGTGCCACGCTGAAATACAGCCTCTATGTGGGCATTCTGCTGGTATTCGTCTACGCGGGCAGTACCTACGGCATCGCACGGACAAGCCTGTCCAACGCGGGCTTTATCTGCGCCCTGCCTGTGGTGGTGACCCCCGTCCTCGACTTTCTCATCAACCGCCGCCGTCCCGAAAAGCGGTTGGGAATCGCGCTGATCATGTGCACCATCGGTCTTGCCATGCTGACGCTGAACGAGAACTTCGGCATCAATATCGGTGATGCCCTGTGCCTTCTCTGCGCCGTGTCCTACGGTGCGGATATGATCGTCACGGAGCGGGCGGTGCAGCAAGAAGATGTCGACCCGCTGGCGCTGGGCGTCATCGAGCTGGGTATTGCCGGTGCGGTGATGACCGTTATCGCATTCCTCACCGAGCAGCCCGTCCTGCCCCAGAGCAGCGCCGTATGGGGCAGCGTCCTGTTCTTGAGCATCTGCTGTACGGGCGTGGCCTTTGTGGTGCAGAGCGTGGCGCAGCAGTATACCTCGGCCACCCATGTGGGGCTGATCTTCACCCTCGAACCGGTATTTTCCGGCATCGTGGCCTACTTTGTGGCGGATGAACGGCTCCTGCCCCGCGGCTATGCCGGCGCGGCACTGATGCTGCTGAGTTTGCTGGTCATGGAGATGGATTGGAAGAAACTAAAACGAAAATGAAGAAAAAACAGTTCCGCAGCTTCTGTTGCGGAACTGTTTTTTTACATACTCTCTTTGCCCGTGATTTCCTCGGGGATGATCTTCACCACGCGGGCGGTACACTTGTCCATCTCTGCGGCGAAGCTGCCCATGTTCTTCGGGTCAAAGGCCTGACACAGCAGCATCATGGCTTTGACATGCTCGCCCTCGTCGGTGACCACCTCTGCCCGTCCCTGAAAGCGGGCGGCGCGGTAGGTGGTGGTGAAGGCCATGGGCTTTAAGGCGGCATGGCTGACCACGGAGAGGGATACCCGCGGGTTCTTCTCCAGAATCTCCCACTTCTCCCCTGCTCCGGCGCAGTGGAAATAGAGCACTTGATAGACCTCGTCCCCCACGGCGTTGACGGGAACGGCAATGGGGGTACCGTCGTCCTTGACAAGGGCGAGGGTGGAATAGACGCTGTTGCGCAGCACCTCCCAGGCGAAGGCCTCGTCACGGGCGCGCTTGGTAAGACGCATGGGATGCATCATCATTACCTCCTTGCAAATCTTCGGAAAATACGGCGCAGGGGTCCCTGTACCAGCTCACGCTCATAGCGGTTAAGACCGAAGAGCCAGACGGACAGGGCATAGACCGCCACGATGCAGCAGCCGGGTAAAATCATGCCCCAGTATGAGGTGGGGTGGGTAAAGACCGCCAGCAGCACCGCAGCAACGGCGGGCAGGATCATCGAAGGGAACAGATGGGCGATATGGCGCCAGAACTTGGGGATATTCAGACCGATGCGGCGGTGGTAGTACCAGTTCATCAAAGCCAGATTGCCCGCAAAGGTGGTGATCGCCGTACCGATGGCGATGCCCATTCCCTCGAAGCGCATACAAAGGGGCAGTGAGATGGCAATATTGGCCACGGTGACGCCCAGATAGGTGAGGGAGCGGAACTTGTGCATATTCTTGGCGCGCTGGATCTCGATGCCCACTGTCTGGATGTTGACCCACATGGTGGTGAAGAACAAAATCAGCGTGACGGCATAGTCGATGCCGTACTCCTCGCCGCCGCCCCAGAGGATGAGGAAGGGACGGCCGATGGCCACGAAGCCGAAGAAGATACAGGCCAGAAGGATGAACTGCAAGCGTCCCACGCGGGTGAAGAGTGCGTTGAGCTGCTTCAGGGGCGCATTCTCCGCCACGAGACGGTGGACGCGGGGCGTGAGCACATTGGAGATGGCGTTGGAGAAAGTGAGGTAGTACACGTTCAACTGGGCGGCGAGGGCAAAGACGCTGACTGCCGCCGTACCGTGACACCACGCCAGCAGCAACCGGCCGATACTCCAGTTGACATTCTCCACCACGATGCCCAGGAATACATAGAGCGTGTAGCCCGACATCTCCCGCAGCAGCGCGAAATCGGGACGGGCAAAGCGCACCGGCATACGGAGCTTGACGATGCAGTAGAACATATTGAAAAGGCCCGTCACCACGGTGAAAATCAGGGTGACGATCGTCAGCGCCACGCTGCGGTAGCCGATGATCAGAAGGGGGATCATCACCAGCGGGTTCAGAACCTGCTTGAGCATGGACACCATCTTCTGGAAGAGGTAGCGCTCATGGATGGTGATGTGCGATTCAAAGACGCTTAAGGGGAAGGTGATGGCGGCGTTCACCGACAGGATACGCAACAGCTTTTCGCCCAGAGCGATCTCCTCGGCCGTCAGCTTGGAGCCGAAGATCACATCGCCGTGCATACTGAGCCAGAAGCCGATCACCAGCAGCAGTGCGCCCAGCACTGCATAGACCATGAAGAACAAACCGTTCAACCGCGCCATGCCATCCCGATCGTTTTGTGTCTTGTAGCGGGAGTAGTAGTGAACATAGGCGCTGCCCAGGCCAAAGGAGAGCAGGTTCAAATAGGAGATGATGGGCAGCACCGTCTGGTACACGCCGAACTCGCTGGAGCCCAGACGCTGGAGCATGACGGGGGTATAGACGAGGGAGATGACGGTGGAAAGACCCATGGACACATAGCTCAGCAGCGCGCCCACCTTTAACTGATTGACTTTCACGGTTTCTCCCTCCTTTCAAAAATACATCGATAACTAAGTTAGTATACCCCATTTTCTTCGGCCTGTAAAGGAAAAAGCGCCCGATAGAGGACTCTATCAGGCGATTTGTCTCAATTTTCGTAGAATTTCAGGGGCTGCTGCAAATCGCGCCCGATCTTCTTGCCGTAGCGCTCGCCCTCGGAAAAGACGCAGCCGCAGTATTTCTGCATATAGAGCTGCTCCTGCCGTGCAATGGCCTGTCCCTCACGGAAGCCGGGACGGAAGTCGCGGTAGAGGAACTCCACACCGTACATCTTCCCCGCCGCCTCGGCGATGGTACGCATCTTCTCGTGGTCCTGATACGGACTGACGAACAAGGTGGAGGTGAAACTGTCGAAGCCGTTCTCCGCGGCGAATTTGGCGGCAGCGTAGAGGCGAATGCCATAGCAGTAGCCGCAGCGGTTGTCCAGATCCTCGCAGACGGCGCGGCAGAAATCGCGCAGACCGTAGTCCTCCTGCACATAGAGGGGCATCCCCACCTTTTGGGCATAGTCCACCAGACAGTCGCGCCGCGCGGCATACTCCATGTAGGGATGGATGTTGGGGTTATACCAGTAGCCCACAGGCGCAAGCCCCTCTTGGCGAAGGGTGGTGATGCAGCTGACCGAACAGGGGGCACAGCAGACATGCAGTAAGATGTTCTTCCCGCTCACTGTACCGTCTCCTCCACAGCGGGGGGTGCCTCCTCCGCCAGTGCCTCGGTGACCACCTCGGCTACCTCGGCCTGGGTGGCGGCATTGGCAGCCTTGGCCTCCTCGGTACGGACGAAGGTCTCCGCATTGTTGGCGCGGTTGGCCTCACGCTCGGCCATGCGCTGGCGGTTGACCTTCAGGAATGCGCGGACGGCGGCAAAAATCGTAATAACGGCCACGATGCCCAGACCAACCCAGCCGATAAAGCGGATGTGGTGGAAATCGCGGATCGTGAAATACTCCCAGCTCATGCCGAGGAAGTACAGCACCACACCCGCAGCGGCGCACAGAACAGCCAGGATCAAATCAAGGATGGCGCGGACACGGTGGTGCTTCTTACGGGCAAAGTAACAGATGAGCAGCACCAGCGCCGCGAGAAACAGGGCCGGAGACTGGCAGCACAGCACATAGCCCAGCGTTACATTCATCACATTCATAGTTCACAGATTCCTCTCTTGAGATAGACACCGCGTACATCCTGCACCGCGCCGTTGTCCACCGCCAATGCGTTGCGCAGGTAGACCTGACGGATGCCGCCCACGGTCTTAAAGCCCTCGTAGGGGGTATAGTCGCAGTTCGAAGCCGTACCCTCGGCGGTGATGGTGTGGTGTGCCTCGGGGTCGTACAGGACGATGTCGGCATCGCTGCCCTCGGCCAGTACACCCTTACGGGGATAGAGGCCGTAGAGACGGGCGGGATTTTCGCTCAGGGCGCGAACGAAGGTGGGCAGGTCGATTTTGCCTGCGGCCACGCCGGCGGTATAGACCACCTCACCGCGATTCTCCACACCGGGCATACCGCCGGGGATGGCGGTAAAACTGTGGCGCCCCGCCTTTTTCTGCTCGGTGGTGAAGGAGCAGTGGTCTGTGGACACGGTCTGCACCGCACCCTCCCGCAGGCCCTGCCACAGGGCCTCCTGATCGGCTTCGGTACGCAGAGGCGGGGAGCAGACGAACTTGGCGCTCTCCAGCCAATCCTCGTGGTAGTAGGCCGACTTGTCCAGCGTCAGATAGTGCGGGCAGGTTTCCACATACACCGTCTGGCCGCGGTCACGGGCGTGGGATACTTCCTCCAATGCGGCGGCGTTGGTGGTGTGGACAATGATGATGGGGGTGTCGGCGGCCTGTGCAATACGCAGCAGGCGCGCAACGGCCTCAGCCTCCAGATAATCGGGGCGGGTCTCGGGATGGCAGGACACCGCATTCTCCTGCGCGGCCTGCTTTTCGGCCACAAGGGCATCGATGACGCCGCTGTTTTCACAGTGGACGCCGCAGATGCCGCCCCGCTTGCGCAGTGCGGTAAGGGCGTGGTACATATCCTTGTCGCCGATCATCATGGCCGGATAGGTCATGTACATTTTAAACGAGGTGATACCCTCGGCGAACATCTCGTCCAGCTCTCCCTCAATCGACTCGTTCCAGTCGTCGATCGTCATGTGGAAACCGTAGTCACAGGCGCAGTGCTCCGCCTTTTTGTGCCACAGATCGAGGCCGTAGCGCAAACTCTCCCCCTTGTTGGGGGTGGCAAAGTCGATGACCGTGGTGGTGCCGCCCCGGAGCGCCGCACGGGAGCCGGAGCAAAAATCATCGGCGGTAGTGGTGTTGCACACATCCAGATCAAAGTGGGTATGGGCATCGATAAAACCGGGCAGCAGCAGGAGCCCTGCACAGTCTACCACCTCGTCGGCATCATCGGTGATGCACGCTGCAATACGCAGGATCTTCTCGCCCTCGGTCAGCACATCGGCGCGATAGGCGCGGGCACCATCCACCACGGTGCCGCCGCGAAACAGTCGTTTCATATAGCATAGCCCTCCTTTTGTCAAAAAAACGGGGATGGGAATGAATCTACCAGTGCATTTTACAGTATAGCATTCTTTCCCCTCTTCGTAAAGCACCTGCCTCTCTGCAAAAAAACCAAAAATTTTTTAATTTTTTCGGTAAAAAAAGAGGGAATTCAAAAAAGATTTGGTATATATAGTGTAGAGCTTTTATGGAGAGGAGGGACACGGATGCAGTTTTCTCAGCAGTTTTTGGACGAGCTGACGGCTCGGAGCGACATCGCCGATGTGGTGGGCTCCTATGTCGCCCTGACACCCAAGGGCGGAAACCTCTTCGGTCTGTGCCCCTTCCACAATGAAAAGACCGCCTCCTTCTCCGTCAACACCGGCAAGCAGATCTACTACTGCTTCGGCTGTCATAAGGGCGGCGGCGTCATTAACTTCATCATGGAGGTGGAAAACCTCTCCTTTCCCGAGGCAGTGGAGTTTCTGGCCAAGCGGGCGGGCATGGAAGTACCGCAGAGCGACCGCCGCGATGAGAGTGCCGAGCGACAGCGCAAGCGGCTGCTGCAGTTGAACAAGGAGGCGGCCCGGTGGTACTACGAGATTTTGCTCTCCGACGAGGGCAAGGCTGTACGGGAGTATCTGGATAAGCGGCGGATCTCCCGCAAGGTGGCCGTCAACTTCGGTATGGGCGCCGCACCCAACGCATGGGACCGCCTGCTGCAGGAGATGACCCATCGGGGCTACTCCAAGCAGGAGCTGCTCTCGGCTGGCCTCATCGTGGCCAACAAGAACGGCGGCTTTTACGATAAGTTCCGCAACCGGCTCATGCTTCCTGTCATCGACCATCGGGGCGATGTGGTGGGCTTTGGCAGCCGTGTCATCGACAACTCCGAGCCCAAGTACATGAACACCACCGAGACACCCGTGTATCACAAGCGGCAGGTGCTCTACGGTTTGCACCTCGCCAAAAAGACGAAGCGCCCCAACATCATTCTCTGCGAGGGCAACCTCGATGTGGTGACGCTGCATCAAGCGGGCTTTGATAACGCCGTGGCATCGATGGGTACGGCGCTGACAGTGGAGCAAACGCGGCTTCTCAGCCGCTTTACCCGCGAGTTGGTGCTGTGCTATGACAACGACAACGCCGGACAGCAGGCCACGGAGCGGGCACTGCAGCTCCTCAACAACTCGGAGTTCACGGTAAAAGTCCTGAAGCTGCCCAACCGCATGGTGGACGGACAGCCCAAAAAGCAGGACGCCGACGACTTTATTAAAAACCACGGCGCCGCCGCCTTTGAAAATCTGCTCTCGGGCAGCGGCAGCGGCATCGAGTTTCGCATGGCGCAGATCGCGGCCCAATTCGACCTATCGGACGACCGGGGCAAGGTGGAGTACACTGCCGCCGTCACCCCCGTTCTGGCAGCCCTCCCGGGCGCAGTGGAGCGGGATGTGTACGCCGTACGGGCGGCAGAGGCCGCCGGCATCAGCCCCGAGGCGATGAAGGCCGAGGTGGCGCGGGCGCGGAAAAAGCTGACCTACCAGCAGAAAAAGCTGCGGGAGCGGCGGGAGCTGAACCCCAGCATCACCGCACAGCCGGCGCAGAAGGGATTGCGGTATCAAAATCCCCGCAGCGCCATGGCGGAGGAGGGTCTGATCCGTCTGCTGTATATGGACTCGGCTCTGTTTGGAGCGGTACCGCCGCTGGATGAGGGAGACTTCTCCTCTCCCCTGCTGGGCAGAATGTTCGCCCTGTTGTGGGCGCAGCGGGACAGTAACCATCGACTCAGCATCCTCTCGGGTGAGCTGACGGGCGAGGAGATGAGCCATCTCACAGCGCTGCTGCAAAAGCCGGAATCCCCCGCCAATGCACAGAAGGCCATGGAGGACTATGTGGCCATCATCAAAGAAGAAAAAGACAAACGCACCATCGACGACGGCGCTGACCCCTTGGCGCTGGCTTTGGAGAGAAATAAAGCGAAAAAAGGATACGGAGGAAACAAGACATGAGTGAGAAGTTCAACAACGAGCAGCTGAGCGCCGAAGAGCTGGAGAAGATGGCAGACGCCCTGCTGAGCGAAGATATCGGCACCGCCGAGAAGAAGGAAAAGCGCAGCAAGGGTAAGCTGGATGACAAGGCCATCGAGAAGCTGCCTGCCGCCGCCCTCATTATGGCCAACGAGAAGCTCCGCGATCTGTTCAACCGCGGTAAGAAGAAGGGTCGTCTGGACTCCTCCGAAATCAGCGAGGTGCTGGACGAGATGGAGCTGGGCAGCGAGGCCATGGATCAGGTCTACGACTCTCTGGAGGCACTGGGCATCGAGGTGGGTGTCGAGGAGTTCCTGGTGGGCATCAACGATGACATCGAGCCCCCCATGAGCGAGATCGCCGAGATCGAGGAAGAGGAGCTGGTGGACCCCAACACGCTGGTGGACAGCTTCAGCATCGACGATCCCGTCCGTATGTACCTCAAGGAGATCGGCCGCGTACCCCTGCTGACCGCCGATGAAGAGGTCAATCTGGCCACCGCCATGTCTGCCGGCCGCGAGGCACAGGACCGCATTGACGAGGCCGAAGAGGACGGTATCACCATCGACGAAGCCGAGATGAAGGAGCTGAAGGCCGCCATCAAGGGCGGCACCAAGGCCAAGCAGGCACTGGCAGAGGCCAACCTCCGTCTGGTGGTCTCCATCGCCAAGCGCTATGTGGGCCGCGGTATGCTGTTCCTCGACCTCATTCAGGAGGGCAATCTGGGTCTTATCAAGGCCGTGGAGAAGTTTGACTACACCAAGGGCTACAAGTTCTCCACCTACGCTACCTGGTGGATCCGTCAGGCCATTACCCGCGCCATCGCCGATCAGGCCCGCACCATCCGTATCCCCGTACATATGGTGGAAACCATCAATAAGGTCATCCGTGTCAGCCGTCAGCTGCTGCAGGAACTGGGTCACGATCCCTCCCCCGAGGAGATCAGCGAGCACATGGGTATGCCCGTGGATAAGGTTCGCGAGATCCTGAAGATCGCACAGGAGCCCGTGTCTCTGGAGACGCCTATCGGAGAGGAAGAGGACAGCCATCTGGGCGACTTCATCCCCGACGAGGGCGCATCCGAGCCCAGCGAGGCCGCATCCTTCACGCTGCTGAAGGAGCAGTTGGTGGATGTGCTGTCCACCCTGACCCCCCGCGAGGAGAAGGTGCTCAAGCTCCGCTTCGGCATCGAGGACGGCCGCACCCGTACGCTGGAGGAAGTGGGCAAGGAGTTCAACGTCACCCGTGAGCGTATTCGCCAGATCGAGGCCAAGGCACTGCGCAAGCTGCGCCATCCCTCCCGCAGCAAGAAGCTGAAGGATTTCCTGAACTAAGGGGGAGCGGCCATGATTCTGGATTTTGAAACCATCGCACCCGTTTCCGCCGAGCATTTCAAGGGCGGCGAGGGCACACTGCAGGTTCGCAAATTCGACGATCCCAACATGGGTTCGGTGGTGCGTCTGACGCTGCCGCCCCACACCAGCATCGGTCTGCACACCCACGAGGGCAACTGCGAGGTGGTGTATGTGCTGGCAGGTCACGGCGACTGCCTCTATGACGGCGGCTGCTATGATGTAAAGCCCGGCATGGTGGTCTACTGCCCCGAGCATCACAGCCACTCCATCCGCAATACCGGCGAGGAAGTCATGGAACTTCTGGGCGTACTGCCCAAGAGCGTCATGTAATGAAAAAAGCTCCCAAATCCTAAGATTTGGGAGCTTTTTCCTGTTTGAATGTGGAAAATGGCAAAAAAAGAAACGCCCGATGGGCGTTTCTTTTTGTACGGTTAAACTTACTTCAGCTCGACCTTGCCGCCGACTTCCTCGACCTGCTTCTTCAGAGCCTCGGCGTCCTCCTTGGACAGACCCTCCTTCATGACGGTGGGCACGCCCTCGACAGCAGCCTTGGCCTCGGCCAGACCCAGACCCATGACCTCGCGGATAACCTTGATGACCTTGATCTTCTGAGCGGCATCGAAACCAGCCAGAACGACGTCGAAGTCGGTCTTCTCCTCAACAGCGGCAGCAGCGCCGGCGGCGGGAGCAGCGGCCATAGCGGCAGCGGAAACACCGAAAACTTCCTCCAGAGCGTGAACCAGCTCGCTAAGCTCCAGAACGGTCAGACCCTTGATCTCTTCGATCATAGCAATAACTTTCTCAGACATTGTAATAGCCTCCTGTTTTAAGATAGTTGTTTGTTTTTGTTTGACGCTGAATTACTCAGCAGCGGGCTCGGCAGCGGCGACGGGTGCGCCGTTGTTCTCCACGACCTGCTGCAGGATATAAGCCAGAGCAGAGATGGGAGCCAGCATGGTACCCAGAACCTGAGCCTGCAGGACGGGCAGTGCGGGGATGGAAGCCAGAGAGTTGACAGTCTCCATAGAAACGACCTTGCCGTCCATGAAGCCGCCCTTGATCTCGAACTTGCCATTGAGCTTCTTTGCAAACTCTGCGATGACGCGGGCGGGAGCCACGGGATCACCGGCGCAGATGGCCAGAGAAGTGGTACCGTTGAGCTGCTCGTCCAGCTCGGTCATGCCGCAGTTGTGGAATGCAAAGCGCAGCAGGGTGTTCTTGACGACGGTGTACTCGATGTCGTTCTCACGGCACGTAGCGCGCAGAGCGGTATCCTCTGCCACGTTGATACCCTTGTAATCGACGAGGACGCCGGCAGCTGCATTCTGCAGCTTCTCGGTCAGAGCCGCCACGATCGCCTGCTTTTCAGACAGAACATTTGCGTTGGGCATTCTTGTTGTTCACCTCCATGAGATTTTGCGGTGCATCTCCATGCACCAGGGGTTGAGGTGCGTTCTATTTCGGAAAAAAACCATCCTCATATCGCAAGACATGAGGATGGTGAGCAAATCATATCGAATTGCCATCCTCGGCAGGACTTACGGCGCAAGCGCCACCTGCTGTCTTTGGAACGCATCTGCTATTATATCCAGAGCCGGACAATTTGTCAAGCTAAAGATACGTATTTTTTGCGTTTTTTTGTAAGTTTTTGTACCTTACAGCTGCTTGGCAGCGTTCATCTTCACGCCGGGGCCCATGGTGGAAGCAGCCACGCAGGACTTGACGTACTGACCCTTGGCAGCGGCGGGCTTGGCCTTGATGATGGCGCCCATGAGAGCGGTGTAGTTCTCATAGAGCTTCTCAGCACCGAAGGAAACCTTGCCGATGGGGCAGTGGATGATGTTGGTCTTGTCCAGACGGTACTCGACCTTACCGGCCTTGACTTCCTTGACGGCCTTAGCCACGTCGGGAGTCACGGTGCCGGCCTTGGGGGAGGGCATCAGACCCTTGGGGCCCAGAACCTTACCCAGACGGCCAACCAGACCCATCATGTCGGGAGAAGCGACGACCACATCGAAGTCGAACCAGTTCTCCTTCTGGATCTTCTCGACCATATCCATATCGCCGACGAAGTCAGCACCGGCCTCACGGGCAGCGGCAGCCTTGTCGTCCTTGGCGAAGACCAGCACGCGGGCAGTCTTACCGGTACCGTTGGGCAGCACGATGGCGCCGCGGACCTGCTGGTCAGCGTGACGGGAGTCGACACCCAGCTTCACGTGCAGCTCGACGGTCTCGTCGAACTTGGCGCTGGCGGTCTTGCAGATCAGCTCCAGACCCTCCTTGGGATCATACAGCATAGCCTTATCGATCTGCTTAGCACTTTCCTGATATTTCTTACCTCTAAACATCGTTACTACCTCCTTACTCGCCGACGACAACGCCCATGGAGCGTGCGGTACCAGCGATCATGCTCATAGCGGCTTCCAGAGAAGCGGCATTGAGATCGCGCATCTTCATCTCAGCGATCTTCTGGATGGAGGCCTTGGAGATGGTAGCGACCTTTTCCTTGTTGGGAACGCCGGAACCGGACTCGATGTTGCACTCCTTCTTGATGAGGACGGCTGCGGGGGGAGTCTTGGTGATGAAAGAGAAGGAACGGTCGGCATAAACGGTGATCACAACGGGGATGATCAGGCCGGCGTCATTCTTGGTGCGCTCGTTGAATTCCTTGGTGAAGGCGGCGATGTTCACGCCGTGCTGACCCAGAGCGGGGCCAACGGGGGGTGCGGGAGTTGCTTTTGCTGCGGGGATCTGCAGCTTAACGTAACCAACGACTTTCTGTGCCATTTGAAGGCACCTCCTTTAATAAAATGTGGTAGCGGCCGAGCCGATCTCGGACCCGCTCTTGGCGAGATGACCTATGCATCTCTCCCACTTGCGCAGAGCGTGCTGCGCGTCACTGCATAACTTCCACCTGATCGAGCTCGAGCTCAACAGGGGTTTCTCTGCCGAACATGGAGACCACAACGCGGACCTTGTTCTTCTCCGCCTCGATCTCCTCCACGACACCGGTAAAGGAAGCCAGGGGGCCGTCGGTGATACGCACCGTGTCGCCCACATTGTACTTCACAACGATCTCGTGCTTCTCCAGCGACATCTGACGGACCTCTTCCTCCGTGAGAGGGATGGCCTTGTTGGCCTCGCCCACGAAACCGGTCACGCCGCGGATGTTGCGGATGATATGCCACGTCTCGTCAGTGAGCACCATCTTGATCAGCACGTAGCCGGGGAACACCTTGCGCTCCACCTCTTTCACCACGCCGGACTCGGTCACTTCCGTCACGGTCTCCATAGGGATTTCCATGCGCAGGACCATATCCTCGCAGCGGCGATTGGCCACAGACTTCTCAATAGCGGCTTTCACTGCATTTTCGTAGCCGGAATAGGTATGGATCACATACCACTTCGCATTCTCAGACATAGCGTCGCTCCTTATGCGAACAGTCCGATCAGCGTATCGACTGCCAGAACGGCAACCGCGTCGAAGATCCAAATGCAAACGCCAACCAGCAGGGAGCACAGCAGCACGATGCCGGTGTTCTTGGATACTTCTTTACCGGAAGGCCACACGACCTTCTTCAGCTCGCTTCTCATCTCGCGGAACCAACGGCCGCGATCCTTCTTCTTGCTTTCAGCCATTTTGTCGTATCTCCCTTACTTGGTCTCGGTGTGGACAGTGTGCTTTCTGCAGAAGGGGCAATACTTGTTCATCTGAAGCTTGTCCGGGGTATTCTTCTTGTTCTTCATCGTGTTGTAGTTTCTCTGCTTGCACTCGTTGCATCTGAGAGTGATTTTCACGCGCATGGTTCGGCACCTCCTTATTAGATTGGGTCGTCCTCGCGGGAACGCCCTGATTGCCTCCCTGTTTCGCAGGGTTCTTTTCTTGCGCCTGAAGCGAAAAAAGCGCGCAAAAAGAAAACACCCACTCACAGGTATTGACCACTATACCATACTTTCTGCCACAGGTCAACAGAAATTTTCCGATAATTTGTACTTTTTTAAATAATTTTTCCCTCCCCGTTGCGCTGGGGAGAAAAATTGTGTATGATAGCCTCAGGAAGCAGAAACAAAGGAGAAATTTCCTATGAAAATTATGGCAATCGACTACGGTGATGCCCATACCGGCATCGCCCTTTCCGATGCAACCATGACACTGGCGGGTTTCACCACCGTCATCGACAGCCGCAAGGCTGAGGTGGTGGCCGCCGAGATCGTCCGTATCATCGCCGAATACGGCGTCACGGAGCTGGTGCTGGGCTATCCCAAGAATATGGACGGCACCCTTGGCCCCCGGGCGGAGAAATGCGCCGCCTTCGGCGAGACGCTCAAGGAGCTGACGGGACTGCCCCTCACCCTCTGGGACGAGCGCCGCAGCACCGTGGAGGCACACAATATACTATTTAATAACGGAAAGAACGCCAAGCAGCGGAAAAAGACGGTGGATGCAGTGGCCGCCTCGCTGATGCTGGAGGGCTTTATGACCCGCAAGCGACTGGAGACCGGCAGATGAATGTGATCGTCATTGGCGGCGGTGCCGCCGGCATGATGGCGGCGCTGACGGCGGCAGAGCACGGCCATCAGGTGACGCTGCTGGAGCGGCAGAGTCGCGTTGGCCGCAAGCTGATGGCCACCGGTAACGGACGATGCAATCTCACCAACCGCCACACCGCGCCCGTCCATTACCACGGACAGGACGAGCAGTTCTGCGCCCCGGCGCTCGCTGCCTTCGACGTGGATGCCACACTGGATTTCTTCGCAAAACTGGGGCTTGTCACCATGACGGAGGACAGCGGTCGGGTCTATCCCTTCAGCAACATGGCCGGCAGCGTGCTGGATGTGCTGCGCTTTGCTCTGGAGCAGCCCAACATTGACCTCCGCACCGGCTGCGTGGTCACCAATATTCGCCATAAGAACGGTCTGTTCACCGTCACCACCGAGGAGGACACCTTCACGGCACAGAACGTCATTCTGGCAGCCGGCGGTGCCGCGGGAAGCAAGGTGGGCGGTGTCATGGACGGCTATCAGCTGGGCAAGGCCATGGGCCACCACCGCACAGCCCTCTACCCCTCCCTCGTGCAGCTTAAGACCGATCCTACCTATCCCCGTGCCCTCAAGGGTGTGAAGGCGGAGGCTGCCATCACCGTCCAGCGCCGCGGTCAGGTGCTGACTATGGGACAGGGGGAGATCCTCTTTACCGAGTACGGACTCAGCGGCCCCGCCATCTTTGACCTGTCCCGCGCTGTCGCCACCGGCGGCGAGGGGCTGGAGGTCAGCCTCGACTTCCTCCCCGACTGGTCGGAGGAGGCCACGATGGATTGGCTCCGCTCGTTGCAGCGCAGCCGCGCCAAGCAGGAGACGGGCTCCCTTCTCTGCGGTACGCTTCACAGCCGCTTAGGGCAGATGGTGTGCAAATCGGCGGGCTTTACCACACAGCTCTGCGACACGCTGGACGAGGACGCATTGCGCCGCATTGCCCGCCGACTGCGTGCCTTTACCCTCCCCATTACCGGTGTATGCGGTTTTGATCAGGCACAGGTGACGGCAGGCGGCCTGCGTACCGACGAGTTCGACCCCCACACCATGGAGAGCCGCCTTGTACCGGGTTTCTACGCCTGCGGCGAGGTGCTGGACATCGACGGCGACTGCGGCGGGTACAATCTCCAGTGGGCATGGAGCAGCGGCTATATTGCCGGACAACTGAACAGTAATCGCTAAACAAAAATGCGATACCCGATTTTCACAACCGGGTATCGCGTTTTTTAATGTGTATGATGATGCGTTCCGTGTGCAGCGCAGGGCGGCGGCAACACCCGACGCACCGGCTCTGTACATATCTCTGCGGAAGTCTCGATTTCTATCGTCAGGTGTTCCACACCCCACGCGCGCAGTTTCTCGCGCACCGCTCGTTTGATGCTATCGGCTTCCCCGTCGGTGACAAGATGCATGGTAGCGCAGCAGTGATGTTCGCCCACGCTCCATAGATGAACGTGGTGGATCGAGAGAACGCCTTCTATTTCCTTTACATGGCTGACAATTTCCGCAACTGTAATGCCGCGGGGTACTCTTTCGAGGAACTCTTCCACTCCCACTTTCATGTTTTTAAGGGCATGGAACAGGATAAACAGCGCAGCACCGAGGGACATCAGCGGATCAATCACCGAAATATCCGTAAAGCGCATGATGACGGCACCTGCCAGCACCACCACCCAGCCAAGGACATCCTCCAGCATGTGTAAGTTCACCGCTTTTTGATTCATCCCGTTCCCACCATGGGTGAAAAAGGCCGCGCAGCCATTGACAAGCACGCCTACAACGGCAATGGCGATCATCCCGTCATACTGTATCTCCCTCGGCTGTACCACCCGTGAAAGAGAGGTGAACATCACGATCACGGCACCAACGATCAGAATCCCCGTCGTGATCACGCCACCCAATGTAGAGTAGCGGCCGTAGCCATAGGTATACGTCTCATCCGGTTGCTGTTTACTTTTCCGTTCCAGAATGACGGAAACGGCAATGCTGGCCGCATCTCCCAAATCATGTACAGCATCAGAAATAACAGCGACACTGCCTGTTAATAATCCGCCTACAAACTCAAAAACAGCAAATGACAAATTCAGCACCAGTGCTACTAAAATATTTCTTTCCGTTTTCATACAGCCTTCCTTTGACTTTTCTCCGCATTTATCATACAATAGATTTGTTATCGAACACACTGTTTGATAATATCATAGCAGATGACCGCCACGATACAACAGCCACTTTGATGCCGCTGTTCGTTACGGAACGAATCATCAAAATTGTATGGAGAAACAGTCATGGATAGACGGCAGAGAAAAACAAGAACGGCAATCTTTCACGCCTTTACAGAACTTCTTTCTAAAAAAGACTTCCATAAAATCACGGTGGAAGAAATTATTATGGGTGCAGATGTGGGGCGGTCCACCTTCTATGCACATTTCGAAACAAAAGACGACCTGCTAAAGGCCTTTTGCAGCGATCTCTTCTGCCATGTGTTCGACACGGAGCATAACGAAGGGCACGACCATCAGCACATCTTCCACTGCAGCGGATCGCAGCCGGTGTTTTTGCACCTGTTTGAGCATTTTGCAGCAAACGATAACAACCTCTTGTCGCTGCTCTCATCACGGAATAACGAGTTGTTCTTAAGGTATTTCAGAGAAAATCTGGAATCACTGATCGCAAGTCATCTTGATTTATTTGCATCGAAGAAAAGCGATACGATCCCCGATGACTTTTGGCGCCGCCATATTGTCTCCACCTTTGTGGAAACACTGAAATGGTGGATCTGTAACGGGAGACGCGAGAGCCCGGAAGTCATTACGGCATATTTCTTCGCGGTTTTGTAATGCCGCACAATCGTTATACAAAAAAAATCTCACCCTTTCGGGTGAGATTTTTTTAGCTTCGATTACTCAGCGTCCTCAGCCTCGTCCTCGTCGGCCTCAACAGCGGGGGCCAGCAGAGCGCGGATGGACAGGGAGATCTTCTGCTTC
>JAFYVA010000104.1 GCA_017549325.1 Oscillospiraceae bacterium
CTCCTCCGTCAAGATGTTTTTGAGCTTTCCGCGGGCACGATAGAGACGGGTGGTGACGGTTTTCTCCGGCACACCGAGAAGTTCGGCGATCTCCCGATGGCGATAGCCCTCATAGTAGTAGAGAAACACCGGTAAGCGGTATTTCTGCTCCAAGGACATGACCGCCTCGAACACCTCGCGGTGGCGTGGCTCTTCAAACACGAGGCTATCCTCGTAGTCACTGATGTCCTCCATTCGATGCCATGGGGCACGAAATACGCTTTTGCAGCGGCTGACAGTCAGGCGAATGAGCCAGTGTTTTATGTGTTCTTCATTTTCAAAGGGCTGCTCACGGCGATAGAGTGCCAACAGCACCTCTTGTGTTACATCCTCGGCATCAGCGCGGCAGCGCAGGTGGCTGTAGGCCACACGGAACACCGTGTCCATGTAGCGCCGCGCCAAGGGAATGAATTCTGTCTCTAACATAGGGGAAGCTCTCCTTACTTTCGAAAGGCCTTTCATAAGGAATACGCAGCAAAGATGAAAAAGCTTTCAGCACTTAATAAAAAATCCGCATCGTTGATGATGCGGATTTTTTCTGTGCAAAGAATGATCAAGGGAAGCAGACTGCAACAATGCTGGACCATAGGGGAATGGTAACCGCAGCAAAGATCGTGGATAACAGCACTGCCGCAGCGGCTTCAAACTGTGCTTCTTTATCCGGATCGTACTGGATCATAAACGCAGCCAACAGGGACGCTACCGGTAGGGCCGCAAACATAATAACGACCTGTGCAAGCTCTTTTTCCAGTCCAATCAACAACGACAGTCCCAAAAACAGTGCAGGGATCAGCATATTCCGCACCAGCGGGAACCAGAGATATCCCGGACGCAGCAAGCGGCGGATGGGATACTTTCCCAAAGACATTCCGCACAGCAGCATACCGAGCGGAGAGGCACAAGCACCAAGAGAACTGATCACATCGCTTACAGGACCGGGCAGACGCATCTGCGTCAAGTACAGCATCATACCCACAAATACCGCGATAACCGGTGCTGAGAACCAACCGCGCAGCTTTTCCTTCAGCGTGCGCTCTGTACGGACTGCGCCGGGAGGAGAGAGGAAGGGCTCTGCGGAACTGTAATAGATGATGCGATAGGGCACAAGAAACACCACAAAGTAAAAGACACCTACATCACCATAAAGCGCTTCCATCACGGGAATGCCAACAAAGGTAAAGTTGGTATACATGATGCTGAAACGCATGATGCGACCGGACGCTTTTTTTCCTGTCAAGCAATAAACCAGTTGGCCAATGCCGAATGTAATCCCCCAGATGGCCACAGCTATTACGAGAAGGCGACCGCAATTCTTCAGTTGTTCCCAGGAAAAGGTGCCCATCATGGATTTGATAATCATGCAGGGCATCAGAATATCCAAGATAAGGGCAGTGAGCTGTTTTTCAAAGTTCTGGCCGACAATTCGACATCTCACAGTGAGAAAACCGATCCCCACCAGAAGAACGAGTTGTATTGCAAGGTTGGCAGCGGTCATAAAAAGCCTTCTTTCTGCGTACTGACGAAAAGTAAAGGAGTAAGTCGGTACGGCTTACTCCTTTACAATACTAGTTTAAAAGGGGAGTCTACTGTTCTATCTTCTGCTTAGAGGGTTTCCTTGATCTTTGCTGCAATCTGATCGGCGGTGAGGCCATACTCGCGCAGGACATCAGCAGCCTTGCCGGACTGACCGAACTGATCGTAGATACCGATCTTCTTGAACTTGCAGCAGATCTTGCCCATCAGCACATCGGCCACGGCATCGCCGAGACCGCCGATGACACTGTGCTCTTCAACAGTGATGACATTGCCGCACTGTTCAGCATACTTCATGACACACTCGGCATCCAGAGGCTTGATGGTGTGCATGTTGATGACGCTGATCTCGATACCCTCGGCAGCGAGAAGCTAGGCAGCCTCCAGTGCCTCGTTGACCATCAGGCCACAGGCAAAGACAGCGGCATCCTTACCCTCGCGCAGGACGTTGGCCTTACCGATCTCGAAGGGATAGTTCTCTTCAAACACGGGAGTCGCCAAACGAGCGGTACGCATATAGACGGGGCCATTCAGCTTTGCGATAGCAAAGGTAGCCTTCTCAGCCTCCTTAGCATCGGCGGGAACCACCACGGTCATACCGGGTACAAGGCGCATGAGAGCAATATCCTCGATGGACTGATGGCTGCCGCCGTCCTCGCCGACACTGACACCGGCATGGGAGCAGCAGATCTTCACATTGAACTTGGGATAAGCAACACTGTTGCGGATCTGCTCATAAGCACGGCCTGCGCCAAACATGGCGAAGGTGGAGCAGAAGGGGATAAGACCCATGGTAGAAAGACCGGCGCTGATGTTGACCATGTTGGCCTCAGCGATACCGCAGTCATAGAAACGGTCGGGGAACTCTGCTTTGAAGTATTTGGTCATGGTAGCACCGGCCAGATCGGCATCCAGCACCACTACCTTGCCGTTCTGCTTGCCCAGCTCAACGAGGGCTTTACCGTATGCTTCACGGGTTGCGATCTTTTCACTCATACTCTCAGCCCTCCAATTCCTTCAAAGCCTGGTCACGCTGCTCGGCGTTGGGAGCCTTGCCGTGCCAACCGGCCTGATTTTCCATATAAGACACGCCCTTACCCTTAACGGTATGAGCCAGGATGCAGCGGGGCTTACCGGCCACCACAGGGGCGCTCAAAGCAGCCTCGATGGCATCCAGATCGTGTCCGTCAATCTCGTGCAGGTCGAAGCCGAAAGCCTTCAGCTTGGCGGGCAGATCACCCAGAGACATGACCTCATCGTTGCTGCCGTCGATCTGCAGACCATTGTTATCGATA
>JAFYVA010000105.1 GCA_017549325.1 Oscillospiraceae bacterium
GGGATAATCGGTGATGGTTCCGTCTGCCAGTTCCCAGATGCGGGTGGCAAAGCGGTTGATAAAATAGCGGTCATGGCTGACGAACAGCAGTGTGCCGTCAAAGGCCTCCACCGCCTCCTCGATCCACTCGCGGCTGGCGATATCCAGATGGTTGGTCGGCTCGTCGAGGATGAGGAAGTTGATCTCCTCGTCCATCAGCATACACAGCCGCAAACGGCTCATCTCTCCGCCGGAGAGGACGGACACACTCTTGAACACGTCCTCACCACGGAACTGGTAGGAGGCCAGCCGATTGCGGGCACTCTGGGTGCTCAGGTTCTTCTTGGCATAGAGCATGGTGTCCACCAGATTGCGATTGGGATCGTCAAAGGCGATGACCTGCTCAAGGTAGGCAGATCGGACAGAGGGGCCCGTCTTTACATTGCCGCTGTCGGCGCTCTCACGCCCGGTGAGGATGTTCAAAAGCGTCGTCTTGCCCGTGCCGTTCTCACCCACGAGGGCAATGCGCTCGCCGCCCTCGATGCGGAGATAGATGTCGGAGAACAGGGTTCGTTCATCAAACGCCTTCGTCAGTGCCTTGATCTGCAAAATCTCATCGCCGTGGAACTCGCGGCTGGCAAAGCGGGCATCCATCTTCCGTCCCTTGGTGGGTTTGGCGGTGGTGCGCATGCGCTCGATACGCTTTTCCATGCTGAAGGCACGCTTATAGAGATCATCGTTGCCCATGAAGGCCCACAGCCGCGTCCGCTCAATAGCCTCCTCCAACTGTTTGATCTTAGCCTGCTCCTTCAGATACTGCTTCATCCGCTCCTGATAGCGGCGCTCTTTTTCCACCGCATAGAAGCTGTAGTTACCCGAATAGAACTCCGCCTTGCCGCCGTCGATCTCGATGATACGGGAGACGGTGCGGTTGAGGAAATAGCGGTCGTGACTGATGGTCACCACCGTGCCGCGGAACTTGCGCAGGTATTCCTCCAGCCACTCCGTAGCCTGCAGATCCAGATGGTTGGTAGGCTCGTCCAACAGGAGGATATCCGTATCCTCCAGAATCAGGCGGGCCAGATTGACGCGGGTCTTTTCACCGCCGGAGAGCAGTTCAAAGAGCTGCGCGCGCATCTCGGCAGAGATATCCAGACCCGCCGCCACCTTGTTCTTGGCGGTCTGGGTATCGTAACCGCCCAGCGCCTCAAAACGAGCCGTCAGCTCGCCGTAGCGCCGCAGTACATCGTCGCTGCTCTCCCCTGCCGCCATCCGCTCGGTGAGGGCATCCATCTCCTCCTTCAGCCGCAGCATACGGCCAAAGGCCGTCTCCAGCACATCGTCCACCGTATAGCCCGCAGGATACACGGGGATCTGGGAGATTAGACCCACACGGCGGCCGGAGGCGATGGTGACTTCGCCCTCGTCGGCCTCCAGCTCACCCGTCAGCAGACGGAACACGGTACTCTTTCCGGCACCGTTGCGCCCCAGCAATCCAACGCGCTCGCCGCTGTCCACCTGAAAGGTCAGGCCATCCAATATTTTCTTTTCCAAATCGAAGGATTTGACAACATCCTTCAAGGAAATATCAACCATTTTTTACTATTCTTCCAGTTTCTTTACAATTTTCGGAAAGTCCATAGCATGGGATGCCTTCACCAGCACCGCCGTTCCGTCGGTGAACCGGGCGAGGATCGTCTCCATAGCCTCCTCCTTCGTGGCAAACCACAACGCTGCAGGATTGCCCTCGACGATGGCGCGGGACTTCTCACCCACTGCCACCACGGTGTCAATGCCCAGAGAGGCCGTCAGCGCACCGATCTCGCGGTGTGCCTGCCCCGTCAGCTCACCCAGCTCGCCCATGTCACCCAGTACAGCCATACGGCGGGGCACATCGGTCTTGGCAAGGGTCTCCAGCGCCTGTGCCATGGCCTGCGGATTGGCGTTGTAGCAATCGTCGATGATAAGGCGATCACCGCGGCGTACCACGCGCATGCGGCTACCCACAGAGGTATAGGCGGCAATGCCACGGATGATCTCCTCGGCACTGAGGCCCAGACGCTCACCCACCGCCACCGCCATGGTGGCAGGATAGATCATAAAGGCGCCGGGAGACGGGATATGCACGCGGTAGCTGCACTTCGCCGTGGTGATGGTGCAGTCCATCCCCTCAATGCCCCGCTCTACGATATCCGTTGCACGGACATGGCAGTTCTCCCCCGCGCCGCACAGCACCGTTTCAAAGGGGAGCTTCAGCTCACGCAGCAGCGCATCGTCACCGTTGAGAACGGCAAGGCCCTCTTTGCTGAGGTTATCGAAAATTTCGCACTTGGCCTGCAGGATACCCAGCCGTGTGCCGCCCAGATTCTCCACATGGGCGTCGCCCACATTGGTGATGATGGCCACATTGGGTCGCACCATCTCGCCGAGATACCGAATCTCATCGAAATGATTCATACCCGTTTCGATCACAGCAGCCTCATGCTCATCACCGAGGCGCAGCAGCGACTGAGGTGTACCGATGGCATTGTTGAAATTGGCCTCGGTTTTCAGTGTGGAAAACTTCTGCGCCAGCACCGATGCCACCATCTCCTTCGTGGTGGTCTTGCCGGCAGAACCGGTGATCTGTACCATGGGGATGGGGAACTGGCTGCGATGCCAGGAGGCCAGCGCCTTCAGGGCCAGAAGGGTATCCTCCACCAGAATGTAGAACTTCCCCTCCACCGTATCAAAGGGCAGCTTCGAGGTAAAACAGCCAGCAGCGCCGTTTTTCAGCGCCATGTCGATATAATCATGGCCGTCAAATCGCTCGCCCACCAGCGGGATAAAGAGTGAACCCTCTTCAATCTTGCGGCTGTCGGTGGTAATGGCGCAGACCTGTGCCGCAGCGTCACCCTGCAGCAGAGCACCCTTCACCGCAAGGCAAACATCCATAACGCTATATGTTCTCATGCCCGCTCCACCTTTCTCACCTCGATGGAATCCAGCACGATCTTCTCGCACAGGTCAGCATAGCTGATACCGACAGCGGCGGCCTCCTGCGGCACAAGGCTGGTGGGGGTCATACCGGGCAGGGTGTTGATCTCCAGACACCAGCCGTTGCCCTCGCTGTCGAGGATGAAGTCGGCGCGGGAATAGACGCTCAGACCCAGACCCTTGTGCAGACGCACAGCCATCTCGCCCAGCTGGCGCTGCTCTTCGGCCGTAATAGGAGCGGGACAGATCTCCACAGCGCCGCCCTTCTGGTACTTGGATTCATAGTCGAAATACTCGCCCTTGGGGATGATCTCCACGGCAGGCAGGTAGGTATCGCCCAGTACGGCCACATTGATCTCGCGGCCGTAGATCTTCTTCTCCACCACCACATGGCCGCCGAAGGACAGCAGCTCACGGAGGGCCTTGTCCAGCTCTTCCTTGGTATCGGGCAGCGCAACGCCGATGGAGCTGCCGCCGTTGACCACCTTTACAGCACAGGGGACTTCCAGCTTCTCCACCAGAGCGGGGATATCGGCTTCGGTATAGTGTACATCGTGCCACGGGGCGGTGCGGATACCGAGGGTATCCATCATATGCTTGGTGACGGACTTATCCATCGCCATGCCGCTGCTCAGATAGTTCGAGCCGGTGTAGGGCACGCCCAGCAGATCAAGGGTCGCCTGAATACGGCCATCTTCACCGTTGGCGCCGTGCATGGCCAGAAACACCACATCTGCCATGGCACAGACGCGCAGCACATCCTTGCCGATCAAAGAGGGGCTCTTGTCCTTGCGGGAGGCGCGGACGGCCTCCAGATCGGGAGCCACCGCCTCGATGGCGGCGTGACCCAACAGGCCGTCGGGCTCGTCGAAGATGGTTGCCAAGTCTCCGGTATAGTCCTCAAGACCCATGAACATATCCACAAAAATGGCCTTGTGCCCCTTTTCACGAAGGGCGCGGCAAATTCCACTGCCGCTGACGAGGCCAACATGACGCTCCGTGCAAAAGCCGCCGGATAACACAACAATCTTCATCCGCTTTTCCTCTCTTTCACCCGGCCAAAGCCGAGAACAAAACATACGATTACAATGTATCAGTATATCATATTCTCTCGCCGATGACAACATTCTTTTGCGGTGACGGCGGCAAGAAAAAACCGCCCCAAGCGTTGACTCGGAGCGGTTTTGGCAATGTTTACTTCTTAAAGCTGTCCTTCAAAGACACGCTGCGGTTAAAGACCATGTGCTCGGCACTGCTGTCGCGGTTATCGAGGCAGAAGTAACCCATACGCATGAACTGGAAGGTGGGTGCATTGATACCGGTGCGGTTTTCCACCTTGTCGAAGTCGGCTGCCACGCGGGCCATCTCAGGCTCCACCTTGCAGCCCTGCAGCACCGTCAGGCTCTCGGGATTGAGGCAATCGAGGAAGTTCTTGTCGGGGCCGTCGGGCTGGGCATCGGAGAAGAGGTTGTCGTACAGACGCACCTCAGCGTCGAGGCAGTTGTTGGCATCCACCCAGTGGATGGTGGCACCCTTGACCTTGCGGCCGTCGGCAGGATTGCCGCCGCGGGACTCGGGATCGTACTCGCAGAGAACCTCCACCACATTGCCGTTTTCATCCTTCACGCAGCCGGTGCAGCGGATGAGATAGGTACCCTTCAGGCGGCACTCAAGGCCACCGGGGGTGAGGCGCTTATACTTGGGGATGGGCTCCTCCATAAAGTCATCAGCCTCGATCCACAGGTTGCGGGAGAAGGTGATCTCGTGGGTGCCCTGAGCAGGATCGGTGGGGTTGTTCTCCACGGAGAACGTCTCACTCTGACCCTCGGGGTAGTTGGTGACCGTCAGCTTCACGGGATTCAGCACGGCCATGGTACGCTCGGCGGTGGCGTTGAGATCCTCGCGCAGGCAGTACTCCAGCGTACCGTACTCGATGACGCTGGGTGTCTTACCCACACCGATCATCTCGCAGAAATTGCGGATGGAGCGAGCGGTATAACCGCGGCGGCGCAGGCCACACAGGGTGGGCATACGGGGATCGTCCCAGCCGGAGACGCGGTTCTCCTCCACCAGCTGGCGGAGCTTACGCTTGGACATGACGGTGTGGTCGATGCCGAGGCGGGCGAACTCGATCTGGCGGGGCTTGTGGTAGGGGATGGAAACATTGTTCACCACCCAGTCGTACAGAGGACGGTGATCCTCATACTCCAGAGAGCACAGGCTGTGGGTGATACCCTCCAGTGCGTCCTGAATGGGGTGAGCAAAGTCATACATGGGGAACACGCACCAGCGGGTACCCTGACGGTGATGCTCAATGAAACGGATGCGGTAGATGACGGGATCGCGCATATTGAAATTGCCGGAGGCAAGGTCGATCTTGGCGCGGAGCGTCATCTTGCCCTCCTCCACCTCACCGGCGATCATCTTACGGAACAGCTCGCGGTTCTCCTCAATGGGACGGTCACGGTAGGGGGACACGGCGGGAATACCCACATCGCCGCGGTTGGCGCGGAACTCCTCGGGCGTCAGCTCGCAGACATAGGCCAGTCCCTTGTCGATCAGCTCGAAGGCGTACTCCAGCGTCTTTTCAAAATAGTCCGAACCGTAGTAGAAGCGGTCACCCCAGTCGAAGCCCAGCCAGTGGATATCCTGCTGGATGGCGTCGACGTACTCGGTATCCTCCTTGGCGGGGTTGGTGTCATCCATACGCAGGTTGCACAGGCCGCCATACTTCTCAGCCGTGCCGAAGTCGATGCACAAAGCCTTGCAGTGACCGATGTGCAGATAGCCGTTGGGCTCAGGGGGGAAACGGGTGTGAACGGTCATACCCTGGAACTGACCACCCTCTGCGATGTCCTCGTCAATAAAATTGTGAATGAAGTTTTTGCTCTCGGAAACCTCGACGGTCTCGGGGGTCTTCATTTCCTCGGTCATTTTCTCACACTCCTTGTAAACAGTATTATTTGGCACAAAATGCCGAATTGATATTATACGCTATAAATGCTGTGATTGCAAGGCTTTTTCACAACTGCTCCCACTCTTCCCGGGTCAGAAGCAGATTCAGCGCCTCCAGCAGCCCTTTCGTGCTGATATGCCGGGGCAGTTTCAGCTCTTTCACCAGTGCCGCCCGCTTTTCGGCAGAGCCGGGACCGATGAGTCCCTTGTCCATCAGATCGGCGTTGGTGATGCCTGCACTCGGACGGACACTGTCCTCTCCTTCAAAGGTGGCGCCGCAGCGGCGCAGAGACTCCAGAAGCTGCTGCGGGCTCATGCCCTCCACGCCCAGTTTTCCCTCTTTTCCGCCCTTTTTCTTGCGTTTCTCCTTCCCCAGCACATCGGGGATATAGGCCTGCTTGATGGCCTCCGGCGGCAGGGCGCCCTTGAGATAGTTGCGGATGACAAAACCGGCACCGTCGGGGTCGGTCAGCAGGATGAGGCCCTGTTTTTCGGCAAGGCGGCGGAGATAGTCCAACTTGGATTTGTCGTTGAACACGCCAAAGCCCTCGGTGGTGATGACGGTGGCATCCACCACCTGCAAAAGGGTATTTTTATCGTAGCGGCCCTCCACTACGATGACCTCACGGATCTTCGGTTTCATCGGCCACCTGCCAATTCCATCAAAAAGACCTTCAGCTCACTCTCGGCGTTGATGCCCTTCTCACTCTTCATGCGCCGATCCAGCGTCTGGGCGCGGCGCAGGGCATCGGAACACCAGCGGCGGTTCACACGGCGGGCCGCCTGCATCAGCAGTTTGGCCGGATAGTCCGAGGTCATACGCCACAAATCCTTCAGCCAGAAGCGGTCTTTGCCCTGATCGAGGGCGATGCGGGCGGTGTAGAGACGGCGCAGCTCCTTACCTAAGGTGGCCAGAATGGCTACGGGCTCGGTCTGCATCCGCAGGAGCTCCGACAGCACCGTGGCTGCCTTGTCAAACTCTCCCGCCGTCACGGCGTTGGTAATATCGAAGATCTTGGCATCGAGAATGGGTGCTGCCACGGCGTTGATATCGTCGATGGTGATCATTTCACCCTTGGCGAATGCACCGATCTTCTCGATCTCGGGTACCAAATCGCCCATCAGCGTACCGCAGGTGAACAGGAGATGGTCAGCGGCAGGGCCGTCGATGTCGTGGCCCAACGCCTTGAATCGGCGGCGCAGCCAGTTCACCAGCGCTCCCCGCTCCTGCTGCAGGAAGGCAACTTCCACCGCATACTCATCCAGTGCGGTACAGAGCTTTTTCATCTTCTTGTCACGCTTATACTCCACCGACTCGTACAGCAGCACCAGCGTGCAGTACTCGGGGAAGGTCTCCAGCATGGCGATGAATGCCGTGCGCCCGCGCTCATCCAGCTTGAAGATGTCCCAATCCTCCACCACCACCAGCGTGTGCTGTGCCATCATGGGCATGGCCTCCACCACCTCGGTGAGGTCTTCCACAGACAAGCCCTTGCCCACGACACGGTGATAGTTAAACTCCTCAAAAGAGGGCTCTACGAGTGCTTCGCGCACCTTGTCGAGATTGGCGTTTTTCAGATACCGCTCCTCGCCATAAAAGATATAGAGATTGCGCAGTGCCTCGGACTTCAAGTCCCCTTGCAGCGTAGTATATCCCTTGTCAGCGGCCATCTTCTTCACCTCCGTAAATGGTAATATCTCCCTCTTCATCGGTGCGGCGCACCACCGCACCCACGCTCTCCAGCCGCCCGATCGCCTCGGCTGTGGGGTGTCCGTAGCTGTTGTCTCCCACGCTGATGATGGCGATCTCAGGCTTCACTGCCGCGAGGAAGTCCTCGTGGGAGCTGTACTTGGAGCCGTGATGGCCCACCAGCAGCACCTCCACATCGGGGAGCGTATACTGTTCCACGAGCTTACGCTCGGTACTGTCTTTCATATCGCCCGTAATGAGCACATCAAAGTCCTCGGCGCTGGCCAGCACCGTCAGGCCCTGTTCATTCATATCTCCTGCGCCAACAGGCGGATACAGCGTCACCATAGCCTCACCCAAGGCACACAAAGTCTCGCGTGTAACGGTTTTCACCTTTACACCGTGACGCTTGGCAACCGTCTCAATTTCCTCCCGCACACCGTATTCGTCCTCGATGTCGGGGATATAGACGGTATCGGTCTTTACCGTGGAGAGGAGTACCGTCAAGCCGTTGGCATGGTCGGCGTGGAAATGGGTCAGCACTACCGCCTTGAGGCGGCGGAAGCCCATGGAGTTGAGACGGTCGACGGCATAGTTGCCTGCGTCAATATAGCTGTTGGAGCTGCCGCAGTCCACCAGCATGGCATCGCCTTTCGAATAGAGCACCACGCTCTCACCCTGTCCCACCTCCAGCGCCGTTACATTGATGTCTCCCGCGCGATAGTCCAGCGTGTTGAGGAAGATACTGAGCACCAGCACCAACACCGAGACGGCGGTGGCAATGAGGTACTTCCGCTTGCGCCAGCGCTTCATCACATAACAGAGAATGAAGCCCAGATAGGTACCCACCAGCCAGATACGCAGCAGCGGGTTGGAGAAGTACACCGCGTGGTGGGGCCAGCGGGTCAACAGATAGGCGATATACACCACCACATAGAGCAGGCCAAAGCTGATCCAGCCCACCACCTTCGCCAGCGGCAACCAGAGGAATGAGAGCAGCGTGGTGATAAAGGAGGTCATAAAGCCATAGCCTGCGATGGGCAGCGCCAGAATTCCCGACAGGGGCGAAACCAGCGAGAGGGTATTGAAATGGTAGGCCACCAAAGGCGTGGTAAAAATCATGGCACCCAGCGTCACGCTGACGCTGGCCCAGAGGAACGACCACACGCGGCGCGTTTTGTCGCCCCAGTTCTCCGCAGGCTTGGTGAAGAACTCATAGAGTCTGCCCGAGAGGAGCACAATGCCAAAGGTGGCAGCAAAACTCAGCTGCAGGCTGACGGAGTGGATGGCAAAAGGATTGCTCAGCAAAATCACCATCAGCGCGGCGCTGAGAGAGGTGACGCCGTCGCTGTCGCGGCGGAACAGAGGCGCTATGAGAAGGAAGATCTGCATGATACAGGCGCGAACCACCGAGGGCGAAAGACCCACCATGCACATATAGAACAGCAGCACCGCGATGGTAACGGCACAGAAGATGCGGCGACGGTGACGGGGCAAAATAAGAGCCAGCATCATCACCAGAAAGGCGCAGTGCAGTCCCGATACGGCGAAGAGATGGGCAAGACCCGCACCACGCATAACGGCGTAATCCTCGTCGGTGATACCGTCCGTCTCGCCTGTCAGCATGCCCGCCACAATGCCCGCAATGCGTTCATCTTCCCAGACAGCGTGAATTTTCCCGGTAAAGGCGCGGTTGACCCGCTGAGGCCACCAACGGGCACTCTCGGCGCTCCCCTCACCCACCGTCAGTTCGCCGCGGTCATAGAGGAGGACATAGACGCCGCGGGAGGTAAACACCGTCAGCTCCGTCTCACGGATAGTAGAGGCATCGTTCCACTCCGCCAGACCCGAGATCGTGTTGCCGGGAAGTAGTTCCATTACCGTCTCATCACCATAATAGACGGCCTTGGCATGGCGGTAGCCCTCCAGGCGCACCGTCACCTTGGCACCGTACTGTGCCTGTACAGGGTAGTCGCAGACGGTGGCGGAAAACGGCAGCTCCTGCCCACAGTTTTGGAGGACAGGCTGCTGCACCAGCTGTGCAAACAGCGTAAAGAACGCCACGGCGAAGGCAAGAGAAAAGGCCATCAGTGACAGGCGAAGAAAGCGTTTCTTTCCCCGGCGCAGCAGAAGGAAGATGCCGCCCGCCAGCGCCAGCACCACGGCAAAATAGAGCATCCACCAGGAATGGGGCAGAAAGGAAATAAGGAAGATACCCGCAGCAAAGGAGAGCGCAATCGTTGCCAGTACACGCATGATCCTCTCCCCCCTCCTACCGTTCTTCTAACTGTACAGTATAGCAAAATATCAGCAAAAGGGCAACAGAAAATCCCGCCCTTCGGGGCGGGATTTTCTGTATTACTTCATTCTCTCCAGCTTTTCATTGCACTTGAGCAAAAAGCGGTCGTTGGAGATGATGGCGCGGGTGTGGGTACCCTCGCCGATGAGGCCCTCTTCATCGAAGGCGCTGATCTTGAAGGTAATCATCTTGCCGTTTTCACTGACGGCGGTGACCTCAGCGGTAGCCGTGACCTTCATACCCACCGGGGTGGGTGCCAGATGATTGGTGGCGATCTCCACACCTACCGTTCCCTTGCCCTCGGGCAGCTCAGGCTGGATGCACCACATGGCGGCACACTCCATCATACCGATCATAAAGGGGGTTCCGAACACATCAAGGCCACCGGAGCCCACGGCATTGGCGGTCAGTTCGGGGGTGACGATCTTTTCAATGCTGTGCTTCATTCCCACAGTAATCATTGTTGTTCCTCCTATCAGATTCCCAGTTCTGTCCAGAGCTTGTCGTAGAACTGGAGGGTTGCCTGAGGCTGGTTCACATACAGCTCGCAGCGCTCCAGTACCTCGGGGGGTGCTGCCATGATCTCGTAGATCTCGGGATCGAGTGCTTCCTCGTACAGTTCCTCATAATAGGCCGGATAGCTCTCCAGCGCCTCGGCATTGGGAGAGGCGTACCAGATATAGTCCATGTTGGCCAGATTTGCCTCGGTGGAGGCGATGAAGTTGATCCATGCCTCGGCCTCGGCCTTATGCTCACTGGTTTTCAGCACACACATGGAGTCCACAAACCAGTTGGAGCCCTCCTCGGGTACCACGAAAGCCAGATCTTCGTTGTTCTCCAGCATGGTGAGATAGTCACCGGCGTAGTACATGGAGATGGCCGCGTTGCCGCCCTCCATCTTCTGGTAGATCTCGTCCATGACGAAGCCCTGATACACATCGTTGGCCTTGGCCGTGCGGATGAGGTCAAACGCCTCGCGGAGCTGGGCTTCATCGGTGGTGTTGATGTCGTAGCCCAGATAGCTCAGCGCTGCCATGAGGGCATCGCGGGAGTTGTTGATCATCAGCACCTGACCGGCGTAGCGCTCATCGAACATGGCGCCCCAGCTGGTGATGGGCTCTTCCACCATGGAGGTGTTATAGATGATGCCCACCGTGCCCCAGGTGTAGGGTACGGAATACTTGTTCTCAGGATCGAAACTCAGGTGCTTATAGCGCTCGTCAATGAGATCAAAATTCGGGATATTGTCAAAATTCAGCTCCGCCAGCATATCCTCGGCGATCAGTCGGCCCACCATGTAGTCGGAGGGTACGATCACATCGAAGTCAGCGCCGCCCAGCGCAATGAGGGAATACAGAGCCTCGTTGCTCTCGGCGGTCTGGTAGTTGACGCGGATGCCCGTCTCCTCCTCAAATTGGGTAATGAGTTCCTCGTCGATATACTCGCCCCAGGAGCAGACATTGACCACGCGGTCGCCCTTGGCGGCCACACCGGTGACAATCAGCGTACCGACCAGCGCCACAGCCAATGCACCGGCACCCACACGCTTGAGGATCGGTGTAAGCTTGGAACGGCGGCGGGGTGCGGCAGCCACAGGAGCGGCCAGATTGCGATTCAGGCGCTGCTTTTCCATGTGGGCCTCACGGACGTTGATAATGACCAGCAGCACCAGCACCACCGCAAACAGCAGCGTGGAGATGGCGTTGATCTCGGGGCTGACGCGCTTCTTGGTCATGCCGTAGATGGTCATGGCCAGAGTAGAGGCGCTGGTACCGGCGGTAAAGTAACTGATGATAAAGTCATCCACCGACATGGTAAAGGCCGTCAGTGCGCCGGAGATGATACCGGGCTTGATCTCGGGGATGATGACCTTCCAGAAGGCCTGCATCCACGTGCAGCCCAGATCCTGCGCCGCATCCACCAGATTGCGGTCCATCTGCCGCAGCTTGGGGCTGACAGAGAGGATCACATAGGGAATATTGAAGCAGATATGGGCGATCAGCAGTGTACCGAAGCCCATGGTCAGGCGCTCGGGCAGGACCACTGCGCTCTGCCAGGAGTTGACCCAGCCGGCAAACGTTCCCCAGCCGTTGAACAGCACCACGAACAGCAGGCAGAGGCCCACGCCCGTGACGATATCGGCGTTCATCATGGGGATATTGTTCACCGCCGTCAGCGCGTTGCGGCTCTTGCGGCGCATACCGTAGAAGCCGATGGCGGCGAAGGTACCGCCTACGGTGGCGATGATGGTGGCCAGCAGGGACACCAGCAGCGTGATATACACGCTGTGCATAATGAGGCGGTCATTCAGCAGCTCTGCATACCAGTGGAGGGAGAACCCCTTCCACACAGAGGAGCTGTTTCCTTCGTTGAAGGAGAAAATAATCAGGATGATGATGGGCGCATACAGGAACAGACCCACCAGCAGCATCAACAGGCGATTGCCCGTGCTGTTACTCTTGCGCGTTCTCATAGCATCACCGCCTGTTCCTCGCCCTCACCGAAGCGATTCATCACCAGCATACAGATGACGACCACCACCATCATCACGAGGGAGATGGCTGCACCCAGCTGGGGGTTGTAGGCGCCGCCCAAAAACTGACGCTCAATGAGGTCGCCCAGCAGCAGTTCCGTGCCGCCGCCCAGCATACGGGAGATGGCAAAAGTGGACACAGAGGGTACGAACACCATGGTGATGCCGGAGAGCACACCGGGGAGCGACAGGGGCAGGATCACCTTGCGGAACACCGTCATGCTGTCAGCGCCCAGATCACGGGCCGCCTCGATCAGCGAGCCGTCCAGCTTCACGATGACGGAGTAGATGGGCAGGATCATAAAGGGCAGGTAGTTATACACCATGCCCAGCACCACGGCACCCTGGGTGCCGATCATGGAAAAATATTCAATTTCACTGCCCGTGATGTTGTTATACAGGGCAATGAGTCCGATCTTCTGGAACAGCTGGTTGAGAAGGCCGTTGTTCTCCAGAATGGTCATCCACGAATAGGTGCGCAGCAGGAAGTTCATCCACATAGGCAGCATGATGAGCACCATGGCGATGCGCTGGAAGGACGCTCCCTCGCGGCTGAGCCAGTAGGATACGGGATAGCCCACCAGCAGACAGACAGCCGTAGCGATCAGTGCCAGTTTGAACGAGCGGAGAAAGACGGAACCGTAGGCCCCCATCTGGGTAAAGTTATCCCATGTGAAGCCGCCCTCACCGTTGGAGAAGGCGTAAATCACCATGATGACAATGGGTGCCACCACGAAGATGGCCATCCACACCACATAGGGCACGGCGAAACGGGAGAGCTTACTCTTCATCCTCGCTCTCCTCCTCGTCTGCGCCGGCATCAGCCAGCTCCTCGTACTCCTCGGAATAGGAGGAGTAATCACCGAACATACCGGAGTATTCGCTCTTCTTCATGATGTGGAAACCCTCGGGCTCAATACGCACACCGATACGGCCACCCTCGGGGGAGTAGTCGGTGGTCTGGATCAGCCACTTAAAGCCGCGGAAGTCCACGATGATATCGTACTGCATACCCTTAAAGGTCACATTGGTGACCGTACCCACCAGCTGGCCCTGCTCCACGGGGACAATGTCGATGTCCTCGGGGCGGATGACCACATCCACCGGCTCATTGGGGGCAAAGCCGCCGTCCACGCAGGGGAACTCGCGGCCGTACATCTTCACCACATTGTCGCGGACCATAGTGCCGTTGAGGATGTTGGACTCGCCGATGAAATCGGCCACGAAGGCGTTCTTGGGCTCGTTATAAATATCCTCCGGCGTGCCGATCTGCTGGATGCGGCCCTTGTCCATCACCACCACGGTGTCGGACATGGTGAGGGCCTCTTCCTGATCGTGGGTCACGTAGATGAAGGTAATGCCCATCTGCTGCTGGATACGCTTCAATTCGTTCTGCATATCCTTGCGCAGACGCAGATCGAGAGCGCCCAGGGGCTCGTCCAGAAGCAGCACCTTGGGGCGGTTCACCAGTGCGCGGGCGATGGCCACACGCTGCTGCTGACCGCCGGAGAGCTGATCGATGCGGCGGTTTTCAAAGCCCACCAGAGACACCACTTTCAGCATCTCACGGACACGCTCCTCGATCTCCTCCTGCGGCACTTTTGCAATACGCAAACCGAAGGCAATGTTTTCAAAAACATCCAGATGCGGGAAAAGGGCGTACTTTTGGAACACGGTATTGATCTGCCGCTTATGGGGCGGCACATCGTTAATCCTCACACCGTCGAAGGTCACATCGCCGGAAGTGGGCGTGGTGAAACCACCAATGATCCGCAGCGTCGTCGTCTTGCCGCAGCCACTGGGGCCTAAGAGTGTGAGGAATTCAGAATCGTTAATATACAAATTGATGTTATCGAGAACCAGCTCGTCGTCAAACGCCATGCAGAGGTTATGCAGGCGAATCAACTCTTTGGACATGTATCCTCCCCCGTTCTAACACGTAATGGCCGAAGGTTTTCGAAGGTTTTTTCTTCCCGACGAGGGCGTAGGGTCGCAAATGTTTCGTCACAATTCGGCATCTTCCACTATATAAAAATCCACAGGAAAAGTCAACATAAAAAACGGGAAAAGTCGAGGTGACTTCTCCCGTTTTTGTTATTTTCGTTTTACTTGAAATATCTTCCAACAAATGGAACATTTTCCGCCTCAAAACTGCGGCCTTTGAGATAGTTCAAGAGCCCCGCGTCGGTGGGGAAATCGAAGGTCAGCTTGTAGGAATAGAGGGCCTGCCGCGTCTCGTTGTAGCGGCGGTTGGTATCGCCATGGCCGTATTTTCCATCGCCCAACAGAGGATGTCCCACATGGGCAAAGCTGGCGCGGATCTGATGGGTGCGGCCCGTTTCAAGACCCACCTCCACCAGTGCCAGTTCCCCCTTCACCTGCTTTGTCTCGTAGTGGGTGATGGCGGTCTTTCCCTCCGGCATGGGACGGTCGTAAACCTTCATCTCCTTGCGCTTTTCATCCTTCACCATAAAGCAGTGGATGGTTCCCTTCGCCGGTTTCGGCGCGCCGAGGGTGATGCAGAGATAGCGCTTGTCGATCTCGCGGTCACGGATCTTCTCGTTGATGATCCGCAGCGTCTCTGCGTTTTTCGCGGCGATGACGATGCCGCCGGTGTTGCGGTCGATGCGGTTGCACAAGGCGGGGGTGAAGGCGTTCTCCCACTTGGGATTCCACTCGCTCTTTTGGTAGAGATAGGCCTGAATGTGATTGATGAGGGTGTTGACCTTCTCCGTCTCGTCGGCGTGGACCACCAGTCCGGGACGCTTGTCCAGCAGCATGAGATTTTCATCCTCATAGACGATGTTCAGCGAGGGCTTGAAGAGGGTGAGGAACATATTGTCCTCACGGGGCTTGTCGAAGAACTCGTCGTTAATATAGAGCTGCAGCACATCGCCCTCCTGCAGCCGCTGATCCCGCTGGGCGCGGGCACCGTTACACTTGATTCGCTTGAGGCGGATATACTTCTGCAGCAGCGCCGCAGGCAAAAGAGGCACGGATTTGGACACAAAACGGTCTAAACGCTGTCCTGCATCGTTTTTTCCGATGGTAAATTCCTTCATTTCTTGCCCTTCCTCTCCCCTGTTTTTTCGTCGTTTTCCCCATTGTACTGTCGCCAGAAAAAAAAGTCAAATATTTTGCGAAAAATGTTTGACAATCCCGTTCTTTCACGCTATAATACTACGCGTGTCATTGCGAGGTGTATTATGCTTTTGAATGTGAACAAGCTGTTGCATACGCCGGATTCCCAGCAGGAAATCCGATTCGAGATGGATCTTCATGATCTGGAGTTTGGCGGCAACTACCCCGTGTCCCAGCCGGTCACTGTGGAAGGCCGGATCCGGAACAAGGCAGGCGTCCTGCATTGTTCTCTTCTTGCAAATACGACGCTACATTGTATCTGCGACCGCTGCAACGAACCCTTCACCGCCGAGAAAACTGTCGAGCACTACTGCGTATTGGCGCAGGAGCGGCAGAGCGAGGACGATGATGAGATCGTGTTGCTGGAGAACGATACGGTGGATCTGGGCGAAGTGGCTCGCACCGCGTTTGTCCTCGAGATGGATACGAAAACCCTCTGCTCTCCCGACTGCATGGGTCTTTGCCCCGGCTGCGGCGCAAACCTCAATCACGAGGCCTGCCGTTGCAAGAAGGCGGTAGATCCCCGTCTTGCCAAGCTGGCGCAGCTGTTGGAGAACAAATAAGACCCCAGCAAGTTTTACTATCATAAATATACGGCAAAGCCGTTTTAGACCAAGGAGGTGTAACCATGGCAGTCCCTAAGGGAAAAGTTTCTAAGCAAAGACGCAATAAGCGCCGCAGCTCCGTCTGGAAGCTGACCGCTCCCGCTCTGGTGGCTTGCACCAAGTGCGGTGCTCTGCATATGCCTCACAGAATGTGCCCCGAGTGCGGTACTTACAACGGCCGTCAGGTCAAGGAGATCAAGTCCGCCGTCGCCGAGAAGTAATTTCACATTGTGTCCTTTGTAGGAGGGAAGATTTCGCATCTTCCCTCCTTACTTTTTTGTTGCGGTTTTTCCCATTCTCTGTTATAATAGGTAAGTTAGTATGAGGTAATATGCCCTATTGTCAAGGAGCTTTGATTTTATGAGTACTGTGATCACTTCCATCGACCCCCGCTCCCCTGCCGAGCGTGCGGGTGTGCGCGTGGGCGAAACGCTGCGCGCCATCAACGGCCACACCGTGGTGGATGTTTTGGATTATCGTTTTTACGGCTACGACAGCAAGACTACGCTGACGCTGGAGCAGGACGGCCAAGAGCGCACCGTTACCATTCGTAAAGAAGAGGGCCGCGATCTCGGTCTGAATTTTGAAACCTACCTGATCGACCAGATGCACACCTGCGCCAACCACTGTGTCTTTTGCTTCGTCGATCAGATGCCCCCCAATATGCGCCCCTCTCTCTATATCAAGGATGACGATGAGCGCATGAGCTTCCTGCTGGGCAACTACACCACCCTCACCAATCTCTCCGAGCGTGAGGCACAGCGGATCATCGACCTGCATATCAGCCCCATCAATGTCTCCGTACACGCCACGGATGATGCCCTCCACTGCAAGATGCTGGGCAATAAGCAGGCCAGCCGTTCCCTCGAGTATATGCGTGCCTTCGGTAAGGCGGGCATCGTGATGAACGGTCAGATCGTGGTCTGCCCCGGTTGGAACGACGGCGATGCCCTGCGCCAGACGCTGGGCGACCTGATGGAGATGAATTTTGCCGCCTGCTGCCTTGTGCCGGTGGGCATTACCAAGTACCGCAAGGGTCTGGCAAAGCTGGAGCCGGTCACGAAGGAAACTGCCGGTGCCATCATCGACATCGCAGAGGAGTTCGGCGCCAAGTGTCTTGCCGAGCGGGGCACGCGGATGTTCTTCTGTGCCGACGAGCTGTTTTTGAAGGCCGAGCGCCCGCTCCCCGACGAGGAGTATTACGAGGGATATCGCCATCTGGAGAACGGCGTGGGTCTGCTGCGGAGTCTGGAGGAGGAATTTATGTCCGCCCTCAAGTTTGCAGAGCTTACGAAGGAGCCCGCCTCCTTCACCATTGCCACCGGCGTGGCGGCAGCACCGTTCCTCTCGGAGCTGGTAAACAGAGCAAAAGAGAAGTTCCCCGGTCTGCAGGGTGAGGTCATCGCCGTGAAAAATGACTTCTTCGGCCACACCATCGATGTGGCAGGCCTTGTGACGGGACAGGATATCGCCGCACAGCTGAAGGGCAAGATGACGGGCCGCCGCCTGCTGATCCCCATCCATATGCTGCGCCACGGTGAGACGGTGTTCCTGGATGACTATACGGTAGAGCGTTTGAGCTGCGAGTTGGGCGTTCCCGTTCAGGTGAGCGGTGCCGACGGCGGCGAACTACTGGATCTGATGTTAGAAATGGAGTGATATACGATGTCGAAACCTTTGATTGCTATCGTAGGACGCCCCAATGTGGGTAAGTCCATGCTGTTTAATAAGCTGATCGGTCAGCGACTGTCCATCGTGGAGGACACCCCCGGTGTCACCCGCGACCGTATTTACGGCGAGGGCGAGTGGCGCGGCCGCAAGTTCCGCCTGGTGGATACCGGCGGTATCGAAC
>JAFYVA010000106.1 GCA_017549325.1 Oscillospiraceae bacterium
GCCCAACACTTCCTGCACAGCCTTCACATCCACGCCGTTTTGCAGCATCAAGGTGGCCGCTGTGTGACGGAGTTTGTGGGAAGAATACTGCTGACTGTCCAATCCCGCAGCACCAAGATGTTTCTTTACCAGATGATGCACCGTTGCACGGGTAATGCGTTGGTTTCTTGCCGAAAGGAACAGCGCATCGCTGTCTTTTCCGGTAATAGGTCGACGCACCGACATATATTGAGCAAGCGCATCTTTACACGCATCATTGAGATACACGATGCGTGTCTTGTTGCCCTTACCAAGGACGCGAACGGCATCGCCTTGAATATCGCTGATATTGAGGCCAATCAGCTCAGAAATACGCAATCCGCAGTTCAAAAACAGCGTTAAAATGCAGAAATCACGCTCACGATGCTGTCCGTCTACCGACTCGAGAAGGGAAAGGGAGTCCTGCAGCGTCAAATAGCGGGGGAGGGAGCGCATCTGCTTCGGCGTATCCACATCTTTGCACGGATTTTCCTCTAAATAATGCATTTTATTGCACAAATAATTGAAAAATGAGCGGATTGAGGCTAATTTCCGTGCACGGGACGCCGCATTTAAACCTTTGTTAGAAATTTCACTATTGTGAAATTGTTGACGATCACGACTAAGATAGGTCATATAGCCGTAGATATCCGTCAGTGTGATCGTGCGGATCGTAGGAAGCTCTACATCCATGATGTCGATCTCATCCAGCGGGAGGTCACGGAGCTCACTATGGCGAGTTTGCTTAATATAGCGAAAGAAATTCCGCAGATCTAAAAAGTACTCATCCACAGTACGCTGGGAATGCGCTTTGATGGTCTCGTGATAGCTGAGAAACTCAGCAAGGATTTTAGGAGACTGTGCGCGGTAATCAATAGCCATAAAATCATTCCTTAAATCAAGTGTGGCAAAGAGCGTAAAACAAACTCTGGTCTGGAGACGATAGAAATCTCTGAAACGATGGAATGTTCGATACAGATCATTCTATTAGACGGCCCGAATAGACCATCCGGCAGAAAAGAACTAAAACAGAGCTAAAACAGGGCCTCTTGTCAGTAAAAGCAAATTTCTCCTCCACTCAATTAAACAAAATTTTTATTTTGTTTAATTGAGTGTATCTTACCACAGACTCCCCCGCTTGGCAAGCGGTTTTCAAAATTTCTTATCCGATTGTTCTAATGAGGTTTCCGGACCACGCCATCAATGCTTCAGACATTTCCTGAAACCGGATCTCTCTGCCGTCTTTCAAATCCAGGAATGTGCGTATAATTTTTTGATCCTTTTCATCGGCAAATTTTATCAGCTCAACTTGACCGGCAATATAGTTTCCTGTTTTCTTGAAATAAAGTGCCTGCATAACAAACGATGCCGCTTTATAGAGTTCCTTGACAGTCTCTTCCCTTTTCTCATGCAGCATATTATGTACGCATCCGTGGTAGATATTGCACGCACCAATTTTGATGGCTCTGTCAACTGCTGCACCGTCAATGAGCGGCAATACTTCATCCAAACATCCTAAAATTGGCTTGGTATCGTGATAAAACTGAAACAAATCCGAGGGTTCCCAGCTCAAAAGTTCACTTTTTCCAGATATAAAACCGCAAATTAATTCTCTATGAGGCATAATATCTAACATCTCGTTATAAATACCAATATCCGCCTCAGAAAGTTCATCCAGAATCAGAACAATGTCAATATCGCTTGTCTCCGTCTGTTCTCCCCTGCCATAACTCCCCTGCAGGCCGACAAACCAGATACGATCACCAAAGGTTTCTGCAGCTCTCTTCAAGAACTCCTTTGTCCAAAGGGAAATATCAATCATGGAAATCACCTCACTTGTTGAATAGCACTGAAACCCCGGCGAACATTGAAGTTCGCCGGGGTTTTATAACGATCATTTTACTGCTGTTTCAGGCAACGCAGGACTGCCAGCAGAATGGAGAAATACTTGCTCTCGGGAGAGTCGGCACGGCTGGTGATAATCACAGGGCTGGATGCACCGCAAACGCCGGAAGCGACTGTCTTGCCGGCGATGTAGGTGACAGCCTTGTACAGAGCATTGCCCACCTCAATGAAAGGCACCAGCAGAATGTCAGCCTGACCGGCAACGGGATCGGCGATACCCTTATGCTTCACAGACTCCATGGAGATTGCGCCGTCCAGTGCCAGAGGGCCGGAAACAACGCAGCCCTCAATGCCGCGCTCGGCGATGGCTGCAGCGGTAACAGTGGAAGGCATCTTCTCGGAGACATTCTCCACAGCAGAGAGAACGGCAACCTTGGGGCATTCATTTCCCAGAGCACGGGCAACAGGCAGAGCGTTCTCAATAATGCCGATCTGCGTCTCCAGATCGGGGGTGATATTGATGGCGGCATCGGTGATCATCACGAAACGGCCCTCATATTCAAACATACCCACATGGCTCATCAGGCGGCGTGCACCCTCGGGAATCAGACCGTTCTCGCGGTTGAGGATGGCCTTTGCAAAGCTGGAGGTCTGCAGGATACCCTTCATGGGAATGTCAGCCTTTCCTTCCTTCACCAGCTTAACGGCGATCTTGGCAGCCTCCAGCTCTTCGCCGTCGAAGTGGATGATCTCATAATCGGCCTCGTTCTCACCCATCTCATGGAGCATCTCGATGATTTTGGGCTCCTTACCGATCAGAGTACCATCCACAACACCCTTACGCTTGGCATTGACAACAGCGCTCAGTGCAGGCTCGTCATGTGCATTGGCAAGCGCAATGCGCTTCTTGGTATTCTGGGCCAGAACATAGGCCTCCAGGTCTTTAAAATCGGTAAACATAGTCTGCCTCCCATGATGATAATTTTCTTTTGTTCCGAAACTTGTTCCTTGACACCGAAAACATTATACACGCCTGATTTTTTAAAAACAACTATTTCCATGAAATTTTCCCCCTTTCCTTTTCCGAAAACTTTACTTGCGAACAGTTCCATTTTCGTGTATACTGATTAGCAATATCAAACAGATGTAAGGAGACGCTTATGACCGCTGTATTCAATGTCCTGTTCTACGGTGTTATCATTGTTGGTGCACTGCTGTTCTTTGGTCTTGCCTACTACCGTATTGACTGGGCACGCCATCCTGAAAAATATAAAAAAGATGTTGAAGACTACGAAAAAGAGAAAGAAGATAAAAAGCGTGCTGCTCAGCAGGCTGCCATGCAGCGTGTGATCGACAAGAAGAGCGGCCAGAAAACGAGCAAGAAGGGAAAAAAGCCCACGACCTTCCTGGAAAAGCTGGACTATCAGCTCAAGCACCGTCACGATAAGCGCTGAATTTTCAAATTAAAAAGCGGATGATTTTTTCAAATCATCCGCTTTTCTTATTTTATCCACCAAAAATGCGTAACGCCTGACGGATGTTCTCCACCGGCAGAAGCGTGAGTCCCGGCAGGGGTTTAATCTCCCCTGCCCGATGAGCCGGAACGATGCACCGGGTAAATCCAAGGCGATGGATCTCGCTGAGACGCTGCTCCAGATGGGTAATACTGCGCACTTCACCGGACAGACCAATCTCACCGATCGCCGCCATGTCATTGGGAACAGGCTTGTCCAGATAGCTGGATGCCAATGCCACCACAGCCGCCAAATCGGCCGCAGGCTCCTCCAATGTCAAACCACCGATAATGTTGATATAGGCGTCACACTGACTCAGTTTCAGACTCCCCCGCTTTTCCAGTACGGCCAGCAGCATCGAAGCGCGTTGGTAGTCAAATCCGTTGCTGGAACGCAGCGGTTTTGTCCCGGATGACGAGGCAACCAATGCCTGCACCTCCGCCAATACAGGACGGGCACCCTCCATCGCACAGGTCACGCAGGTACCGGGCGCGTCCATAGGGCGCCCGGAGAGCAGCATTTCCGAGGGGTTTTCCACTTCTTTGAGACCCTTGTCGATCATCTCAAACACGCCGATCTCATTGGTAGCACCGAAACGGTTCTTCGCCGCGCGAAGAATGCGGTAGGACATATGCTGATCGCCCTCGAAGTACAGCACACAGTCAACCATGTGCTCTAACACCTTCGGACCGGCAATGGCGCCGTCTTTGTTGATGTGACCGATGACGAAAACCGTCACATCGCGCCCTTTTGCCAACTGCATGAGCGTCATGGTACAGTGCTTTACCTGTCCGACGCCGCCGGGGATTCCCTCTGCCTCATCGTTGTAGAGAGTTTGAATAGAGTCCACGATCAGCACATCGGGCTGTTCCGTATCTACGCACTCCAAAACATTGCTCAGGCGTGTCTCCGACAAAACATAGAGATTATCCGTGTCCACCTGCAACCGCTTGGCACGCATCTTGATCTGATGGGTGGACTCCTCTCCGGAAATATAGAGAACCTTGCATTTCTGGCCTAATGTCTGGCAAATCTGCAGCATCAATGTGGACTTGCCGATTCCGGGCGCACCGCCTACCAATACCAGTGATCCCTTCACGGCGCCGCCGCCCAATACACGGTCTAATTCACCCATTCCCGTGGCAAAACGAATTTCTTCCACGGTGTCCAGTGCTGAAATGGGTAATGCCTTTACAGCGCTTTTTAATCCAATGTTTTTTCCGCCTGTCGAGGATTTTTCAAGGCGCTGTTCCACCATGCAGTTCCACGCGCCGCAACTGGGGCATTTACCGGCCCATTTGGGGCTTTCGTTGCCGCACTCCGTACAAAAATACACTGTCTTTTTCATTCGTCTATCCCCTGTTATCTTTAGGATTCCGTCGCACTGCAGCAGATCGTCACTGCCAGCAGCACTTGATAGTCCGGGTCTTGCAGCTGCTCCGTCTCAGCGCTATGAGAGAGAAAACCGCACTCCACCAAAACCGCAGGACAGGTCACATGATTCATCAAATATACATCACGACTAATCGGCTTTTTATTTTTGCCGTTATCGATATTGATCGCCTTGTTCAGCGCCTGCTGCATCGTTTCTGCCAGTTCCGAACTGCCGTCGGTGTCGCTGTAGAACACCTGCGCCCCATGAACCGAAGTGTTTCCCGGCAAGCTGTTCTGGTGGATACTGATCAAGCAGGCCCCGTCAACAGAATTGATAAGGTCGACCCGGTTCTGCGTATCACTCACCTTCTGCTGCCGAAGAGATGCCGCAGGGTCATCAGCCAAAGATGCGTTATTACTGCGCGTCATGACCACATCACGGCCCAAAAGTGCAAACGCATCACGCAGCCGCAGCGCAATATCTAAATTAATGTCACTCTCATATACGCCGCTTGCGGAAACGGCTCCGCCGTCGGCGCCACCATGGCCTGCATCCAGCACAAGCACCGGAGTCGCTCTTGCAGGGATCACCTGCGGCGCACTCACACCAAGAGTATCCGGAACACGCAGCAGGGACACCGATGTCGCAGCCAGCAGTACTATGATAAAACAGGGCACTAACCACCGTTTTCGCAGAAGCAGCACCATTCAATCAGCCCCTTTCGGGGCAATTTATGCGGCTCTTCCAAAATATATGCTCACTATAGCACAGTTTTTCCGAAAAGAAAATCCCTTCTTTCCTTTTATGCATATACTGGAATGAGCTGTCACAGCTCAGCGATACCAAAAGGAGGTCTCTCTCATTGTATATTGAACGCACCACCCCCATGGATGACGAGCAGGATCTGCGGCGTGTCCCCGCACGCCCCACTCCCCTGCCCCGTCCACCACAGCCATCACAGCCGACCGAACAGCGCTGCCCGGCCGGTAACGGCAATCTGCCGGAACGCTGTGCTCCTTTGGCCTTCCCCTATATTCCTATGCAGTGTAACAACCCGCAGCGCTATGACAATAACGAAGCGCTGCAGCGCGGCACACTGTTCCCCGGTTTGGACTTGCCCTTCCACAAGGAGCTCAAAACCCGCTTTCCTGCTGTCAATCAGGCATTGTCTGAACTGATGGCACTGGACTTCGCCATCGATGAACTGGGGCTCTATCTCACCACGCACCGCGACGATCAGGAGGCGTTGGATCTATACTGGAACTATATCCGCCTTGGCCGCGAAGGTGCCAAACGATACGAGGAAATGTACGGGCCGCTTTATCAAACCAATATCACCGAGGGTTCCTACCGTTGGCTGGATGACCCGTGGCCCTGGGAAGCAGGAGGAAAACGCTAATGTTTGTCTATGAAAAGAAGCTGCAATACCCTGTGAAAATTGCCAATACAAACCCCAAGCTGGCTGCCGCCATCATCAGCCAGTACGGTGGCCCGGACGGCGAGCTGGGCGCCTCCCTCCGCTACCTCAGCCAACGCTACTCCATGCCTTATCCGGAGTTGAAAGGTCTGCTTACCGATATCGGTACAGAGGAATTGGGACATCTGGAAATGATCGGCACCATCGTTCACCAGTTGACTCGCAACCTGACGGAAGACCAGATCAAAACCGCCGGCTTTGATGCCTATTTCGTCGACCACACCGCCGGCGTCTATCCCACTGCCGCCTCCGGTTTCCCGTGGAGCGCCGCTTCAATGGCCGTCAAGGGTGATCTGATTGCCGATCTGACCGAAGATCTGGCCGCAGAGCAAAAAGCGCGCGTCACATATGACAACATCCTGCGCTTGTCTGACGATCCCGATGTCAATGATGTCATCAAGTTCCTTCGCGCCCGAGAAATTGTCCATTTCCAGCGCTTTGGCGAAGGACTGCGACTCGCACAGGAGAAAATGGATCAGAAGAACATCTATTATATCAACCCCAGTTTCGATCGATAATTGTTAACGAAACGGCCGGCTTATAGCCGGCCGCTTCATTTTGGAAAATTCTTGCTAGTAATTGGAAATTATGGTACGCTATCAGTAACATTTGCGAAAGGAAGGATATCGTGCCCGGATTTGTAAAAACAGCACTGATCGCGTTGATTTCAATTTGCGTTACAGTTGTGGTTATGCTGGCGGTATGGAACAGGATCGATAACAGGCCACTACTCCCCGATAAGCCTCCCGATACGATAGACCAGAATGCCGCTATTGACGACACCACAGAAGAGAAAATGAAGGCGCCGAACGGCGGCAGTGGTTTAAGTCTGGAGTATGCAAAAGAGGTCTCCATCGATTTATCTTCGGCAAATGCAACTTTGTACTTTAAAAACAGCGGAAAGTCGTTGCAAAACGCAGTTGTTGCCTTGGTAATTCAGGACACCGTGATCCTGCAAAGCGATCTGTTGCCGCCCGGCAGTACACTTACGACCATCCCTCTCCCTACAGACGGTGTTCCCCTGCAAAGCGGCACATACAGCGGCGTATTTATCGTGCAGTTTTTTGATGAAAACGGCGATGCAGCACATGTAAACTCTTGTATTGAAGGAATTACAATCTTTGTAAAATAAGCGAAAGAGAGAGAAAATCATGAAGAAATACATTTCTGTTGTACTATGCGTAGCGATGATCGTAGCGCTGTTGAGCGTATTCGTAACGGCGGCAACCATCGATAGTGTTGAATTTACCCTTACTCCTCCCACTGTCGGCAATCCCTTGGAAACAACGAATTTCAATAGCAATGAGATCATCTCATTGGGATTCCTCGATTACGAAAAGCTTGAGGGCTTAAAAGGAAAAACTACTTTTGTAGATGTTACTACATTTATAGAGCAAAACAAAATTTCTATCGATGAGGCAGAAAACGGAAAACGGTATATTGCGGTATTCTCTGTATTCCTCACTGAAGGAGACCGGTTCTCCAACGCTCCTCAGTTAAAAGAAACATCAGATCTCGCTTGCGAATGTTTAGCTGTTGATAGCAGTTGCCTCTATGCCTATGTTGTCTTCACGCCTACCGCTTCTCTGCCTTCGTCGAAATCTCATGATGTCACAGTTGACTATGTCGAAGGAGAGAAAGCCACTCCCATTTATAGCGTCGATATTACTTGGGGTTCCATGGAGTTTACCTATACTGCCGCATCCGAAGGAACCTGGAACCCTGCAACACATCAGTTTGATAATGCCGTTCCCAGACAGTGGAGTCATGCAAATGATGCCAATAAGATCACAGTTACGAACCACTCCAATGCACCGATTACAGCGGAGTTCGCTTTCACCCCTCACAGCAGTTTTTCCAATCTTTTGAGCAGCTTTGAAGGCGATTCCCAAACTGCATTAACAGATAATAAACTTACTTTGCACTCTGCTGTCGATAGCGCAGCAAATGCCGCACCATTTGCTGCCGCCTATCTTGAGTTGTCAGGTGACATTAACAGTCCTTTAACAGAAAAAACAACATGCGGCACTGTTACTGTAACGATAAAATAATACAGGTTGTGCAATTAAACAGCATAAACAACTAAATTTTTGTCATGTTTACCAAAAAGAAACTTGTTAAAAATTTATCGTTATTTTGCCCAAAAGCAACTGTTTACTTTTTAAGAAAAATGTGATTTAATAATAAAGTAGTTTGGATCATTGTAAACAATGACGCACAAGCAGATTTGGTACTTTCTATAAGGAGGATAAAGAAAATGGTACAGTTTGCAAGTAGAATGAATCTCCTCAAAGGCTCCGAAATTCGCGAGCTGCTGAAGCTGGCAGCCCGTCCCGAGGTGCTTTCTTTTGCCGGCGGTATGCCCGCCCCCGAGCTCTTCCCCGTTGAAGAGATGATGGAGGCTTCTGTTGCTGTTTTGAAGGAGAATGGTCGTTCCGCCCTGCAGTATTCTTCCACCGAGGGCTTCCCCCGTCTGCGTCAGCAGATCGCCGATCGTATGCTGGCCAAGAACAATATCAAGACCGATGCCGATCACATTCTGATCACCTCCGGTTCTCAGCAGGGTCTGGATTTCTCCGCCCGCGTGTTCCTGAACCCCGGTGATGTGGTGCTGCTGGAGAGTCCCTCCTATCTGGGCGCCGTCAATGCCTTCAAGGCTTGTGAGCCCACTTTCGTTGAGGTTCCCACCGATAACGGCGGTATGATCATGGAGGAGCTGGAGAAGATCCTGGCCACCACCGAGAATGTCAAGATGATCTATGTCATCCCCGATTTCCAGAACCCCACCGGCCGTACCTGGGATCTGGAGCGCCGTCATAAGTTCATGGAGATCGTCAACCGCTATGAGATCCCCGTGGTCGAGGACAACCCCTACGGTGAGCTGCGCTTTGAGGGCGAGTACATGCCCGCTCTGAAGAGCCTGGATACCAAGGGTCTGGTTATCTTCCTGGGCACCTTCTCCAAGATCCTGGCTCCCGGCTATCGTCTGGGTTGGGTCTGCGCTGAGGAGGAGATCCTGTCCAAGTACAACTTCATGGAGCAGGCTGCCTCTCTGCAGGCTTCCACCATCGGTCAGATGGAGACCGCCAAGTGGATCGATATGTTTGATCTGGACGGCCATGTCAACAAGATCCGTGAGGTCTATCGTAAGCGCCGCAATGTCATGATGGATACGCTGAAGAAGGAGCTGCCCGAGGGCTGCACCTGCACCGATCCCGATGGCGGTCTGTTTACCTGGGTCGTGCTGCCCGAGTCCTTCAACAGCGTCGAGAAGATGAAGGATCTGCAGATGAAGTGCCTCGAGAAAAATGTCGCCTTTGTTGCCGGCGGTTCCTTCTTCCCCAACGGCGGCCACGAGAACACCCTGCGTCTGAACTACTCCTGCATGCCCGAGGAGAAGATCGTCAAGGGTATCACTCTGCTGTGCCAGACCATTAAGGAGAATATGTAACCAATATGAAGCGTGTCAAGGTTCTCATCGGCAACTACGGAAGCGGTAAAAGCGAACTGGCATTGAACTTTGCGGTTCAGGCGGCTGCCCGCGGCGAAAAAACAGAACTGATCGATCTGGATATGGTGAATACATATTTCCGTCTCACCGAGCGCGGTAAGATGGTAGAACAGAAGGAAATCCGTCTGGTCTCCCCTAACTTCGCCTGTTCCGGTATTGAAACGCTGTCGCTGCCCGCTGAGATCTCCTCTGCCTTTGTACTGGATTGGGACACGGTTATTTTCGATGTCGGCGGTGACGATGTCGGTGCCACAGCACTTGGTCGTTACCACACCGACTTTATGGAGTTGGAAGAGGGCGCACTGGAAGTGTTGAATGTGGTGAACATTCGCCGCCCCCTCTCCAGCACCGTCGAAAAGATCCAGCGTCTGCAAGAGGGTATGCAAGCTCACGCCCGCTTGAAGATCACCGGCATGATCAACAATTCCAATCTGGCCACGATGACCGGACCGGATGATCTTTGGGACGGTTACGAGGTGCTCCGTGAGGTATCGAAAGTCACCGGTATTCCTGTGGCGTACACCACCGGAAAACAGGAGTTCCTTGATGCATTTCTTGCCCGTAAGCCTGACATGGAATATGTAGGCGAGCTGATCCCCATCGACATGTACATGCATCGCGATTGGGACTCCTACATCGCCCACGGGCTCAACACCGTTGACCCCCGCAAGGAGATCTATTAATGTGCTTTCCCCCTTTGGGGATGCAATATAACAAGAGCAATTAAACGGAAATAAAAAAGAAGAAATTAGGAAATGAGGTGTCTGATTTGGTTAGAGTAACAATCAATGAGGAAGTGTGCAAAGGTTGCGGTCTTTGTATCAGAGCTTGTCCCAAGAAGATCATCGAGCTTTCCAAGACCAAGATCAATGCAAAGGGTTACCGCCCTGCTGAGGTCACCGACATGGAGGCCTGCATCGGCTGTACTTCCTGCGCTCGCACTTGCCCTGATGTAGCGATCTACATCGAAAAAGACTAAGGAGGAGGAAACAACATGGCTTTGACTCTTATGAAGGGTAGCGAAGCTATCGCCGAGGCCGCCATTCGTGCCGGTGCGCGCTTTTTCTTCGGTTACCCCATCACTCCCCAGACGGAGATTCCCGAATACATGGCTGCCCGTATGCCCGAGGTCGGCGGATGCTTCCTGCAGGCTGAGAGCGAGGTTGCCGCTATCAACATGGTCTACGGCGCTGCCGGTACCGGTGCCCGTGTCGTGACCTCTTCTTCCAGCCCCGGCGTGTCCCTGAAGCAGGAAGGTATTTCCTACTGCGCAGGCGCCCAGGTTCCCTGCCTCATCATCAACGTGATGCGCGGCGGCCCCGGCCTTGGTAACATCCAGGCCTCTCAGGGCGACTATTTCCAGGCTGTCAAGGGCGGCGGTAACGGTGACTATCACCTGCTGACCTACGCTCCCGCTTCCGTGCAGGAGGCCATTGACATGATGATGTTCGCTTTCGATAAGGCTGAGAAGTATCGTATCCCCGTGCTGTTCCTGGCTGACGGTATCATCGCGCAGATGATGGAGCCCGTGGAGCTGCCCGAGATGATCGACTACAAGGTCGATCCCGAGAAGAAGCCCTGGGCCTGCACCGGTTGGAAGGCCGGCGACGATCCCAAGAAGCGCGGCGTTATCAACTCCATCTATATCGATACCGAGAGCCTGACCGTTCATAACAATGAGCTGCAGGCCTGCTACAAAGAGGTCGTCGAGAACGAGCAGATGTGGGAAGAGTACAACTGCGAGGGTGCTGAGTATATCATCACCGCCTTTGGTACTGTGGCTCGTATCGCCAAGAGCGCCATTGCTCAGCTGAAGGAAAAGGGCATCAATGTGGGTCTGGTTCGCCCCATCACCCTGTGGCCCTTCCCCTATGATGCAATGAAGAAGGTCATTGACCAGCCTTCCGTAAAGGCCGTGCTGGATGTGGAGCTGAACGAGGGCCAGATGCTTCAGGATGTGAAGCTGGCGGTCAACGGCAGCAAGGATGTTGACTTCTTCGGTCACTGCGGTAGCTTGATGCCCACTACCGATGAGATCGTCAACAAGATTCTCAGCATGAAGGAGGGTAAATAAGATGGCAGTTCTGTTCGAAAAAACCAAGCTTTTGACCGATAAGCAGTTCCATTACTGCCCCGGTTGCCACCATGGTATCATCCATCGTCTGGTGGCTGAGGTTCTGGATGAGATGAACCTGCAGGGCAAGGTCATCGGTGTTGCCCCCGTCGGCTGCTCCGTCTTTGCCTACGATTACTTCAACTGCGACATGTACGAGGCTGCTCACGGCCGTGCACCCGCTGTTGCCACCGGTATCAAGCGCGCTGTTGGTAATGACACCATGGTCTTTACCTATCAGGGCGACGGCGACCTGGCTTCCATTGGTACCGCCGAGATCGTTCACGCTGCACACCGCGGCGAGAAGATCGTCACCATCTTCGTCAACAATGCCATTTACGGCATGACCGGCGGCCAGATGGCTCCCACCACCCTGATTGGCCAGAAGGCTTCTACCTGCCCCACCGGCCGCAGCGAGGAGTGGTCCGGTATGCCCATCAAGGTTTCTGAGATGCTCTCTCAGATCCCCAGCTCTTACTACATTGAGCGCGTGGCAGTCAACAACACCGCCAATATTGCCAAGGCCAAGAAGGCTATTGCTAAGGCATTCCGTTACCAGATGGAAGGCAAGGGCTTCTGCATGATCGAAGTGCTGTCCACCTGCCCCACCAACTGGGGTCTGTCTCCTGTTGAGGCTGTGGAGTGGCTGGAGAAGAACATGATTCCCTACTATCCTCTGGGTGTTTACAAAGACAAGGAGGCCGAATAATATGGAAAAATCCTTCATCTTTGCTGGCTTCGGCGGTCAGGGTATGCTTCTGATCGGTAAGTTTATGGCCATGTCCTGCATGCTGGACGGTAAGCATGTCTCCTGGCTCCCCTCCTACGGCCCCGAGATGCGCGGCGGTACGGCAAACTGCTCCGTTATCGTCTCTGATGATCCCGTCGCCTCTCCCCTGGTGGATATGGCCGATGTGGTGGTTGCTATGAACCGTCCCTCTCTGGATAAGTTTGAATCCTGTGTCAAGCCCGGTGGTGTGCTGGTGATCAACAGCAGCATTATCGATCGCAAGGCTGAGCGCGATGATATCCAGGTCGTCTACTGCGACGCCAACGGTATTGCTGATGCTGTGGGCAACCCCAAGGGTGCCAACGTGGCCATTCTGGGTGCCGTCATGGGTAAGGTGGATGTCACCTCCGTGGAGAGCATGTCCGAGGCTATCCGCATTGAGCTGGGTGAGAAGAAGCTCCGCTTCCTCGAGGGCAACATGAAGGCTCTTGAGGCTGGTATGGCTGCTGTGTAATCATCTAAAAGGCGAAAACTATACATAGTATTTATCGATTTTCGGCATCTGTTTCAGGTGCCGAAAATCTTTTTTATAGCATTATAATTCTACTTTGCAGAAATTATACAAAAACAATGTTTCATTAATCGAAACATTGTGTTGACTTTTCACAACGTGTTTGTTATGATAGTAACATAGAATCCGCTTCAAACTGTTCTCAAAGGAGGCGTTTACTCTGGGCTCATTTTCTAATTTTGTCGGTCATCGCATCAAGAAGTATCGAAAAAGCCGCGGTTATACCATCGAACAATTTTCTGCAATTATCAACAAGAGTAAAGCCACGCTCTCCAAATATGAGAATGGTGCCATCACCATTGATGTTGAGACGTTGTACGAGATTTCAAAGGCGTTGGATATCGACTTAAAGTATTTTGTCGACTATCAGCCTCCCTCTTTCCATGACGAGCCGGCCCTTCATAAAAATGCCTATTTTCGGAACACTCTGGCATATATGTACTATTATGACGGCCGCATTCGACAGATGGTGCGCTCGTTGCTGCGTTTCTCCCCTTCCCTTGACAACACTGCCATCGAGGTAACTTTGTACCTTGGTGTATCCTCCTTTGATGAGCCGGATCGTTGCCAGCATCTGTTTACCGGTGAGATGAAGTCCTATGACACCATTACCCATATGGTGCTGAATAACCAGATCAACGATGCCGAGAAGATGTATATTTGCATGCTCAATCCCATGCAGAACCGCGCTCCCGCCATCGGCCTTCTTTCCGGTATCGGCAGCACGCCTTTCTTCGCTCCCATCGCACTGAAGGCACTGATCTCCAATGAGCCTCTGGACGAAAACGATCGTTTACTCAGCACTGTGAAGCTGGATAAGGATGATTATCATCTGTTGCGCTACTATAACATGATGGTTATCAACCGCCCTCCCAACCTGTTTTTGTAACATGAAAAGCGCTGTAAGAGTACACTTACAGCGCTTTTATTATGACATCTTTGTGATTTCCCTACGCAATCGCAGGATAATGCGTTTCTCAAGACGAGATATATAACTCTGCGATATTCCCATCCTGTCGGCAACTTCTTTTTGTGTCATCTCCTGCCGTCCATCAAGGCCAAAGCGCAGAGAAATAATATCTTTCTCTCTTGGCGATAACTTATTGACCGCATTGTACAGGATTTGGCGATCTGCCGCCTCTTCAATGGGGCGCATGACCACATCGTCATCTGTCCCCATCACATCACTGAGCAGCAGTTCTTTCCCGTCCCAATCGGTATTCAGCGGCTCATCAAAGCTGACCTCTGTGCGCTCGCGGCTGTTTTTCCGCAAATACATCAGGATCTCGTTTTCAATACAGCGGCTGGCATAAGTGGCCAGCTTAATGTTTTTGTCCATTCGGAATGTATTCACCGCTTTGATTAATCCAATGGTGCCGATGGAAATCAGATCTTCAATGTTGATCCCTGTATTGTCAAAGCGTTTCGCAATATACACCACCAGACGAAGGTTGCGCTCTATCAAAACGCTGCGAACACTTTCGTCTCCTGATGCCATCCGCTCTAATAAATCGGCCTCCTCTTCGCGGGGCAATGGCGGCGGGAGTGTATCGCTGCCGCCTATGTAAAAGATTCTATCCGGCGCGATCCACCGCAGTAAGCGATTGATCCATGTCCTGATCCGTTGCAGCATTCGCCTCTCCTGCCTCCTCTCTGCCTCCCCAAAGCGCGTGGCATCCGTTTCCAATCGGCATATCACTCAATGCTACCAGCGCCCGTGGTATCGTGTGTTTTCCAATTTGTAAATAGTCGCTTCGTACCGCCAGCAGTAAACCGGTATGCTCGCCAATACATTGGTATGAAAGCAATGTAAAGTCTAAACACTTTTCACTGATTTGTGCCATTTTCACCTCAACAGAACTGTTTGAGCGCAGTATCTGTGAAATCTTTTCCTCCAAAAGCGGGGTTATGGCAGCAGTCTCGACCACGAGCACCGGCTGTCCCCGGACAGGGTCGCGCAATGTATTCCCGCTGTCGCGTAATGCTCGCACCCGACAGTGCCGCCCTTTTATTGAAATCGTAATATCCACTGTGTCTCCTCCTCCATATCGCGCCCCTTGCCGAAACAGCAAATGCAGCAATCCGTAGAACAGAGCGCTGCTTCCCGATAAAACTCCCCATGACATATCGGCATAATAGATCCGCTGCATAATTCCGGTGGGCGAACCGACAGCCAATCCCAGTGCCAGCATCAGTCCTGCCAAGGCACCGGACACTAAAAAGAACAAGGCGGTAATCCGCCACGGACGGCGCTCACGGCAAAAGGCAAGCATCCCTATCGTAGCGCCAAACACCACACGCACCACCGGCCTCGCCAGTTCCGGAACCGGAAAGGTGCTGACAGCATACACGCCCCCCAGCAGCGAAAGAAGCATAAACCGTAACCGCCGCAGCGGTACACCTGCCATCGAAGCAGTGGTCAACAGCAGCAGGTAATCCACCAGCGCGTTCAGCACAAATACGCGATCGATATAGACCACTGTCATTTCCCTCACCTCGCCAGATTATTATACGATGCAGGAGATACAAATCCTGTCACAAAAAGTCCCTGTTGGACTGCTCCAACAGGGACTTTTTATCATGACTCGTGATCAAAAATTGCTTTTTTCTCCAAAAGATGCGTAAATTCGTCTTTCCAGATATGATGCATTTCGGAAACATCGTAGTTGGGCAGGGCCTCCTTCTCCATCTCCACCACGATCATCACATCGTAGCGATTCTCGCGGTCAATGCAGCAAGGATACACCTCCGCACCGTGAACACCGTCGATAGAAGACGCCGCCGAGAAGATCTCCCGAATGCGGGGCAACAGCGCCGCTTTATCGGTAACCTTTTCATTGTATTTGGCAATAATATAGTGTTTCATCGCTCTTCCCTCTTACACATACGGCAGGATCAGGGACACCAACAGAAGCAGCGCCAAGAGTCCGGCAATGGCACCGGCGGCAATTTGCGTGATATTGCGCTTTTTCTTCTTTTTCACTTATACTTCCTCCTTGGGTACAATGCGTTTGATCATCTTTTCTATTTTGCGACGGGGGTGCATTACCTCATGGCCACAGCCGAGGCACTTCATTTTGATATCCATACCCACGCGCAGCACCTCCCAGCGGCGAGCGCCACAGGGGTGATCCTTTTTCAGCTCCAGAATATCGTGCAGTTGCAGTTCCATAGCTTATCCCTTCTTGATCTCATCCCAGTACCGCTTGGCGGCCTGTTCGGTCTTATTGTCGCCGTATTCATAGTAGTGCCGCTCACCCAGCTCCTCGGGGAGATACCGCTGTGCTACATAGTGATGGGGATAGCTGTGGGGGTACTTATACTTCTCCACCTGCCCTGTTCCGGCACTGTCGGCATGAACATTCTGCAAGTGCCGCGGGATCGAGCCCATGGCACCGTGCTCAATGTCCGTCATAGCCGCAATGATGGCATCGTGCGCTGCATTGGACTTCGGGGCGGTAGCCAGTAAAATCGCGGCTTCTGCAAGAGGCAGACGCGCCTCCGGTAAACCAAGCTGCAGCGCCGAATCCACGCACGCCTTGGTGATGGCAATAGCCTGCGGATAGGCCAGACCCACATCCTCAGCCGCAATTACCAGCAGGCGGCGGCAGGGCGAAAGCAGATCACCAGCCACCAGTAAACGGCCGAGATAGTAGACCGCTGCATCGGGATCGGAACCGCGGATAGACTTTTGCAGTGCCGAAAGCAGATCGAAATGCTCATCACCGTCACGGTCATAGCGCATGGCGCTGCGCTGTGAAACCTGCTGTGCGCTCTCTACCGTCACCAGCAGCGCACCGTCCTTAGGCAAGGCAGATTGATACAGCAATTCCACCGCTGTGATTGCCTTACGCACATCACCGCCGCAGCCCTTGGCAATGGTCATAGGTACATCGTCTTCCCAGCCAAAGGGTAGATCACAGCGTTCTTTGACGATATGTAAGGCACGGAGCACCGCCACCAGCGTATCCTCTGCTGTCAGGGGCTTGAATTCAAACACCGTACTGCGGGAGAGCAACGCGTTATAGATGCAGAAATATGGGTTATCCGTGGTACTGGCAATCAGCGTGATCTTACCGTTCTCCAGAAATTCCAGCAAACTCTGCTGCTGTTTCTTGTTGAAGTACTGTATCTCATCCAGATATAGCAATATGCCGTTGGGCGCCAGCATGGTGTCCACATCGGCAATGATGGCCTTCACATCCTGCAGTGAAGCAGTGGTGGCGTTGAGGTGGTACAGCGCCTTGTTGGTACGCTTGGCGATAATATTGGCAATGGTGGTCTTTCCGGTGCCGGAGGGGCCGTAGAAAATAAAGTTCGCCTCGGCTCCGTTCTCGATCAGACGGCGCAGCAACGCCCCCTCACCCAACAGATGCTTCTGCCCTGCAACTTCTTCCAGCGTCTGGGGCCGTATTTTGTCTGCCAGAGGGCGCATAGCCTCACCTCCCTAAACTTCTTTCGTAACAGTATAGCACCAATTGCTTTTTTTCGCAACCTCTGATAGAATAAAGAACGAGGTGATCGACACATGAAGATAAAAAAAGACATCAAGACCATCATCGACCGACTCAAAGAATTATACCCCGGCGCGGAGTGCTCGCTGGAATATCAGAAGGACTACGAACTGCTTTTCTCCGTGCGTTTGGCGGCCCAGTGTACCGATGCCCGTGTCAATCTGGTGACCCCTGCCCTCTTCGCGCGCTACCCTTCTTTGGAGGCCTTTGCCGAGGCAGATGTGGATGAGGTAGGCGAATATGTACACTCCTGCGGTTTCTGGCGCGCCAAAGCCCGCGATATGGTACTCTGTGCCCAGATGCTGCTTCGTGAATACGGCGGCAAAGTCCCCGATACGATGGAGGAACTGCTGAAGCTCCCCGGCGTAGGCCGCAAGACCGCCAATTTGATTCTGGGCGATATCTACAGAAAAGAGGGGTATGTCTGTGACACCCACTGTATCCGCATCACAGGCCGTCTTGGCATCACTGACGGCAGCAAAGACCCGCTGAAGGTAGAAATGCAGCTGCGTAAGGTGATCCCTCCCGAGGAGTCCAATGATTTCTGCCACCGCATGGTGCTCCATGGCCGCGCCGTTTGTATGGCTCGCGGCCCCCAGTGCGGCCTCTGTGCGCTTGCCGATGTATGCAAATATGGAAAGTCTGTTCTGAAATAACTCTATCACATAAATCGTGCCTGTCCTGATTGGACAGGCACGATTTATTTACAGATATCATATACTGCCCTATGGAGGTGGGAATATGGATCTGCAGGCACTTTCCAAATCGATGAACCTTACCCCGCAAGCATTGGAAAAGCTCTCCCAATCGCCGGACGGACAGGCGCTGATGGCGATACTGCAAAAGAATAATGCAAACGCCTTTCATCACGCCACGGAGGCCGGTAAAAACGGCAACTATGCCGAAATGACGGCACTCATTAAAAATGTAATGGGCACCGCAGAAGGCCGTGCACTGCTGCAGCGACTGGCGCGGCAATTAAAAAACACATAATCGGAAAGGAGGCGGCATCATGGAGGATATGGACAGCAAACTCAATGCGTTGTTAAATGATCCGGAAGCCATGGGCCGTATCATGGCGTTGGCTCAGCAGCTCTCTGGCGGCGGCAATACGCCTCCTCCGCCTCCCGAACCCGATCCACAACCGCAAGCAGATGCCTCAAGCGACTTCGACCCCATGATGTTGTTAAAATTCTTGCCGCTCCTACAGGAATTGCGGCAAGACAGCAGCAGTGAGACCATGCAATTTCTCACCTCGCTGCGCCCCTATCTCAAGCCGGAGCGACAACCGAAAGTAGAACGGGCTGTAAAACTGGCGCACCTCATTTGCGTGGGGAAAAAGTTCTTGACGGAGGGAGGCCTGGAACTTGTATAACGACTGTCCTCCCTATTCATTTCAAGGAAGGCCGCAAAACATAAACTGCGGCCAAATTCAGCACACAAAACCGCTGCAACCATCCCCGCAGCAGCAAAGACCGTCGCAGCAAAAGCCTCTTCCTCGCCCCGAGCCACCGTGCCAGCATTCCGGCACACAGCCAAAGCCGCCACCGCCGCCTCCTCCCAAACCGCCGCCAAAGCCACAGCACCCTCCCCGGCGGCCGCCGGAGACAAACTTTGTAAACCGTGTTCTGGAATCGCTTCATCTGGGCGATCTGGATTCGGGAGACTTGCTGCTATTAGGGCTTTTGTTTTTTCTATGGCATCAGAAGGCAGACGAGGAGCTACTGATCGCATTGGGGTTATTGCTGATTTTGTAAAGTAAAAAGCCACCCGAATTCGGGTGGCTTTTTGTGTTCGCCTGTAAAGTGAAATTACTTCATAGACTCCTCAACTGCCACGGCAACGGCGACAGTAGCGCCGACCATGGGGTTGTTGCCCATGCCCAGGAAGCCCATCATCTCAACGTGGGCGGGCACAGAGGAGGAACCGGCGAACTGAGCGTCGCCGTGCATACGACCCATGGTATCGGTCAGGCCGTAAGAAGCGGGGCCTGCAGCCATGTTGTCGGGATGCAGGGTACGGCCGGTACCACCGCCGGAAGCGACGGAGAAGTACTTCTTACCCTGCTCGATGCACTCCTTCTTGTAAGTGCCGGCAACGGGATGCTGGAAGCGAGTGGGGTTGGTGGAGTTGCCGGTGATGGACACATCCACGCCCTCGAGGTGCATGATGGCCACGCCCTCACGGACGTCGTCAGCACCGTAGCAACGGACATTGGCGCGCTCACCGTCACTGTAGGCGGTCTCCTTGACGATGTTGACCTTGCCGGAGGCGTAGTCAAACTGGGTCTGCACATAGGTGAAACCGTTGATGCGGGAGATGATCTGTGCAGCATCCTTGCCCAGACCGTTCAGGATCACGCGCAGGGGCTCCTTGCGGGCCTTGTTGGCGTTGCGCACGATACCGATAGCACCCTCAGCGGCAGCGAAGGACTCGTGGCCGGCCAGGAATGCGAAGCACTTAGACTCGTTGCTCAGCAGCATGGCGCCCAGGTTACCGTGGCCGATACCGACCTTACGATCCTCGGCGACAGAGCCGTCAATGCAGAACGCCTGCAAGCCGATACCGATGCACTTAGCAGCGTCAGCCGCGGTCTTAACACCGGACTTCAAAGCGATAGCAGCGCCCACGGTGTAAGCCCAGCAGGCGTTCTCAAAGCAGATGGGCTGGATACCCTTGACGATCTCATAGGGATTGAAGCCCTTCTCCTTGCAGATATCCAGGCACTCCTCAACGGAAGCAATACCGTACTGAGCGAGGACGCCATTGATCTTATCAATTCTTCTCTCGTAGCTTTCAAACAGAGCCATAATTACGTCCTCCCTTCCTTACTCGTGACGCGGATCGATGTACTTCGCCGCGTTCTCAAACTGACCGTAGTGACCCTTGGCCTTCTCGATGGCCTCGTTGGCATCGACGCCCTTCTTGACAGCGTCCATCATCTTGCCCAGGTTCACGAACTCGTAACCGATGATCTCATCGTTCTTGTTCAGAGCGATGCGGGTGCAGTAACCCTCGGCCATCTCCAGATAGCGGGGGCCCTTCTCACGGGTGGCAAACATGGTACCCACCTGAGAACGCAGACCCTTACCCAGATCCTCCAGAGAGGCGCCGACAGCCAGACCGTTCTCGGAGAAGGCAGACTGGGTACGGCCATAGACGATCTGCAGGAACAGCTCGCGCATGGCGGTATTGATGGCATCACACACCAGGTCGGTGTTCAGAGCCTCCAGCAGCGTCTTGCCGATGAGGATCTCAGAAGCCATAGCAGCACTGTGGGTCATACCGGAGCAGCCCAGAGTCTCCACCAGAGCCTCTTCAATAATGCCATTCTTCACATTCAGGGTGAGCTTGCAGGCGCCCTGCTGAGGAGCACACCAACCCACACCGTGAGTAAAGCCGGAAATGTCGGAAATCTGCTTTGCCTGAACCCACTTGCCCTCCTCGGGGATAGGAGCGGGACCATGGTACGCACCCTTAGCCACGGGGCACATATGCTGAACCTCGGTCGTGTAAATCATAGTGATGATTTTCCTTTCTCTTGTGATTTTTGAGGTAACTCAATTCTATATACGCAGTGCCGAATGACACCGTCGTGCAAATTTATCGGGCAACAAAGCCCACCTTGCGCTGCACCTTGCTGAGGGTCTTCTGAGCAAGATAACGGGCGCGCTCGGCACCGGTTTTGTAAACACCCTCCAGATATGCCTTGTCGGACATGATGCGCTGACTCTCCTCGCGGATGGGACGGAGCAACTCCACCACGGCTTCGCCGACGGCGGGCTTGAACACGCCGTATCCCTGACCGGCGAACTCAGCCTCAGCCTCTTCGATGGTCTTGCCGGTAGCGGCGCAGTAAATGGTCAGCAGGTTGGAGATACCGGCCTTGTTCTCCTTATCGAACTTCACGGCCATCTCACAGTCGGTAACGGCGCGCTTGAACTTCTTCATGATGACCTCAGGGGCATCCATCAGGTTCACGCAGCCATCGGGCAAAGACTTGCTCATCTTGGTGGTGGGGTCATCCAGAGACATGACACGGGCACCCATCTTAGGAATGAAGGACTCGGGCAGCGTGAAGGTGTCGGAATAGACACTGTTGAAGCGCTGTGCGATGTCACGGGTCAGCTCAACATGCTGGCGCTGATCCTCACCCACGGGGACAAGGTCGGCCTGATACAGCAGAATATCGGAAGCCATCAGCACGGGGTAAGTAAACAGGCCTGCCGTAATGTTGTCTGCATGCTGTGCAGCCTTGGCCTTGAACTGCGTCATGCGGCTCAGCTCACCAAACTGGGTATAGCAGTTAAGGATCCAGCCCAGTTCTGCATGCTGGGGCACATGGCTCTGGATAAACATGATATTCTTCTCGGGATCAAGACCGCAGGCGATGTACTGTGCCAGCTGGTCGATGCTGCGCTTACGCAGAAGAGCAGGATCCTGACGCACGGTGATGGCGTGCATATCCACGATGCAGTAAAGGCAATCGTACTCATCCTGCAGGGCGACCCAGTTCTTGATCGCACCCATATACGAACCCAGCGTCAGCTCACCGGAGGGCTGAATACCGCTGAATATACGCTTTTTCTTAACCTGTTCCATAGTGGTATACCTCGTTTCATCTGCGGGCCACAAGCCCCCAGTATTCATTCCCGATTATTCTACCATCTTCTGAAAGAAAATGCAACGGAAAAGGTATGCAAATATGGTGATAATGATTGACTTTTTTTGTAGATGAAATATAATGTTATGAGTGATTTTATGCAATTTATTCAATTCACCCCAGGAGGAGAAAAAAATGGCTCTTGATATGACCTATTTTACCCAGATGGAAGAAAAAATTCCCCGTGGAAAGGTGCGTACCCGTTTCGCTCCCTCCCCCACCGGTTATATGCATGTGGGCAACCTGCGCACGGCGCTCTATACCTGGCTCATTGCCCGTGCCAATAACGGTACCTTTATCCTGCGTATTGAGGATACCGATCAGGGCCGTTTGGTAGAGGGCGCGGTGGATGTGATCTACCGCACCATGGCCGAGTGTGGTCTCAACCACGATGAAGGTCCCGATGTCGGCGGCCCCGTGGCTCCCTATATCCAGTCCGAGCGCCGTGATACCTACGGTAAGTACGCCGAGCTGCTGGTGGAAAAGGGCGGCGCTTACTACTGCTTCTGCGAGAAGAGCGAGTCCGAAGAGGACAGCGGCGATTTCCAGCGCGCTGCCGATCCCTGCCGTGACCTGCCTCTGGAAGAGGCCAAAGCCCGCGTTGCAGCCGGTGAGCCCTATGTCATCCGTCAGCGCATCCCCGCAGAGGGCAGCACCACATTCAGCGACGCCATCTTCGGCGATATCACCGTGGAAAACTCCACGCTGGACGATCAGGTTCTTCTCAAGCGCGACGGCCTGCCCACCTATAACTTCGCCAATGTGATCGACGATCACCTGATGGGCATCACCCATGTGGTACGCGGCAGCGAGTACCTCTCCTCCGCTCCCAAGTACAATCTGCTGTATGAAGCCTTCGGCTGGGAAGTTCCCACCTATGTTCACTGCTCCCCCGTCATGCGCGATGCACAGAACAAGATGTCCAAGCGCCATGGCGATCCCAGCTACGAGGATCTGAAGGCCCGCGGCTATCTCACCGAGGCCATTCTCAACTATGTCACGCTGCTGGGCTGGTCTCCCCGCGGCGAATACGCTGAGCAGGAGATCTTCTCTCTAGAGGAGCTGAGCCGCATCTTCGACATGACCGGTATCTCCAAGTCCCCCGCTATCTTCGACATCGCCAAGCTGGACCATTTCAACGCTGTGTATCTGCGCGCCATGGCTCCCGAGGCTTTCGCCGAGGTGGCCGCTCCCTATATCCGCCAGAGTGTGAAGGGCGATTTTGATATCGCCGCCATCGCCGCCCTGTTGCAGGTCCGTTGCGAGCATCTGACCGATATTCCTGAGAAGGTGGATTTCTTTGATGTCTGCCCCGAGTATGATATCGAACTGTTCACCAACAAAAAGTCCAAAACCAATCCCGATGTATGCCGCGATATGCTGGAGAAGGCCATTCCCATGCTGGAGAACCTGCCCCAGTGGGATAACGAGTCCATCCATAACGGTCTGATCGATCTGGCCACCTCTCTGGAGGTGAAGAACGCCACCCTGATGTGGCCTGTCCGTATCGCCGCTGCCGGAAAGGCTGTCACCCCCGGCGGCGCTGTAGAAATCTGCCACATCCTCGGCCGCGACGAGTGCCTGCGCCGCCTGCGCGCCGGCCTTGCCAAGCTGAACTGATTTTACAAACGAGAAACAACCCGTCTTTCGATGGCGAAAGGAGTTACTGCAATGGATAAGCTTACGAATAATGTGCCCGCTCTGTTTGGCAGCATGGTCTTTAACGAGGAGAAAATGCGTCAGCGTCTCTCCCCCGAACTGTACCGTGCGTGGCGACAGTGCCTTGCACAGGGTACTTCCTTGAGCCGTGATATTGCCGATGGTATCGCCACCGCCATGAAGGATTGGGCCATCGAACAGGGTGCTACCCATTTTACCCACTGGTTCCAGCCCATGACGGGCTTTACCGCCGAAAAGCATGACAGCTTCATCGTCCCCGACGGACGCGGCGGCATTGTGATGGAACTGTCCGGCAAGGAGCTCAGCCAGGGTGAGGCCGACGCATCTTCCTTCCCCTCCGGCGGCCTCCGCGCTACCTTTGAGGCGCGCGGCTATACCGCCTGGGACCCCACCTCCTATGCCTTTGTCAAGGATCGCACCCTCTACATTCCCACCATCTTCTGCTCCTACTCCGGCCAGACGCTGGATAAGAAAACGCCCCTGCTGCGCTCCATGCGCGCACTGGAGCGTCAGAGCCTGCGTATCCTGCGACTCTTTGGCAACACCACGGTTCAGCATGTCGTTCCTCAGGTGGGTGCCGAGCAGGAGTATTTCCTCATTGACAAGGAGGATTACCGTAAGCGTCTGGATCTGAAGCTGTGTGGCCGCACCCTCTTTGGTGCCAAGCCTCCCAAGGGTCAAGAGCTTGACGACCACTACTACGGTTCTATCAAGCCCCGCGTTGCCGCCTTTATGCATGAACTGGACGAAGAGCTGTGGAAGCTGGGTGTCTTTGCCAAGACCGAGCACAATGAGGCAGCACCCTGCCAGCATGAGGTAGCACCCATCTACTGCGATGCCAACACCGCCTGCGATCAGAACCAGCTGACCATGGAGATCCTCAAAACGGTGGCAGGCCGCCATAACTTCGTCTGCCTGCTCCACGAAAAGCCTTTCGACGGTGTCAACGGCAGCGGTAAGCACGACAACTGGTCTCTGTGCACCGATGAGGGGGAAAACCTCCTCAAGCCCGGCAAGACCCCCAGCCAGAATGCTCAGTTCCTGCTGTTCCTTGCCGCGTTTATCAAGGGCGTTGACGAGTATCAGGACATGCTGCGCTGCTGTGTGGCCTATCCCGGCAACGACTGCCGTCTGGGCGGTCACGAGGCTCCTCCGGCTGTCCTGTCCGTATTCCTCGGTGACGAGCTGACCGCCATCCTCGATTCCATCATCAGCGGCGAGGAGTATGTGGAAGTTGCAAAGCGCAAGCTACAGATCGGCGTGGATACCCTTCCTGAGATTCCGCAGGATACCACCGACCGTAACCGTACCTCTCCTATCGCCTTTACCGGTAACAAGTTTGAGTTCCGTATGGTGGGCTCCAGCCAGTCCATTGCCAGCCCCACCGCCGTGCTCAACACCATGATGGCCGACGAACTGTGCCGTTTTGCCGAGGTGCTGGAAAAGGCGGATGACTTCCAGGCTGCTCTGCAGCAGTTGCTGCGCGAGACCTTCACCAACCACTGCCGCATCATCTTTAACGGCAACGGCTACGGCGAAGAATGGATGGAAGAGGCCAAGCGCCGCGGCTTGAGCAACCTCCGTAATACGGTAGAGGCACTGCCTGCCTATATTGACAAGAGGAACATCGACCTCTTCGGTCGTCACGGAATCTTGACCCGCGCTGAGCTGGAGGCTCGCTACGAGATCCATCTGGAGAACTACTGCAAGATCATGGCCATTGAGGGCAACACCCTGCTGGAGATGACCCGCCGTCATATCCTCCCCGCAATCACTACTTGCACCGATGAACTGGCTACCGCGATCTTCCATAAGCAGAACTGCGGTATCTCCGTTCCCGTCACCACCGAGACCGCTGCCCTGCGCCGTATGTCGGAGCTCTCTGCCAAGCTTTTTAGTGCCTGCAGTGCATTGGAGCAGGCTTTGAACAAGGCTCCTGCAACGGACGGCGGTTTGCGCGCTGCCAAGTATTATCGCGATCAGGTGGACGCCAAGCGCCGCAAGATGAGCGAACTGATCAACGAGTTGGAGAAATTGGCCGCTGCAAAGCACTGGCCCTTCCCCACCTATGCCGATATTCTCTTTTCTATGTAACGAAAAAACCGGAGCGAATTCGCTCCGGTTTTCTTATTTACTTGCTCAAATGCACATCCATCTGAGGATACGGAATGGTGATCTTTTCCTCAGCGAATACCTCCTGCACGATATCCAGTGTACCGCGGCGGGAAGCACCCTTTTTGGACGGATCGGTGCAGTGCAGCAGCAGCTTATAGTTGATGGCGCTGTCTGCAAACTCATCGGTTCCCAGGAACTCGGCATCCTCCACACCGGGTAGTTCTTTTGCACGGCGCACGATTTCTGCCATTGCCTGGCGGATATGCGACAGCGGCTCTTCATAAGGTGCCGGCACGGTGATGCCGACAAGTGTACTGGCCATGCTGATCTCAGTAATGTTGCGGTTGCTGATGGTAAGAATTGCATCGTCGACAAAGCTGTACATCTTTGTCACCTTTGCGTTGAACTCCACCACCTTGCCCTCTTTGCCGCCATAGCAGATATAGTCGCCCTCGGCAAAGAACTTGTCCCACATAATGCTGGTACCCATCATCAAATCCTTCAGGATATCCTGTAGGGCAAAACCGACGATGATACCGGCAACACCAAGACCGGTAAAGAGCGTACCGATATTGATTCCGTTGATCTGCAGGATCACAGCGGCAACCAGCAACACATAGGCGCTCTTAACAGCGGTATTCACAACACGGAGATTGGTAGGTCCCTTTTTCTCGTTGGCCGTTTTTAAGACCTTTCGCAAAAAGACACGAACAACCTTCCATGCGACCACCGACAAGATCAGCGTCAAAACACTGATCCAAAAAGGAGGCGAGAGCAGATAATTCTTAATTGCTTCCATTCGTTATCCCCTTTTCAACTTACGACGGCACTGGAAGAAATGAATGACCATCGTCACAAGGAAAACGATGCTGGCATATCCGAACAACGGGTAAATCACGCCGATGATATCGCCGAATCCGAAGAGGCTGGCAGCCCAACTCACCACGGCCAAAAAGACAAGCAGCAGCTTTTCACGGTTCTGGACAAAGGCAATATGCTGCTTCATGTGGGTGATGAGCGCCACAAGAGAGCCCAGAGAGTTGCAGAACATCGCCAGCGCCAGCAGTACACCGTACACGCTGCCGAGAATCGCCAGCAGCTCGCTGACCACTGCCACCATGGGCAGCTCCTGTGCGATGGCAGGGGGATAGATGCACACAGAGGAGAGGATGCAATAGGCGATAAAGATCAGCATCACGCCGCTGAGTCCCATTCCCGCAAAAATGGTGGATTTTTTCTTAATCAGCGGTGCAGTCGGTACCATAATACCGATACCGCCCAGCAGGTTGTACGATACGAAGGTCAGTGCAGCAATCACCCAGTTGGGCATCAGCGGATTTTCATTGACCACCTGCATCTTGAGGAGCAGCGATGTATCGAACTTAGCCCATGCAAAGATCGCAAACAGGATGGCGGCGATCGTCAGCACGGGGATCAGCATGGAAAAGGCATTGACCATACCGCTCACGCCGAACAGCGCAATGATCGCCACGATCACCGTAAAGATCGCGCTGCTAACCCAGGCGGGTACATTGAAGAGCTGCTGGAACAAAGCGCCTACACCGGCAGCCATCAGCACCACAACGCAGAAGAGGAACAGTGCCGCGACCACACCGGCAGCCTTACGCAGCCAGGTTGCCCGCTCCCAGGGAACCAGCAGGCGATCCAACTCCGTGTAACCGGTCATCTGCGTCAGACGCATCAGCACGATGCCAAAAAAGACAAACAGTGCTGCTGCCATGGCAAAGCCTAAAAAGCCCCAGCCACCAAACGAGCCAAAAAACTGCCACAGCTCCTGACCGGACACAAAGCCCGCACCCAGAAAACTGCCGACATACGTAAATGCCAATGGCAAAACGCCAATTTTCTTCATGATAAATGCTCCTTACGGATAAAATAATGATTTATTTTATCATCTCTCCACAAATTCGTCAAGGCGGGAAAATCGCAGGAAACAATACCCTGTTGACAATGTAAACAGCCTGTGCTATCATGTGTTTACACTGTAAACTATGGAGGTGACCGACATGGAGCATCATGTGACTCCGACGGAATGGAAACTGATGGAATGTCTGTGGGCGCGTGGCAGTGTCACAGGCCGGGAGGCGGTGGAATATCTGCAATCCCACGCGGGCTGGAGCCGCAGCACCACCCTCACCATGCTGCGGCGCATGACGGAAAAGGGCATTATCGCCTGTGGCGAGAGCAAGGACGGCATCAAGACCTATACCCCCCTCGTCTCCCGCCAAAATGCGGTGCATCAGGAGACAGACGATTTTCTCCACCGTGTCTATCGCGGCTCCCTCTCCGCCATGGTCAGCGCCATGACGGAAAAACAAAATCTCACACAAAAGGAGATCGATGAGCTGTACGAAATTCTGCGCCGCGCCGAGGAGCGGCAGTAAGGAGGGGTCGCTATGATGCTGAACTGGATCATTTCCTCCTCCCTCCTCATTGTGGCGGTCATCGTCCTGCGCTTCGCCCTGCGGGGCAAGGTCTCCCCCGCCATTGGCTACGCCCTGTGGCTGGTGGTGCTGGTGCGCCTGCTTGTCCCGGGCTCGGTGATGCATATCCCCTTCTCTGCCGCAACGGTGGTGGAGAACACGCAGCTTTCACAGGATTTGGAGCGGTTGGAATATGTAGACGCCGTGGAACACGCCGATGACGGCAGCGTGCTGGGCATCATGCACGACTATGTATACAACATGGAGATCAACGACTGGGCGGACACCCACACCATCGTGGACTACAGCGCCGACGAGGAGGAGTTCTCCCGCTGGCAGCGCTCCAGTAATGTGAAGAACTTCGGCAAAAACATCCTCCGTCCTGCGTGGATCGCAGGCATCGCCCTTGTGGCGGTGTGGTTTGCCGGTGTCAACGTGGTGTTCACCCACCGTCTGCGCCGCTCGCGGCAGCGGTTGGAGGTGGATTGTCCCCGCCCTGTCTACGTTTCCCATGTGGTGGAGACCCCCTGCCTCCACGGGCTCATTGCCCCCGCCATCTATGTGACCCCCACCGTGGCGGCGGACGAAGTTGCCCTGCGCCATGTGCTGAGCCATGAACTGAGCCACTATCGCCACGGCGACCATATTTGGGGCATCTTCCGCGCCGCGGCGCTGGCGCTCCATTGGTATAACCCGCTGGTTTGGTGGGCGGCAGCATTGTCCCGCCGTGACGCAGAACTGGCCTGTGATGAAGCCGCCATCGCCCTCTTGGGTGAGGGGCAGCGCACCGACTACGGGCGCACCCTTATCGGCCTTAGCTGCCGCGGCGGCGGGCGTGACCTGCTGCTGAACGCCACCACCATGACGGGCAGCAAGCGTGGCTTGCGTGAGCGCATCGTGCTGATCGCCGAAAAGCCCCAAACGAAGGCTGCCGCCGTATTCTTTGCCGCCGTGATCCTGATTTTCGCCGCCGTGTTCACCTTTGGAGGCAGCGTACCCGGCAGCAGCTATATCCGCGCCGGCAGCGCCGAGCCCATGAATGAAGATTTCCGCCTCCGCTATGATAAGACCATCACCACTGTCCGCCTTGTCTGCGATGTGTATCAGGACGGCGAACTGCTGCAGGTGGAGGATCGTGTGTTCCCCGCTTCGGCGGTAGAGCATATCAAGGTCGAGCCCCGTCTTAAAGGGTTGGACTCCCGCGATTACGATATTGTCGTAACGATAGAGGGCAGCATCGGCAAGCAGGAGATCGTCTTTGATGTCACCACAGGCTATAGCTATGAGCTGTACGGTTGGTCGACCCCCAATATGCCCGAGCCTGTAAAGCTCGCCGTGGATGACAGCGTGATGCTGATGATCTTCCGCGCAGGAGAGCACATGAGCATTCCCGCCGGAGACGAGCTGACAGCGAATATGCTGCGCTACTATCCCGAGCGCACCGCTGCCATCCGACTGGAGTTCTACGGTGATGAGAAATCTGCACGGGAACAAGGCAGCGGCCTCGCCTACGAAAATCCCCTTGTAATGGCTGCCGACAATCTCCGCCGCTTTGGAGATATCATCTATATGACCTGCGAAAACAGTTGGAAGACGATGAAGGACAGCGCCGAACTCTACACCCGCTACCGCTTCGGAAATCTGGAGCAGGCCACCCTCAGCGTGAAATACTACCAAAAGGGACAGCTGATGGAGGAGGCGCAGCTCCCCTATGATCTGCGGCTGAGCCGCTACGGCTGCTACCTTACCCCCACGGAAAACGGTTGGCAGGCCGGCGTAAGTGTTTATGACTACGCC
>JAFYVA010000107.1 GCA_017549325.1 Oscillospiraceae bacterium
AAGATTTTGCCGAGGCTCTGACCCTGTCCGGCTCCAAGGTTGAGACCACCGCCGATCTGGGTGCCGAGATCTCCAACGTTGTGGTGGGCAAGCTGCTCTCCATGGAGCGTCACCCCGACTCCGACCATATGTGGATCTGCCAGCTGGACGTGGGCGAAGCCGAGCCCGTTCAGATCGTCACCGGCGCATGGAACATCCATGTGGGTGATCTGGTTCCCGTTGCCAAGCACAAGTCCCTGCTGCCCGGCGGCATCAAGATTGAAAAGGGTAAGCTGCGCGGCGTCAAGTCCTTCGGTATGCTGTGCTCCCTGAAGGAACTGGCTCTGGACGAGCGTGACTTCCCCTACGCCGTTATCACCGCTGCCGCCATCCTGAACGACTACAAGGCTCTCGACCCCGAGAAGCCCTCCATCCCCGCCGACATCGCTGCCGGCCACAAGATCTACGGCCCCGTGGTGGCCGCCAAGGCAACCGCCGTTGAGAACGCCGGCGTGAACCTGTGGAAGGTCACTCTGGACGACGGCAAGGACGGCGCCGAAGTGGTCACTCCCTGCCAGAACATCCATGTGGACGATCTGGTGGCTTACAACACCAAGTCCGCCTCCATCTGCACCCTGGCCGACCTGCACGCCGAGCAGAAGGAGTTCCCCCACTGCATCGCTGACGGCATCTTCGTCCTGCACGAGGAAGGCATCGCCCCCGGCGATGACATCAAGCCCGTCATCGGCGCTGACGACCATGTGGTGGAGTTTGAGATCACTCCCAACCGCCCCGACTGCCTGAGCATCATCGGCCTGGCCCGCGAGGCCGCCGCCACCTTCAATGCCGAGCTGCGCCTCCACACCCCCGAGGTCAAGGGCGGCGCCGAGGGCAACCTGTTCGAGCTGCTGGATGTGGAGACTCCCGCCGCCGACCTGTGCCCCCGCTATACCGCCCGCATGGTCCGCAATGTGAAGATCGCTCCCTCCCCCAAGTGGATGCGCGAGCGTCTGCGCGCCATGGGTGTGCGTCCCATCAACAACATCGTTGACATCACCAACTATGTCATGCTGGAGTACGGCCAGCCCATGCACGCCTTCGACTACCGCTATGTGAAGGGCGGCAAGATCATTGTCCGCCGCGCAGAGGAAGGCGAAGAGCTGACCACTCTGGACGGCAACGTCCGCAAGCTGACCGCCGACCATCTGGTCATCGCTGATGAGACCCGCGCCGTGGGTCTGGCCGGCATCATGGGCGGTCTGAACTCCGAGATCGTGGAGGACACCGTGGATGTGGTCTTCGAGTCCGCCAACTTCAACGGCACCTGCATCCGCAAGGGCGCTCTGGCTCTGGGCATGCGTACCGAGGCTTCCGCCAAGTTCGAGAAGGGTCTGGACATCCTGAACACCCTGCCTGCCGTTGACCGCGCCTGCGAGCTGGTTGAGATGCTGGGCGCCGGCGAAGTGGTGGACGGCGTCATCGACATTCTGAACTTCGTTCCCAACCCCACCGTGCTGACTCTGGAGCCCGAGAAGATCAACGATCTGCTGGGCACCGATGTAGCTGCCGATGAGATGGTTCGCATCCTAAAGAGCGTCGGCTTCGAGGTCGAGGGCGATCAGGTCACCGTTCCCTCCTGGCGCGGCGATGTCCTGCGCATGGCAGACCTGGCCGAGGAAGTGGCCCGTTTCTACGGTTACAACAACATCCCCTGCACCCTGGTTTCCGGCGAGACCACCCGCGGCGGTTACTCTCCCGCACAGAAGCTGGAGCAGACTCTGGGCAGCGTGTGCCGTACCTGCGGTCACGATGAGATCATCACCTACTCCTTCATCTCCCCCACCTACTATGACAAGATCCGCTGGGCCGAGAACGATCCCCGCCGTGCCTCCTTCAAGATCCTGAATCCTCTGGGCGAGGACACCTCCATCATGCGCACCACCGTACTGCCCTCCATGCTGGAGATCCTGACCCGCAACTATAACTACCGCAACAAGTCTGCCAAGCTGTACGAGATCGGCCGCACCTATGCCCTGGGCGGCGAGGACGGTCTGGCCGTGGAGAACAAGATCCTCTCCATCGGCGCTTACGGCGCTGACATGGACTTCTTCGCCCTGAAGGGCGTGGTGGAAGCCGTGCTGCGTGAGATCCGCGCCGGCGAAGTCCGCTTCGAGGCCTGCAATGACAATCCCTCCTACCATCCCGGCCGCTGCGCCAACGTGTGGGTCGGCGAGCAGTATATCGGCGTCTTCGGCCAGATCCATCCTCTGGTGGCCAAGAACTACGATGTGGACGCCGAGTTCTACTGCGCCGAGCTGAGCTTCGAGGCTCTGATGGCCGTCCGCGGTGAGGATCCCGTCTATCAGCCCCTGCCCAAGTTCCCCGCTGTCACCCGTGACATCGCAGTCGTGTGCGACAAGGCTGTCACCGTGGGCGCTCTGGAGAACTGCATCCGCCGCGGCGCCAAGGGCCTGCTGAAGGAAGTGGTCCTGTTCGATATCTACACCGGTACCGGCATCCCCGAGGGCAAGAAGAGTGTTGCCTTCAACCTGACCCTCCGTGCCGATGACCGCAGCCTGACCGCCGAAGAGGCAGACGCCGATGTGAAGAGCATCCTGGAACTGCTCGCTTCTGAGCTGAACGCAGTCCTGCGCTGAATCTGATTTCCCATTCCCGTGTCCCCCGCCGCAGCCGTGGCGGGGGACACGAAATTTCTTTCGCTTTTTTCCGCTTTTGACTTTACAGTTTTTCAAAAAACGAGTATACTAGCAATATATTGTAAGTTAAGGCACCAGAAAGAAAGGCGGTGGCTGTATGGACGATTTCACCCGTAAGTTTAAATTCGCGCTGGATAAGGATGCCGAGATCCACTACATCCTGACCACCGTTTATCAGGCTTTGGAGGAAAAGGGCTACAATCCCATCAACCAGATCGTGGGCTATATCCTCTCCGAGGATCCCACCTATATCACCAATCACAATAATGCCCGCACCCTGATCCGCAAGATCGACCGCGATGAACTGCTGCAGGTTCTGGTGCGTCGGTATTTGGGTCAGTCTTAAAAGTCCGTCTCCCCGTGGATTTCACGGGGAGATTTTTTGTTCCCCGCACCCGTGGCAGATATTTCCACCTGCCGCCTCAGGGGGCAATGATTGACAAAACGGATAAAATATGTTACAATTTGGTTACAATTTTTAAAAGGAGTGTTCCCATGGCAGAAACCAAGACCGCAAAAACCGAAGGTCTCATGTATAAGGGCCATCCCCTCCGCCGGATCGACAACCTGATCTATTACGGAACGATGGCAGAGAAATATATCATCATGATGCAGATTCTGGACACCAAGAAGGAGCAGGATCTGAATGTTGCTTCCAAGGTTTCCGTCCAGCTGCAGCTGACGGAGCCCAACCTGAAATCCCGTGACCGCGTAGTGAAGAAGAGCGAGAAAGACAGCCTCTACGCCGCTATGGATGTCGCAACCATCTGGCTGGAGCGCGCTCTGTCCGGCAAGTAATTCCGCCTTACACGAAAGACACAGAAAGGATTTCACCCATGACACACTTTGCAGGAAAAGCAGTGAAAGCGTTCCTCCTCTCTGTAGGAGCCGTTCTGCTGCTGACCGCCTCCGCTTTTGCAGCCGAAGACGAGATTGCGGTTGCCGTGGGCGCTACCACCGGCTCCTCCCTGCGTATGCGGGCAGAAGCCTCCACCTCTGCCTCCATCGTCACCATGTTGAACAAGGGCGTGGCCGTCTCCGTTTTGGATGACACCATCGATAGCTGGTACAAGATTTCCTATAACGGCAACACGGGTTACGTCTCTGCCGATTATCTGATCATCGACAAGGACAACATGTTTGAAACCTATGGCCGCGTCAACAGCAGCGGCGTCAATGTCCGCTCTGCCGCCACCACCGAAAGTGATGTTGTGACGGTTGCTGACACCGGCACAGTCGTTACCGTAACCGGCTTTGAGGACGGTTGGTTTTCTGTCACCTTTGAGGACGAAACCACGGGCTACATCCGCAGCGATTTCCTGAACCTGACCTCCTCTTCCACCTCCAACGCTGGGATTGCCGCCACCGCCATGCAGCACCTCGGCACCCGTTACGCATGGGGCGGCGCCGCTCCCGGCGGCTTCGATTGCTCCGGCTTCACCATGTATGTTTACGGTCAGTACGGCTACTCCCTCTCCCACTCTGCCTCCGCCCAGTGGAAGAGCGGCATCGGCACCAAGGTCTACAGCATCGGCGAACTGCAGCCCGGCGATCTGGTGTTCTTCAATGACCCCAGCCGCAATGCCGGCAAGGCCTGCTCCCATGTGGGCATCTATGTTGGCAACGGCCAGCACATTCACGCCTCCTCTTCCAAGAGCAACGGTGTCATCATCAGCGACCTGACCAGCGGATACTACAACAAGTATTTCATTGGCGGCATCCGCGTCTGATCCCTACATAGCCAAAACGGCACGCATGAAGCGTGCCGTTTTTCTTTTATCTCTTGCCTTTCGACAGGGTGAATGTTATAATATAAATTTGTGTGAAAAATACCGAAAAAGAGGTTTAAATATGGAAATCACCAACATGTACGAACAGCTGGGCGTCAGCCGCGCTGTCTATGAATTCGGCGAGGCCGTCCTGCGGGACCTGCGGGAGCGGTTCGACTCCATCGACGGCATTGCGGAGTACAATCAGGGCAAGGTTCTCTCCGCCATGCAGAACAACCGGGTCAACGCCACCCATTTCGCTGCCACCACCGGTTACGGTTACGACGACATCGGCCGCGACAATCTGGAAAAGGTCTACGCGGATGTGTTCCACACCGAAGCCGCCCTGGTGCGTCCCCAGATCACCTGCGGCACCCATGCCCTGACGGTGGCCCTCTCTGCCAACCTGCTGCCCGGCGACGAGCTGATGAGCCCTGTGGGCGCTCCCTACGATACGCTGGAGGAAGTCATCGGTATCCGTGAGAGCAAGTGCTCTCTGAAGGAGTATGGCG
>JAFYVA010000108.1 GCA_017549325.1 Oscillospiraceae bacterium
ACGGCCGTTCTTGGTGGAGCCGCCGCCCTTCTTGTGAGCGAAGAACTGAATACCAATACGAATCATGATACGGACCATCCTTTCTAAAGATTTTAGATGGAGAGGAATTATTCTTCCTCCAGAACCTCGATGTTTTCGGGATATTCATCCCGCAGCTCGGCAAAGTACACCATCAAACCAGTCAGTAGATTCTGACAGGCGAATTCCGCCTCGGGAGACAGGCCCCCGGGAAGACGGAGGGAGATGGATGCGTCGCTTTCCCGAATTTTCACAGATGCCGCCAGACCCAGAACATCATTGATGGTGGTGACCACCAGACCAACGGTGCTGGAGATCGCCGCGCAGACGATGTCGGAGCCTTCCTCAGCGTAACCGCTGTGGCCCTGAGAGTCGAAGCCGATGATACGGTCGCCCTCGGTGCGGAATGTGATGGTAGTCATAATCAGACAGAGATCTTGGTGATCTCAACCTTGGTGTAAGGCTGACGATGACCCTGACGCTTACGATAACCCTTCTTGGGGGTGTACTTGAAGATGCGGATCTTCTTGCCCTTGCCGTTCTTGACGATGTTGGCCTCGACAGAAGCGCCCTCCACCACGGGGGTACCGAAGGTAGCGGTCTCGCCGTCCAGGATAGCCAGGACCTGATCGAACTTGACGGTGTCGCCGGCTTCCACGTCCAGCTTCTCGATGTACAGGACGTCGCCCTCTGCGACCTTGTACTGCTTACCGCCGGTCACGATGATTGCGTTCATTTCTTTCTTTCACTCCTTTATTTACGGGCTCGCTGTCGGGGGCGGTGACGTGTCACACTTGAAGACCCATTCAAAGCGGCTTGTCAATTATATCAGCGGATATGGGGTTTGTCAATGACTTTTTGCGGGAAAATTGAGAAAAAAGAACGGTTCTGTGTAAAGATTCCAGTATCCTGCCCGATGGGTGGTGAGCAGGAACAGGCTGGGGATTGTGAGGGTGACCGTTCCCTCTTGCTCCTCAAGAAACCCCGTATAGAAGACAGGCGTGTTTCGGTTGTCTGTGGAGGAGAGGTGGAGAACGATCTCGTCGCCGTTGGTATATTTCAGCGGAGCAAAAGAAGAGAGGGGACAGCTGCGGGTCAATCCTCCGGCAGAGGCTGTGGCCGCAGGCCACTCGCTGCCGATATAGGAGGTAGAGAGCGAGAAGGGAGAACGCCACTCGCGGGGGATCAGCGAGACCAGCCGCCCGCCCTGTCGGGTAGCGGTTCCTTCAGAGCGAAGGAAGACACGATACTGATAGGGAGCGATCTTGTTGACATCGCTGACCACGATTTTGCAGCCGCTTTCGTCCTCATATAATATGGTATCCCGGTTGGATTCCAAATCTTTCAGATTTAGTTCTACCGTTTGCGGCGTGGGGAGTTCCTCGTATGAAACATAGTAATTTCCGCTGTGGAGATGATAGTGTAAGCCGCCTCGTAATGTTCCAATTGTGCCGTTTTCGAGCAATATAATAAATGTTAATGATAATATACTGACAAAAAGGCCGCCGATCAGCGCCCAGCGGCGCTTCACCTTCCGCAGGTTAGGGGACAGAGGGACGCCGTAGATCACCTCCGTTACTTCCACCCCCAGCGCCTGCGCGATCCGCTCCAGCGTCTCTACATCCGGCTGGGCCTTGTCTGTCTCCCATGCCGAAACTGCCTGACGGGTGACGAACAGCTTTTCTGCCAGCTGCTCCTGCGTCATGTGCCGCTCTGTGCGGATGCGGCGGATGTGCTTACCTACGCTTGCCATGATGTTCCTCCTGCGCTTTGATGCCTCCAACTCTGGCAGAACTGCCGCCGGAAGTCAAGCAAAGAAGCGTTGCGCGGCAAAGCGGAGGGAATTTCCCTCAAGGTGGAGGAAAGAAAAATCCCTCCGCCGAAGCGGAGGGATTGGAATCAGACAGTCAGCTTTTCGGGATAGCGGAGGGTGGTGACATTTACGCCCTCACCTGCCATGCGGGTGCAGATGCCCTCGGTCAGTTCCCGGTTGGCGTGGAACAGGATGGCCTGCTTGGCACCGGTGTGCTTGCACAGGAAATGGATGTCGTCATCGTCCATGTGGACCTTGAAAACGATCTTCTCGCCTGCGGCCTGCACGCCGTTGGCTGCGCGGTAGGCCTCATCCAGCACGCCGGCGCCGGGGGTGCCCTGTGCGGCATGGCCGGTGATGATGACCTTGTTGGCGGCGTCACCCTTCAGAGCCTCCAGATAGCGCTGGCTCAGGTCGGTGGTGATCATGCCGTCGGGAGTGATGTACACGGCGCCGCCCTCGGCCTTCACGGCTTCAGCGCGGGCCTCGTCGCTGTTCAGCACAACAACGCGGGCGGACAGGTCGGTGGTGAAGCCGTCCTGCAGCCAGTCGGTCTTCTGTGCCAGCGCGTGCATGCTGGTGACCACGGCTTCTTCCAGATAAATGGTGCCGCCCTGCAGATGCTTGTCCAGGAACAGGGCAATGTCGATGCCGCGGCCCTTGGGGGGAATGGGCAGCATCACCTTGCCGCCGGCAGACACGGTCTCCTGCACGGAGGAGAGCAGCGTTCTGAACTGCTCATCCTGATGCATCACGCGGCCTGCATAAGCGCCGTTCATGATGGCGGCGTCGCAGGTCTCGGGGATGTCCACGCCCATGGAGGCGGGCTGCAGGCACATATCGCCGGTGTAGAGCACTTTTTTGCCCTCAAAGTTGAACAGGTACCAGGTGCCGCCCAGCACATGGCCGGAGCGGCCGGTGGTGAAGCGGACGCCGTCCACCTCCTGCTCACCGCCCAGAGCGACGGTGCCGAAGGTGACCGCTTCAAAATCCTCCTGCGTGAAGGGGAGAACGCCGCGGTTCTTTGCCACGAAGTCCATCCACTTCTTCATGAAACCGGCGGTTTCCTTCACGGTCTCAGCGGTGCCGTAAACCTTGCCGGTGTAGCCCAGATGGTACAGCAGGGGCAGGGAGGCCACATGGTCCTCATGGCAATGGGAGAGGAACACCATGCGGATGCGGGAGACGATCTCAGCTGTCAGATCGGGATAGAAACCCACGGTCTCGCCGATGATCTCGCGCTTGACACCGCAGTCCAGGAGGATGATGTCCTCACCGTTCTCGATCAGATAGCAGTTGCGGCCGTTTTCGCCGCTGCCGCCCAGAGAGGAGAGATAAATTGCGTTGTTTTCCATAGGCTTCTGCCTTCTTTCTTTATGCTCCGTACTTCTTGCTGAACCAGAGATAGTCCATGATGGTGGCCATGATCTGGGCACCGGTGTACTGGTTCAGGATACCCTCGGCGCAGGAGCGCTCGCCGTAGCAGGTGGTCTTGTCGCGGCGTACATCGGAGCCGTTGAAGAACACGGGCACGGGGTCGGCGGAGTGGTCACGGCGGCAGCAGGGAGTGGAGTGGTCGGCAATCATGGCGTAGTAGATGTCCTTGCCCTCGTTCTGCTCCAGCCAGTAACGGAACATGCCGTCGATCTTTTCGATGATCTCGGCCTTCTTGAAGGGCAGATTGTCATGGCCGCACAGGTCGGTACCCTTGATGTGAACGATCACCAGATCGTAGTCCTCGGTCAGCTTCTGTGCCAGAGCAGCCTTGCCCTGATAGTCGGTGTCGAAGCCGCCGGTGAAGGAGGGCTCGCGATAACCGTCAAAGCCGCACATGCGGCCGATGCCGGTGATGGTGTCATCGCCTGCGATGACGGCCACCTTGGCGCCGGGATAGGTCTTGGAGAAGGGGGGAGGCACCATGGCCTTGCCGCTGCCGCGGGTCAGGATGAAGTTGGCGGGCAGCTTG
>JAFYVA010000109.1 GCA_017549325.1 Oscillospiraceae bacterium
ACCTTACGGAAGCTGATGTCGTGGGAAGGGCCAAGGCGGTCGCAGACCGTCTTGAAGGTGCCGGTGGGTGTCATTTCAAAAGTGGGGCAGCCGTAGATCACAGCGTCGCACTCCATAAATGCCTCGTCGAGAATATGGAAATCGTCTTTCAGCACGCAGTCGCCGCGCTTGCCCATAATCATACCGACGGTACAGGCAATGCAGCCGGTGCAGTCCTTGATGTCGAGATCATTGACGCGAATAAACTGCACTTCGTGACCGGCTTCTTTGCAGGCGTTAAGTGCGTGCTTGACCATAACTTCGCAGTTGCTCATCTTGCGGCCAAAGGACAGGCCCAGAACTTTGCTCATAGCTTTCAGCCTCCATTTCAGAATCTTATATTGCATTCAGCGCAAAAAACAAAGCTTGCTTTCTCCGCTGAGTCCAATATAAGGAAAGGGCGTGCGTGCATTGCACGCACGCCCCATGAAAGTTTAAGTTGCGATCGGCTTATTTGAAGTTCTCAGCGGTGACGGACTTGACAGTGCCGGTCTCCAGGAACTCGTCGATGGTGTCAGCGTACACGAAGGTAGCGCCGCCGACCTGCATGTGGCCAACGGGGATGGTGCCGTCGGTGATGCCCACGATCATGTCACGCAGCTCGTTGGCAGTGTCCTGAACGGAGCCGGTCATGACGGTACCACGCAGGGGGTTGGTGCCCTCGGTGGAAGCCTTGATCATGTCATAAACAGCGGTGTCGCCGTTGATGCAGAAGATACCCATGTCAGAGTAGTCGGTGACAGGGGAGTTGATGCCGGTGTAGAAGTTGCTGATGCCCTGAGCCAGACCGTTGTGGGCGGACAGGAACAGCTTGATCTCGGGATTGGTGGTGTACAGGTTCTCCATCTTGGTCAGACCGGTGGAAGCGTTCTCATCCTCGCACTCGATCTCGGTGACGGTACCGATCTTGGTGGAGTACTCAGCCATCTTCAGCAGCACGTCGCCCTGGACAACGCCGGTCTCAGCGGCGCGGCAGGTGAACACGGCCACGGGCAGGGAGCCGTCAGCGGCGTCAGCATAAGCCTCGTCAACCCACTTGGCAGCCAGCTTAGCGCAAGCCTCGGCCATAGCGGCATCCTCGGACACCATGACGACGTCATACTTGGCGGTGGGAGCCACGAAAGCGATGACCTTGATGCCGGCAGCCATAGCCTGATCGATCACGCCGGCCATAGCCTCGGGAGCGACGGACCAGATAACCAGAACGTCAACGCCCATGGCGATGTAGTTCTCGGCAGCAGCGATCTGCGTGGGGGGATCGAAGTTACCACTGGTGTACTCAGCGTTCCAACCCTCGGCCTTCATGGTCTCGATGTAGGTGTTGGCCAGCATGTCAAAGAAGTCGCCGGGGCCGAAGCCAACGAAAGCGACGGTCTTGGGCTCGTCAGCGGGAGCATCGGTACCAGCGTCGGCAGCGGGAGCCTTCTCGCCGCAGGCGACCAGAGCGAATGCCATAGCCAGAGCCAGCAGCAGAGCAATGATCTTTTTCATTTTTGTTTCCTCCTAAAAAAATTTGGATACAGAATTTATAAATGACCCCGGTTTTACGGGAACACTTAACAGAAGTTACATGGCCTTTGCGTTGCGGTTGGACAGGTACAGGCTCAGGAGCATCAGAGCGCCCTTGGCGATGTACTGGGGATAGGTGCCCAGACCCAGCAGCTGCATGCCGTTGGTCAGCACGCCCAGAACATAGACGGCCACGATGGCCTTCCACAGGGTACCCTCGCCGCCCTTCAGAGCGACACCGGCCAGCACACAGGCGGTGATGCCGGTGAACTCGATGCCGGAGCCGGTGGTGGCGTTGGCATAACCGTTACGGGCAGAGAAGAGGACGGCAGCGATGCCCACCAGGAGACCGGCAAAGGTAAAGGCCAGGATCTTGATCTTGCGGACATTGAGACCGGCCAGACGGGCGGCCTCGGGGTTATCGCCGGCGGCATAGACCTTACGGCCGATGCTGGTCTTGGCCATGATGATACCGGCGATGACGATCACCACAATGGCGATGACAATGTTCAGAGGCAGGAAGCCGAAGAGCTTACCCTGACCGATGTACATATAGGCGGTGGGCAGGTTATGGATGTTCTTCGAGTCGGTGATCAGGTAGGCAATACCCTGGAAGATGGCCATGGTGGCCAGCGTGATGATCATGGTGTGGCTCTTCAGAACCTGAGACATGATGCCATTGAAAGAACCCAGCAGCATGCACAGGATGATACCCAACACGATGGCAACGCCGATGGGCAGGACGCCGGTGGAGATAGCCTTGGCGATCAACACGGCGGCAACGGCCATCTGATAGCCGATGGACAGGTCGCAGCCACCGGAGACCATGATGATGAACACACCGGTGGTACACACGGCGGTATGGACGTTCTGCACCAGAATGTTGGTCAGGTTGAGCTGGGTGAAGAACACATCGCTCATGATGCTAAAGAAGACAAGCAGCACGATCAGCAGGATCGGCATAGACAGATCCGACAGGATCTGGCCGAAGGACTTTTTCACCTTGGCCTCGGCAACAGGTTTCATCTGATTCTTTTCGTTCATTCTATAGGTCCCCCTCAAAGTCCGGACGCCAGGGTCAGGATCGTTTCTTGCGAGAATTCGTCTTTATTCAGCACGCCGGCCTGATGACCGTCGTAGAGCACCACGATGCGCTCGGACATGCCCAGCAGCTCCTCCATATCGGAGGACACCATCAGGATGGACTTGCCCTGCTGCGTCAGGTCGATCATCATCTGATAGATCTCGGCGCGGGCGCCCACATCGATGCCGCGGGTAGGCTCGTCAAAGATCAGGATGTCGGGCAGTGCGGCCATAGCCTTGGCGATGACCACCTTCTGCTGGTTACCACCGGACAGGGACAGTGCCTGCTGGGTCATGGTGGGCGCCTTGATGCGCATCTTGCCCTTATACTCCTCGGCCTGTGCCATCTCGGCCTTCGTATCCACGAAGCCGCCGTGGCTCAGGGTGTCGATGTTGGAGATAGAGATGTTCCAGAACAGGGGCTTTTCAAGGAAACAGCCCTGATACTTGCGGTCCTCGGGGATGAGGCCGATACCGGCTTTCAAGCCATCGGCAGGGGAGTGGAAGTTCACTTCCGTGTCACCCAGATAGATGTGGCCGGAGGTCTTTTTGGCGGCGCCGTACAGCAGATGCATCAGCTCGGTACGTCCGGCGCCCACCAGACCACCGAAACCAAGGATCTCGCCGCGGTGCAGCGTGATGTTGATATCGCTCAGGCCATTGCCGCAGAGGTTCTCGGTGCGCAGCACAACTTCGAGATTGCAGGACTTCTTATTGGGATAGCTTTCCGACAACTCGCGGCCAACCATGAGGCTGATAAGGTGCTGCTTGTTGGTCTCGGCCATATTGACGGTGGTGACATACTTGCCGTCACGCAGCACGCTGACACGGTCGCAGATCTCGGAGAGTTCTTCAAGACGGTGGGAGATGTAGATGATGGTAACGCCCTGACTTTTCAGTTCGCGAATGATCTCAAACAGACGCTTCTGCTCTTCCACGGTGATGGAAGCGGTGGGCTCGTCCATGATGACCAGCTTGGCGTTCTTCACCACGGCCTTGGCGATCTCGATGATCTGACGGTTGGCCATGGACAGCTCACGGATCAGCGCGCGGGGAGAGACATTGCAGCGGAAGCGATCCAGCAGCTCGCGGGTCTTGGCAGCACGCTCACGGTCATTGACGAACAGGCTCTTGCCCTCGTCGATGCCCATGAAGATGTTGTCCATGACGGTCATGGCTTCCATCTGGACCATCTCCTGATAGACCACGGCGACACCCAGATTCAGTGCCTGTGCAGGCTCCAAATGGGGATAGCTGACACCGTCGATACAGATCTCACCGGAGGTGGGATGAATGGCACCGGCGATGGTTTTGATAAAGGTGGATTTACCCGCACCGTTCTCGCCCACCAGTGCGTGTACCTCGCCCTCCTTAAAGGCGATGGAAACATCGTCGAGGGCTGTTACGCCGGGGTATATTTTCGTAATATGTTTCAGTTCCAGTTCCGTAGAAAACGCCTCCCTTCAGCGTGCCTGAAAAGATTTTCTGCAAACAAAGCCCTCTACAGTCCTATTAAAATTATATAGTCTACAGGCAATGTAAGCATATCGATTCCATTATGTATAAGCCTATCGGGTTTGCCGTTGTTCTTCTACGGATTATTTGTATCTTTTTTTTGCGAAAATTTGAGTTTGTTGTAAATTTAACAGCAAACTATTGCGCTCTCTTTCGAACAGTGCAAAAAAACGGATTGATTTTTTGCACTATGGATGATACTATATAAAAAACTCAACGGGAGGTGACAAATTATGGCCTATATCTCCACCAATCCACCCATCCGTGACATCAGTATTATGTCGGTACAGGGCTGTGTGAGCCGTATGTGGCACAACGCCTGTTTTTTGATGATGCTCAACGGAGAGGTGCAGGTTCGTATAGGCGGCCACGCCACATATCTCAATGACAACGGGATCATGCTGGTGGAGCCCGATGTGCCCTTTGAGGTGACCGGACACGGAAGCAATCTGTTGATGATCATCCGCGTTGACTATGACTTCTTCCTGCAGGGAAAGCACGAGCGATTGGGTACGCTTGTGTGTAACAGTGCAGAGGATGATACACGGGATTATTCTCTGTTGCGTCAGATGCTGTCCCATCTTGCGCTGACATATTATGAAAATTCCGAATGTAAAGAGCTTCGTCAGCTGGAACTGTGCTATGCGCTGCTCTACTACCTCAATACCACGCACTATGTCACCGGTGTATCGAAAAACTACGACAGGGGAGACGGCGAGAGTCGCGGTCAGAGCATTATCGCCTACATTGAGAGCAACTATATGCAGGATATCCGGCTCGATGATCTGTCTGAGGCGACATTCCTGTCCCCGTCGTATCTGTCGCGCCTGTTCAAGAAATTAACCGGCTCGAACTTCAAGGCCTATCTGGAGAAGGTGCGTCTGCGTCATGCCGTGGAGGAGATGCGCACGACCAACCAGACCATTACCACCATCGCCTATAACAACGGTTTTCCCAATGTCAGCGCACTCAGCGGCGCGATCCGGAAAACATACGATATGTCACCCAATGAATTCCGCCGTACCTTAAAGGAACAAGTGCCGGAAATCATAGAGGCACCGCCCTTCCATGAGGTGGAGTATCAGACGGTACGGAAGAATTTGGAAAATCTGGCAGGCCCGGAACCCCTCAAGGCGCTGGGCATGTATCGTTTCCCGGATCAGATGGAATATTTGGTGGAGGATGTTTCGGAATTCCGGCCTATTAAGCCCATCTGGAAACAGATGATCAATCTCGGTACGCTGGCAAGCTTGTCCAATATCAACACAAAATCCCACCTCATCATGCTGCAGGAGGAGATCGGTTTCCGGTATGCCCGTATTGAGGGCGTTCTGACTGAGGAATCTATGCCCATCCTGCCTAACGGGCAGTATAACTTCTCCCAGTTTGACCGCGCCATTGAATTGCTTTTGTCTCTTAAGCTGACACCGTTCCTTGATCTGTCCTTCAAGGGAGATTATGTGCTGCTCAACCGCTCGGAAGTGCTCTACCGCGGCGATCGCCCCCGTGTTCCTGCCTCGGAGCGTGAGTTCCGGGAGAAAGTCTCGGCGCTGATCCGACACTGTATCAACACATTTGGTGCCGGTGAAGTTGAGCGCTGGGGTGTTGAGATCTGCGCACTGCACGATGAGACGCTGAATTTTATCGAGACGCCGGAAGATTTTACCCGTCGGTTCTGTGATGTCTACCGCATGATCAAGTCGTGGCTGCCCAATATGCTGGTAGGAGGCCCGGAGCACAATATCGCCGTGGATTACGCGTTTTTGCAGGATGTTTTGGTTCTGCTGCAGCAGGAGAATATCACGCCCGACTTCCTCTCTCTTTGCGCAGTTCCCTACGAGCCAACGCAGGGGTTGGATAAAAGCATTCCCTTTGTGCTCTCTGCGCGGGCAGACTATATCAGCGACCGTGTCCGTGATTTGAGAGGATTGCTGGACAACAGCTGTTTCTATGCCGATGTGCCCATCTGGATCACGGCCTTTTCTCAGGATATCCGTACCCGCAATCACGTCAACGATTCGGCGTACCAGGCGACGTTCATTGTCAAAAATACGATGGATCTCATCGGCATGGTGGATCTTATCGGCTATTGGCAGCTCTCCGATGTGGACAGCGAGTACATCGATACCACCCGTATTCTCTTTGGCGGTACCGGAATCATATCGAAGGACGGTTTGAAAAAGCCGGGATTTTCTGCACTCAAGCGTCTTGGCAATCTCAACACCCTTATGATCCGGAAAGAGGGTAACATGCTGTTGACGACCAACGCCATCAACACCTACAACATTGTGCTGTACAACTACGCACACTTTCATGATCTGTACTGCCTGACAACGGGTGAGGGTGTGACGCACGACAACGTCTATACCGTGTTTGCCGACGCTGCGACCAAGGATATCTGCATCCGACTCAACGGTCTGGAGAAGGGGCGCTACAAGGTCATTATCACCACGCTTAACCGAGAAAACGGCAGCCTTTTCGATGAGTGGCTTCGCTACGGTATTATCGATGGGCTGCAGCCCCATGACATTCGCTATCTTCAGGACATCGTTCATCCCCAACGGGCAGTGCGCTACCATGAATGCAGTGACGGATCTCTGCACCTGACCATGCAAATGCTGCCACATGAGGTGAAATTCCTCCTGATTCTGCGTGAAATGTAAACACAAAACGAAAAAATAAGATTGATTGATGCTTTGTGCAAAAAATCAATCTTATTTTTTGTCTTTTTTGAGGGTATATTTTCTTTCTGACAGAGGCGGTAGGATTTTTAAACAAAAACTGTGCACAAATTCGGATGCTGAACAAGGACCGAGGTGGTAAGGTAAACTCAGTAAATTAGGCGCAGCAGCGAATATTCGGCTGCTGTGGCGCGGAAAAGTCAAAATATTTCATTTGGAGGTATATATCCATGAGTAAGTTGAAGATCGGTATTATCGGCTGCGGCGGTATTGCAAACAACAAGCATATGCCCGCCCTTGCCAAGCTCTCTGCCAAGTGCGAGATGGTGGCATTCTGCGACGAGATCGTTGAGCGCGCTGAGAAGGCTGCCAAGGAGTACGGTACTGCTGATGCCAAGGTTTACGCCGACTATAACGAGCTGCTGGCCAATCCCGATGTGGATGTGGTTCATGTTCTGACTCCCAATGTGGCCCATGCCCCCATCACCGTCGCTGCTTTCAAGGCCGGCAAGCATGTCATGTGCGAGAAGCCCATGGCTCACTGCTCCGCCGATGCCAAGGCCATGCTGGATGCATGGAAGGCCTCCGGTAAGAAGTTCACCATCGGTTACCAGAACCGTTTCCGTCCCGAGGTGCAGATGCTGCACAAGTGCTGTGAGAACGACGAGCTGGGCGAGATCTACTTTGCTAAGGCTCACGCCATCCGTCGCCGCGCCGTTCCCACCTGGGGCGTGTTCCCCAACAAGGCCCTGCAGGGCGGTGGCCCCCTGATCGACATCGGCACCCATGCTCTGGACATGACGCTGTGGATGATGGACAACTATGAGCCCGTTTCCGTTACCGGTCAGGTGTTCTATAAGCTGGGCAATCTGCCCCAGGCCACTGAGGGCAATATGTTTGGCCCCTGGGATCCCGAGACCTACGAGGTGGAGGACTCCGCTTTCGGTATGATCAAGTTTGCCAACGGCGCTGCCGTGCAGCTGGAGGCATCCTGGGCCATCAATATGCAGACCTCCCGCGAGGCTTCCACCACTCTGTGCGGTACCAAGGCCGGTGCTGAGGTGTATTCCGGCATGAGCTTCCCCCAGAACAAGCTGATCATCAACCGCGGCCACAACGGTCTGCTGACCGACGAGGAGATCTGCGGCGCCGGTAACGTGGCTTACTTCGAGGGCGGTCTGGGCGAGGAGCCCGGTCTGGCCGAGGCCCGTCAGTGGCTCGACGCCATCGTCAACGACACCGATCCTCTGGTCAAGCCCGAGCAGGCTTACAAGGTCACCCAGATTCTGGAGGCCATCTATGAGTCCGCTGCCACCGGCAAGGAGATCGTTCTGGACTAAGTTTTCCAACATAACAGGAGGAAAGAATTATGAGCATCAAAACCTGCGTGAGCCTGTACAGTCTGCAGGATGAATATCTCAACCACCGCATGGATCTGGCGCAGTGCATGCGCTATGTCAAGGAGTGTGGTGCCGAGGGCGTGGAGATCCTGCCCGATCAGATGATCAAGGGTACGCCTCACCCCTCTGATGAGGAGCTGAAGAAGTGGCACGAAGCTGTGGCCGAGACCGGCCTCAAGCCCGTGATCGCCGATGTGTTCCTCAACACCAATCTCTATAAGAACCGTACCCTGACCCGCCGTGAGTGCATCGATATGCTCATCGACGAGATCAAGCTGGCCGACAAGATGGGCATCCGTATGCTGCGTCTTGTCTCCATGGTGCCGTATTGGGTCCTGGAGCCCCTGCTGCCTTACTGCGAGCAGTACGATGTGGCTGTCGCCGTGGAAGTCCATGCAGGTATGGCCTTCGATGAGCCTGCTACGCTGGCTTTCATCGAGGAGATGAAGCGCCTGGACAGCAAGTATATCGGCCTCGTCATCGACACCGGTATCTTCTGCCGCCGCTTCCCCCGTGTCGTGCGTCAGTATGAGGAGTCCGTTGGTTCCAGCCCCGTGATGTTTGACTTCATCGAGTCCACCTTCGATGACAACGGCGGCGATTTCCATCAGTATATGAAAAAGGCCGGCTGGAAGTTCCCCGCCGAGATCGATGCTCAGCTCAATGATCACGACCGCATGATGGCCCACATCATGGACGGCTATGAGAACTATCCCTATGAGGTTATGGACGAGTACCTGCCCTATATCAAGCACTTCCACTTCAAGATGTTTGAGATGACCGAAGAGGGTCCCGAGTACTCCATGGACTACAAGAGCCTCCTGCAGTACCTCCACGATCACAACTGGAGCGGTTATGTCTCCAGCGAGTACGAGGGCAACCGCTTTACGCTGGCGGGTATGCCTATGCAGGAGAAGAAGCAGGTTGCCATGCAGCAGGCCTATCTGCGTAAGTGCCTGCAGGAAATTCAGGGTTAAGGAGGGAACAGGACGATGTTTGACAACAATGTATTCATCAAGGGTTCCTGCCGCAATGTGGTGGAGAACGATGCCTGCATCGGTTACGAGCTGCAGACCAACATCACCTATTACCGTGGTATTCCTCTGTCCATGCTGGAGTTCATCAAGGTCAATGTGGACGGTGCTGAGGCTGACGGCAATGCCATCCGCGTCAGTGTGGACGGCTGCGATTGGTTCACTCTGAGCGAGGCCGAGACCGTCACCACCTACAAGTGGGAGTACGGCGAGCCCCTGTACATCCGTGTGCTGGGCGAGGGCCTTTCCAAGGGCGAGCATAGTGTGACGCTGACGGTTGCCACCCGCACTGCCTATATCCCTGTGCCTCTGGTGGGCATCAAGGAGCGCAAGGTCATTATTGACTGAGAAAATGTCTATTCATCCTACTCGGTGCGCTGCTGCGCACCGAGTAGATGTGCTTTATGAAAAGGAGATAAAACTATGAAATTAGGTCTTGTATCCGCCATTCTGGACGGTTGGAATCTGGAAGAAATGCTGGCCGAGTCTGCCAAGGCCGGCTATTCCTGCGTGGAAGTGGCCTGCTGGCCCGCCGGTAAGGCTGAGCGCCGTTATGCCGGTGTCAGCCACATCGATGTGACCAACACCGACCCCGCTTATATCGCTGAGGTGAAGGCTCTGTTCGCCAAGTACAACATGACCATCACTTCTCTGGCTTTCTATCCCAACGCCCTCGATCCTGAGAAGGGCCCTGCCGCTGTGGAGCATCTGTATCACCTGATCGAGATGAGCGCCCTGCTGGGTGTCAACATGGTCACCACCTTCATCGGCCGCGATCAGAATAAGACTGTGGAGGAGAATATCGAACTGGCTAAGGCTGTCTGGACTCCCATTCTCACTTACGCAAAGGAAAAGGGCGTGAAGGTGGCCATCGAGAACTGCCCCATGCTCTTCGGCGCCGATCAGTGGCCCGGCGGCCAGAACATCTTCACCACGCCCGCCAACTGGGAGAAGATCTTTGCAGCACTGCCTTTTGACAACCTGGGCATCAACTACGATCCCAGCCACTTCATCTGGCAGATGATCGATTACATCAAGCCCATCTACGAGTTCCGTGACAAAATCTTCCACGTTCACATTAAGGACATCAAACTTTACAAAGATCGTCTTGACCGCGTGGGCGTTATGGGTTATCCTTTAGAGTATATGTCGCCCAAGCTGCCCGGTTTGGGTGATGTGGACTGGGGCAAGTATATCTCCGCCCTCACCGACATCGGTTACGATGGTCCCGTGTGCATCGAGGTGGAGGATAAGGCTTTTGAGAACAGCAAGGAGCGCATTGTGGACTCCATCGTTCTGAGCGCCCGCTACATGAACCAGTTCGTGATCTAAAACCAAGGAGAAGGCATCATGAAAAACATTGCACTTTTGGGCTGCGGCGGTATGGGCAAGGGCCACGCCAAGGCCATTGCCACCGGCAGCGGAAATCCCATCTGGGCCGGCATTCCCGGCATCCCCGAGGGTAAACTCCACGAGACCGACTCTGATGTGAATACCGTCCTGACCCTTTCCGGTGTGTATGACATCGATCCGGCCTGCATGGAGTGGGCCGCTGCACAGGGCTATCACCTGTACGACAGCTATGAAGCCATTCTGGCCGATCCCAGTGTGGATATCGTGCTGATTGCCACTCCCAACCACCTCCACAAGGAGGAGGCTATTGCCGCTATGCGCGCCGGTAAGCATGTCATGTGTGAAAAGCCTGTCATGATGAACAGCGCCGAGCTGGAAGAGGTCATGGCCGTGGCAAAGGAGACCGGCAAGGTTTTCTATCCCCGCCAGAACCGTCGTTGGGACGAGGACTATAAGATCGTCCAGAAGATCTACGATGAGAAGCTGGTAGGCCAGGTGTTCAATATCGAGTGCCGTGTTCTCGGCTCCCGCGGTATTCCCGGTGACTGGCGCGGTCAGAAGGAATTCGGCGGCGGCATGATGCTGGACTGGGGCGTCCATCTGTTGGATCGCCTGTTGGTCATGGTTCCTGAGAAGGTGAAGCATGTTTTCTGCTCCCTCACCAACATCACCAATCAGGAGGTTGACGATGGCTTTAAGATGCACCTGACCTTCGAGAGCGGCCTCACCGCCGTGCTGGAGGTTGGTACCTGCCATTTCGCCAATCCTCCTCTGTGGTATGTGGCCGGTACCGACGGTACTGCCGTTATCAACAACTGGGAGTGCGAGGGTAAGCTGGTGCGCCTGAGCTCCTGGGAGGACAAGGACGCTGTTCCCATTCTGGCCGGAGCCGGTCTGACCAAGACCATGGCACCCCGCGGTGACGGATCTACCCAGACGCTGCCTCTGCCCAAGGTGGAATTCGACAACAACGAGCTGTACATGAATATGGTGGCTGCCATTGACGGCACTGCCGAGCAGATCGTTACCTGCGAGCAGGCTCTGCGCGTGATGCGTCTGATGGAGGCAGCTACGCTCTCTTCCCAGACCCACACTGTGGTGAATTTTGAGGAGTAAGACTATGAAAAAGTACGTATTCGGCATTGATTTGGGCGGTACTACCGTCAAGCTGGGCCTGTTTACCATCAGTGGTGAGCTGCTGGATAAGTGGGAAATTGTGACGCGTACCGATAACGGTGGCGAGGCCATTCTCCCCGACATTGCTGCAGCGCTGGAAGGGAAGATGACGGAGAAGGGGATCGCTGCCGACGAGGTAGCCGGTGCCGGTCTCGGTGTTCCCGGTGCCGTTCTGGAGGATCGCTATGTCAAGCCCTGCGTCAACCTCAACGGTTGGGGCGGCGATGTGGCAGGAATGCTGTCCGAGCGCTGCGGTTTCCCTGTCAAGGCGCTCAATGATGCCAACGCTGCGGCTCTTGGTGAGATGTGGCTGGGCGGCGGCAAGGGCCACGACAATGTGGTGTTCGTCACGCTGGGTACCGGCGTAGGCGGCGGCATCATCGTGGATGGCAAGCTGCTCTCCGGTGTCCATGGCGCCGGTGGAGAGATTGGCCATATCAAAGTCAATCCCCACGAGACGGTAAATTGCGGCTGCGGTAAGAAGGGCTGCCTGGAGCAGTATGCTTCCGCTACCGGCATTGTCCGTAAGGCAAAGGCTCTCCTTGCTGAGAGCGAAAAGCCCTCTGCTCTGCGCCAGTTTGAGAATGTTACCGCCAAGGATGTCTTTGACTGCGCCAAGGCGGGCGATGAGCTGGCACTGGAAGTGGTGGCGTTCTTTGGCCGCACACTGGGTCGTGCACTGGCTTGCATCTCCTGCGTCTGCGATCCCGAGATCTTCGTGATCGGTGGCGGTGTCTCTGCTGCCGGCCAGATCATTCTCGATACGCTGCGCGACGTGTTTGTTGCCAACGCATTCCCCGCATCGGAGGGTACGGATTTCGCCCTTGCCTCTTTGGGCAATGATGCCGGTATCTGCGGTGCAGCCAAAATGGTCTGCGAATAATTATAAAAGACAAAGAAAAACTGCCTCTCCGTTGGGAGAGGCAGTTTTGTTATGCAATCTTACAGTTCTTTGCCGGCGAGGAACACACGCTTTTCTTTATAGTCAGCGCTGCACACCAGAAAGTCAGCGACCTTACCCTCGGTGATGCTGCCCACGACGCCGTCGGCATTGATGGCGCAGGCGGGATTGAACGTTGCGGCACGAACGGCATCTTCCTCGGCGATACCGAAGGAGATCGCGTTCACCATAGACTGATAGAGGTTCACCGCGGAGCAGGCGATGGTACCGTCGGCCAGACGGGCCACGCCGTTGCGCAGCCATGCAGACTGGCCGCCCAGATCAAACTCGCTGCCCTCGGCCATACCGCAGCAGCGGCCGGAGTCGGAAACCAGCACCATGCGCTCGCCGCCGAACATGGAGAAGGCCAGACGCACGGAGGCAGGATGGACATGGAGACCGTCGCAGATCAGCTCGGCACGGACATTTTTGTTCTCCACAGCAGCGGGAATCACGCCGGGATTGCGGTGATGGATACCGGGCATGGCGTTGAACAGATGGGTCAGATGGGTTGCGCCGGAATCGAACGCCATCTTGGCATCGTCATAAGCGGCGTCGGTGTGTGCCACGGATACGGTGCACAACTCCTTGGCCTGCTGGATAAACTCCTTGGCGCCGGGCAGCTCAGGCGCCACATCCACGATGCGAACCAGACCGCCGCAATCCTCCTGCAGTTTGCGGAATCCGTCAAAATCGGGCTCCTTGAGGTAGTCGGCATTCTGTGCGCCGCGCTTATTGTAGGAGAAGTAGGGACCCTCCATCTGGATGCCGCGCAGCACGGACAGACCCTCCAGATTCTCGTCCACCAGACGGCGGGCATTGCCAAAAGCCTTGGCAAGATTCTCGTAAGGCAAAGTCATAGAAGCGGGGGCAAAGGAGGTGATGCCAACAGAGGCGTAATAGGCGGCCATAGCCTTGAGACCGTCATAGTTGCCGTCGGAAAAGTCGTAGGCGCAGTTGCCGTGGCTATGGACATCAATGAGGCCGGGGATGACGGTGGCGCCCTGCAGATCAATGGCGTCCTCGGGGACGTTTTCGGGAAGGATGGCACCGAAGTGGCCGTCCTTCACCTCAAAGGCACCGGTGTGGAACGTAAAATCATCGCAGAAGATGCGGGCATTTTTATAAAACATAGAATAAACCTCCCATTTCATATTTAAAAACCGTGTTTTTTCAATTCTTCACTCAGTTCGATGCGACGCTTTTTCAGGAAAGAGCGGAGCTGTTTTTTATGATGGCAGAGTTTTTCGGGACAGTTGATGCACTTGAGGCTCGCGTTTGACTGCTCGTAGAACCGTTCGGGGTGTCGGTGGTAGGTCAATTCCCAGACGACCAGCAGCACCAACGCCAGACCGAGGAGGCTCCAGGTGTACACAGAGGGGATCAGCAGCAGGGGAGTGAACATCATGGCGTAGTCCCAGTTGTAGATGCGGCAGCTGCCGCAGCACTTGTTCTTCATAAACCATGTCTGGAAGGGGCAGAAGAACAGGATGCAGATCATATCACAGACACCGTAGGCCAATGCGACCATCAGCAGGATGTACTTGTCGATGATGTGTGTGAAGTAAAGCGCATAGATAGCGCCATTGAGCGCGATCCAGGCAAAGAAGATGGCCCAGATAGGCTTCTCGGAAGGCTTGTCCAGTTTGTTGCCTGTGGGCTGATGGTTCTTTTGAAACTGTTTCTGACAACCCATACTCTCGTAGGAAGAGGGGAACAGGCGCAGAACCATTTCCACGGCATAGACCAGCCAGATAATACCGAAAACCCAACGGAAAGTGTGAAGAACGGTATGGGAAAACTCTTCGCCGCCTAACTTCGCAACGACATACAGTACCAGTGCAACCAAGAGAAGAGCGGAGCGATATACCAGCTTGAAATAATGCAATGCAGAGATTTTTGACAGTTTCAGCTTCATTTTTGTCTCCTGAAGGGGAATTTACATATATGGTCAGTATACCGCATATTTTACCAAAAAGCAACAAAAGAAGCCCTTGTTTTGGAAACAAGAACTTCATAAAATCAGTGCGGCCTTCATGCTGGGCGTAAGAAACGGGAAATTCAATACAGAAGGCTCTGATCGAGATCGATCAGAGCCTTCTTCGTGGTCCGAGTGAGGCGACTTGAACGCCCGGCCTCTTGGTCCCGAACCAAGCGCGCTACCAGCTGCGCTACACCCGGATGCTGTTTTCAGCCTTACTATTATATGAACTTTTTACCCGGATGTCAAGAGAAAAAGGTACAGTTCTACCAATGTTTGCCATCTCATATTATGTGGGTAAACAGGAGGTG
>JAFYVA010000110.1 GCA_017549325.1 Oscillospiraceae bacterium
CAGATCGACACCCGTACCGGCGAGTATCTGGGCCGCTCCAAGTAAGGAAACCAAAACGAGATACACCATATCTGCATCAAGCGAAAGGAGCATGAACTATGGAACTGTTTGAAAAGGTCGCTTATCTGAAGGGTCTGGCCGAGGGTCTGGCTCTGGACACCGAGACCAAGGAGGGCAAGCTGATTGCCGCCATCATTGATGTTCTGGGTGATATGTGTGAGGAACTGGCCGAAGTGCAGGAAGAGCTGTACGACATGGAAGACGGCCTGGACGCTGTCAGCGACGACCTGTCCGAGGTCGAGGAAGTTCTCTACGAGCTGATCGACGATGAGGACGAGTACGACGAGGACGAGGATGACGACACCGAGTGGTTTGAGACCACCTGCCCCGTCTGCGAAGAGGAGATCCTCTTTGATGAGGACGAGCTGGAAGCCGGTGAGATCTTCTGCCCCAACTGCGGCGAGAAGCTGGAGTTCGACCTGAGCGATCTGGCTGCCGAGGAAGAGGACGAGGACTGATCCTTATAAGTAAGATAAAAGGAGCGCAGGGTACCTGTGCTCCTTTTTCCATAGAAGGAGGAAGCGGATGGAATACCGTACCGTATACCCCTCGCCCCTGGGACCGCTGACCCTGGCGTCAGACGGGGAGCACCTGACCGGCCTGTGGCTGGCGGGACAGCGATACTTCGGCGGAAGGTCAGCGGAATGGGCACAGAACGATGACTTACCCCTGTTTTCCGCGGCTGCCGGGTGGCTGGATGCCTATTGGGCCGGCGAGATGCCGGATCCTCAGGAGCTGCCCCTTGCGCCAGACGGCACGACCTTTCAGATCCGGGTCTGGCAATGCCTTCTGGAGATTCCCTACGGCCAGGTCCGTACTTACGGCGAGGTGGCGGCGATGCTGGGCTGCGGTTCGCCCCGTGCTGTCGGCGGCGCCGTGGGGCGCAACCCCATTTCTATCATCATTCCCTGTCACCGCGTGATCGGTGCCGACGGCGGGCTGACCGGCTATGCCGGCGGTACGGAATGCAAACGCTGGCTGCTGGAGCATGAATGTGATCAAAACGGCGAAAACTGGTGTCAAGACACATGTAAATAGGTGCAACTTGACAAAATCCATTTCAAACAGTTGCGTTTGTGGGCGTATCGGGTTATAATACAAAAAGCGACCCCAAATATTTTTCTTCGAGGTAATGAATATGAAGACTTCGGAAAAGCTGAATATGACCATGCTCTGCGACTTTTATGAGCTGACCATGAGCAACGGTTATTTTAAGAACGGATATAAGGACAGAACCGTTATCTTTGATGTGTTCTTCCGCCGCGTGCCCGATCAGGGCGGTTTTGCCATTGCGGCGGGCCTGGAGCAGCTGATCGAGTATATCGAGGACCTCCACTTCAGTGATGAGGACATTGAATACCTGCGCGGCCGCAACCTGTTTTGTGAGGAGTTCCTGGAATACCTGAAGAACTTCCGTTTCACCGGCGATATCTACGCCGTGCCCGAGGGCACTCCCGTGTTTCCCAAGGAGCCGCTGGTGGTGGTGAAAGCCCCCGCCATTGAGGCGCAGATCATCGAGACCTTCACACTGCTGACCATCAACCACCAGAGCCTCATCGCCACCAAGGCCAACCGCGTGGTGCGCTCTGCGCAGGGCCGCACGGTGCTGGAGTTTGGCTCCCGCCGCGCCCAGGGCGCCGATGCCGCCATCGTGGGCGCCAGAGCGGCCTATATCGGCGGCGTCAACGGTACGGCCTGTGCCATCTCCGACCAGCTCTACGGTGTGCCTGCCAGCGGCACCATGGCCCACGCCTGGGTGCAGATGTTCGACAGTGAGTATGAGGCCTTCAAGACCTACTGCGAGATCTATCCCACCAATGCGACGCTGCTGGTGGATACTTACAACACGCTCAAGTCCGGTATTCCCAACGCGATCCGCGCCTTTAACGAGGTGCTCAAGCCGCTGGGTATTACCAAGTGCGGCATCCGCCTGGACAGCGGCGATATCGCGTATCTGAGCCAGAAGGCCCGTGTGATGCTGGACGAGGCCGGCTGGACCGAGTGCAAGATCTCCGCCTCCAACTCGCTGGACGAGTACCTCATCCGCGACCTGCTGCAGCAGGGTGCCCAGATCGACATGTTCGGCGTGGGTGAGCGGCTCATCACCGCCCGCAGTGAGCCGGTGTTCGGCGGTGTTTACAAGCTGGTGGCCGTGGAGGACGAACAGGGCGAGATCATTCCCAAGATCAAGGTCAGCGAGAATGTGGAGAAGATCACCGTGCCCCACTTCAAGAAGCTGTGGCGTTTCTTTGGTAACGACACCGGCAAGGCCATCGCTGACTACATGACCGTGTACGATGAAACGGTGGACGACAGCGGCGATCTGGAAATCTTTGATCCCTATGCCACCTGGAAGAAGAAGGTGGTCTATGACTTCAATGCCAAGGAATTGCTGGTACCCATTTTCCTGAACGGCAAGCGCGTGTACGACAGCCCCAGCCTGCAGGAGATCCAGGACTACTGCCGTGAGCAGGTGGATATGCTCTGGGACGAGGTCAAGCGTTTCGATAACCCCCACAAGTACTATGTGGACCTCTCCGACAAGCTCTGGAACATCCAGCACGAGCTGCTGCAGAAGAGCCAGGAAGTCAAGTAAAAATGCTGTTGAAAAGCCGCCCGCAAGGGCGGCTTTCATCTTGACAGCGCCGCGGCGGCGTGCTATATTGAGTATACAATCCAAGGGGCGCTGGCGCATGCCGGCTGAGATGAGACATAGAGCTGTCCTGTCCCTCGAACCTGATCCGGGTAATGCCGGCGTAGGAATGCGATCATAACGGGCAGTTTCCATACTGTCAGCGTACCTCGTGTACCGCATTGCGACGCCGCATGGCTCGCCATGTGGTACTTTTTGTTTTAAGGAGGTAAATGTATGGACCACAGAAAGATCAAAATGATGTGCGAGGCGGCAATGCTGCTGGCCTTCGCCCAAATCCTGGGGTATATTCGTCTGTACGAATTCCCCAACGGCGGCTCCATCGACGCCGCCATGCTGCCCGTTATCCTCTTCTCCGTGCGCTACGGCGTGGGCTGGGGTACGCTGGTGGGCTTTGCCCACGGTGTGCTGCAGTATTTCCTGGGCCGCCCTGTGGCCATTGACTGGACCAGCATGGTCATGGACTATCTGGTGGCCTACGCGGTGCTGGGCCTGGGTGCAGGCCTGATGAAAGGCAAGTCCAACGCCATGATCAAGGGCACGCTGCTGGGCGGCTTCCTGCGCTTTATGGCCCACTTCACGGTGGGTGCCGTGGTGTGGGGCAAGTGGATGCCCGATACTTATTTCGGCATGACCATGACCAACGAGTGGTTCTACTCCTTCCTCTATAACGCACCCTATATGGTGCCGTGCATCATCATCTGCCTGGTACTGATCGTCCTGTTGCGTAAGCCACTGAAAAAGTATTTTGAAGCGGAGGAC
>JAFYVA010000111.1 GCA_017549325.1 Oscillospiraceae bacterium
CCCGAAGGGGGAGGCAAGAACATAAAAACCGCCCTTGCGGGCGGTTTCGCTTATTCGATCGAAATAATGTAGTAGTATACGCTCTGGCCGCCGGGGATGGAGGTCACCTCTGCACCGGGGCAGACGGAGGCAAAGAGCTTCTCGGCCTTGGCGCCGTCGGACTCGCTGACACCCTCGCCGGTGTAGATGTTGATGAACTCGGCACCCTTCTCGGCAGCGTGGGCGCCCAGCTGCTCCAGCAGGGACTTCAGATCCGGGCCGGTACCGAAGAGCTTGCCATCCAGCAGCACCAGATAGTCGCCCTCCTTAATGGCAAAGCCGTCGAAATCGGAGTTGCGGGCGGCATATGTCACCTGTGCGGTGGAGACGGTGGAGGCAGCCTCGGTCATGGCAGCGGCGATGGCCTGCGGATCTTCCTCATCGGGGTCAAAGCTCATCATGGCGGTGATGCCCTGAGGCACGGTGGCGGTGGGCACCACGATGACCTGCTTCTCGGTAAGGCCAATGCACTGCTGAGCAGCCATGACGATGTTCTTATTGTTGGGCAGGACGAACACGATCTCGCTGGGAGTGCGGTTGACCTCCTGCAGGATGGACTCGGTAGAGGGGTTCATGGTCTGACCGCCGGAGACGATGGTGTCCACGCCGAGAGCGCGGAAGGTCTCCTCAAGGCCCTCGCCCACGCAGACAGAGACGAAGCCGTACTTCTTCTCGGCGGGAGCGATCTCAGCCTCGGCATTGCCGCCCAGCATCAGATCCTCGTTGTCCAGATCGTCGGCGCTGTAGGCGGTCTGACCGGCAGCCAGCGCCTCCTTCTGGGAGCGCATATTCTCGATCTTGGCCAGCTCCAGTGTACCGTACTTCTGGGCCTCGCTGAGGGCGCAGCCGGGGATATCGGTATGGACATGAACCTTGAAGCACTCGTCGTCCTCGCCGATCACGAGGCTGTCGCCGATGCTGTCGAGATACATACGCAGGGGCTCGAGGGACTTCTCCTCGCTGCCCTTACGGACGATGAACACGGTGTCGTAAGTAAAGGTGATCTCCTCGTCCAGTGCGGCGAAGTCGGCCTTGTTGTTGGTCTCCTCCGTCTCCAGCACCTCGGGGATCTCCTCGCCGCGCAGCGCACGGAGCATACCCTCCAGGATCAGCAGGTATCCCTTGCCGCCGGCATCCACCACGCCGGCCTTCTTCAGCACGGGGTTCATCTCGATGGTCTCATCCAGCGTCACATAACCGGCGCGGATGGCCTCTTCCAGCACATACTCGGCGCAGTTGTTCTCCTCGGAGGCCTCCATGGCGCGCTGGGCAGCCAGACGGGACACGGTCAGCACCGTACCCTCGGCGGGCTTCATGACAGCGCCGTAAGCGGTGGTGACACCCTCGTTCATGGCATCGGCCAGTGCCGTACCGTCGGCCTCGGTCAGGCCCTTGAAGGACTTGGACATACCGCGGAACAGCAGGGACAGGATGACGCCGGAGTTGCCGCGGGCACCGCGCAGCAGACCGCTGGCGGTGATCTTGGCAGCCTCCTCAATGGTGGCGGGCTCAGCCTTCTTCAGCTCGGTGCAGGCAGTCTGGATGGACAGGGACATATTGGTACCCGTGTCGCCGTCGGGGACAGGAAATACATTCAGGTCATTGATGGCCTGCTTCTCGTTGGTGATGCAGGCGCCGCCGAACAGCACCATCTGCTTGAAGGTGCTGCCGTTGATTCTCTCTATCATAGCCGTGTGATCCTCCTCAACTGTTACTGACGGAGTCGACGCAGACATTGACATCGCGCACTTCCACGCCGGTGTTGCAGGTGACCACATACTTGACCTCGCTCATAATGGCGCGGCAGACGGTGGTGATGTTGACACCGGAGTCCACAATAATGTGCAATTCAATCGAAACCGTGTTATCGGAATTGTAGGTAACTTTCACGCCCTTGCTCATGGTCTCGGGGCGCAGCAGATGGACAAGACCGTCTGTCATAGAGCGATAGGCCATGCCCTTGACGCCGAAGCAGTTGGTGGCGGCGGCGCCGGTAATGGTGGTGAACACCGTGTTGGAGATGGTGATCTCGCCGTGTTCGCCTTGAAGCTTTATCATAGCAGCCATCCTTTCTCATCGGAGGTTGATGTTGAATAGTTTACATACGAGGACAATTTATTATATACTATCATCGTCAAAATAACAAGTTAAGTTTTCTTTAATTGCAAAAAAGGGTTGGAAATGCTGTCATCTCCAACCCTTTTTCTGTCTTTTCTTGTATTATTTGACTATATTTTTACCAGCCCTGGCCGAAGAAATAGCGGAAGAAGTCCTCAAATCCGTCGGGCATCTGGTTGTAATAGTCCTCGTACTGCTCCGGCATCTGGGGCTGAGTCTGTACCTCCTCGCTGGCAGACTCGCTCTGCGTGCCGAAGGTCAGCTCCGTGGCATGATACTCTCCGTCGCGGTAGTAGGTGATGCTCACCGTCTCGCCGCTCTTGTGGCCCTTCTTAGCCATGTTCAGGTCGTTCATAGAGGTGATGTCCCTGCCGTCCAGCTCCGTGATGATATCACCCAGGCGCAGACCTGCCCGGTCACCGGCACCGCCCTTGACCACAGAGTAGACGAACACACCCTTGTCAATGTCGATGTTGTACTGTGCGGCCATCTCCGCTGTCATGGTACCGGCCGTGATCCCCAGATAAGCCTTGTCCGTCACCTCACCGTTTTCAATAATGTCGGTAATGATGGCCTGCACATCGGAGATGGGGATGGCGAAACCCAGTCCCTCCACCGTGGTGTTGGAATAGTGGGAATACTTGGCCGAAACGATGCCCACCACCTCGCCGTAGAGATTCATGAGGGGGCCGCCGGAATTGCCGGGATTGATGGCGCAGTCCACCTGCAGCATATTAAAGGGCGTGCCGTCCACATTGATGGCGCGGCCGCTGCTGGAGACGCTGCCCTGAGACATGGAGAAGGTCAGCTCACCCAGCGGATTGCCGATGGCCATGACCCAGTCGCCCACATTCACATCGGTACTGTTGCCCAGCGTCATGGCAGGCAGATTTTTCTCCTCAATTTTGATGACCGCCACATCGTAGTCGGCATCGCCGCCGATGATGGAAGCCTCGTACTCCTCACCGTTATAGAGGGTGACGGTGACCTTGGAGGCACCGCCCACCACATGCTGGTTGGTGACAATGTAGCCGTCATCGGTGATGATGAAGCCCGAGCCGCTGGAGGCGCGCTCTGTCACCTGACCGAACACATTGCGGGAGGTGGCGGAGGTTTTGATGGACACGGTGGCATTCACCGTGGAGGCGTAGACCTCGGCGGGGCTCATCTCCCGCTGACCGTCCACCTTCTTCACCTCCACCTCTACGGGTGCACGGTCGCTGCGGTGGATGACGGCGCTGCCGCGGTTCACGGTCCGGTGGAGTGCCGCACCGCCAAATCCGCAGGCGGTGCCCAGCACGGCGCAGCAGAGCAGCAGTGCCGCGATCTTCAGGCCGCGCCGCTGCTTCTTCTCGGGTACGGGCTTCTGAGGCGGCGTATAGGTCGGACGGTATTCATCCTGGGGCAGATTGCTGGTGCGATTATAGCGATAACTTCCGTTGATACGGTCAAACTCCTCGTTATACATCTGTGGATTCCTCCTTTATTTTTCCGGGAAACTGTGGTATGATCCTTCTTGTATTCTATCTTACACAGTTTTCTTAAAATAACCTTTAAAATCGGTAAAAGATTTTGAATTTTTTGTGAAAGGTGGTGCTGACCCATGCTGCGACTGGAGGGTATCCGTCTGACGCCGGACGAACAGGAGGCACTGCTCCTCCAAAAAACCGCACAGCGTTTGCGCTGCCGCCCCGAGGACATCACCGCTCTGCGCATCCTGTGTAAGGCCATCGATGCCCGTGAGGGCTTGCAGTTCATCTATACAGTGGCCGCGGCGGTGAAAAACGAGCAGCAGGTACTGCGCCGCTGCCGCGACAAGCGCATCACCCCCTATAAACCGGAGAAATACCGTCTCCCCGCCCCTGTGTCCTGCGACACGCCTCCCGTGGTGGTGGGCATGGGCCCCGGCGGTCTCTTCGCCGCGCTGGTGCTGGCCAAGTGCGGCCTGCGCCCCATCGTGCTGGAGCGGGGCGAGGCGGTGGAACAGCGCCGCGAGACGGTGGAGACCTTCTGGCGCGACGGCGTTCTCAATACCGAGAGCAACGTGCAGTTCGGTGAGGGAGGTGCCGGTGCCTTCTCTGACGGCAAGCTGAACACCGGCACGAAGGATGTGCGCCACCGCTTTATCCTTCAGCAGTTGGTCGCCTGCGGTGCACCGGAGACCATCCTCTACGATGCCAAGCCCCACGTGGGCACCGATATGCTCTATATCGCCCTGCAGAATCTGCGCCGCGAGCTTCTTTCTCTGGGTGCCGACATCCGCTTCGGTCACCGCCTTGACGGCGTTGAGACGGACGGCGGTCAGCTCACCGCCCTGCGCGTCACGGCAAAGGGCGAGACCTATACCCTCCCCTGCCGCCACGCCCTGCTGGCGTTGGGCCACAGCGCCCGTGACACGGTTGAGATGCTCTATGAAAGCGGCGTGCACATGGAGGCCAAGCCCTTCGCCGTGGGCGTCCGTATCGAGCACCGACAGGCAGACATTGATGCGGCCCAGTACCGCCAGTACGCCGGACATCCCGCCCTGTCGGCCAGCAGCTATAAGCTCAGCTGCCATCTGGACAGTGGCCGCAGCGCCTTCTCCTTCTGCGTCTGCCCCGGCGGCACGGTGGTGGCCGCCGCCTCGGAAGATGGCCGCGCAGTGACCAACGGCATGAGCGAATACGCCCGGGACAAAGAGAACATCAACGGCGCACTCCTTGTGAACGTGACGCCCGATGACTTCCCCACCCGCCATCCTCTGGCAGGCATCGCCTTCCAGCGCCAGCTGGAGGAGGCCGCCTTCGCTTTGGGCGGCGGAGACTACCGCGCGCCTGCCCAGCGGGTGGAGGATTTCCTCCTGCATCGTCCCACGGCGGCAGCGGGCGCTGTGAAGCCCTCCTACCGCCCCGGCGTTACCTACACCGATCTGCATCGGTGCCTGCCCCCCTTCGTGGCCGAGTCCATCGCCGGAGCACTGCCTCTGCTGGGCAGCAGGCTTCGCGGCTACGATGCCCCCGACGCACTTTTGACGGCGGTGGAGAGCCGCTCCTCCTCCCCCGTGAAGATCCCGCGGGATGAGGGCTGTCAGTGCAATATCCGCGGCATCTATCCCTGCGGTGAGGGAGCCGGTTACGCCGGCGGCATCCTCTCCGCCGCAGCCGACGGTATGCGCTGCGCCGAGGCCATTATCGCCACTTTATAAAACGCGAAAAATGACAGACATCTTCACGGTGTCTGTCATTTTTCTATATTTATTACTTTTTTCGATAACCATTATCAAATTAACTCCCGCAAAATCTGCCGAAATTCTTGTTTCTTTTTGAGAACACAGAACTTTTGCTAATATAGATAAATTTTTCACATATTTTTGTATGTTTTGCTATCTATTTTGCAGATAGCGGGGTATGAATTTTACGAAGTACCGCACTGAGAAGAATTATGGTACTTTTTTAATAGAAACATTCCCGTATTCGGGGAAGTCAATACAAAAATACGAATATTAGGAGGAACTACCCATGATGAATCCCAACGCAGGTTTCGGCACAAAGGCCATTCACGCAGGAAATGTCAAGGATCAGCAGTACGGTGCGCTAACCACACCCATCTATCAGACCTCCACCTTCGTTTTTGACACCTGCGAACAGGGCGGCCGCCGCTTCGCAGGTGAGGAGGGCGGCCACATCTACACCCGTTTGGGCAATCCCACTACCGATGTGCTGGAGCGCAAGGTGGCGGCACTGGAATGCGGCGAGGCCTGCGTTGCTACCGCATCGGGTATGGGCGCTATCTCCTCGGCACTGTGGACTATCGCCGGTGCCGGCAAGCACATTGTGGCAGATGCCACCCTCTACGGCTGCACCTTCGCCCTTCTCAACCACGGCATGACCCGCTACGGCGTGGAGGTGGACTTCATCGACACCGCCGATTTGGAGGCGGTGAAAGCGGCGCTGAAGGAGAACACCTGCTGCGTGTATCTGGAGACACCTGCCAACCCCAATTTGAAGATCACCGACATTGCCGCCGTGGCAGAGATCGTCCACGCCTATAACCCTGAGATCAAGGTGGTCTGCGACAACACCTTCGCCTCCCCCGCGCTGCAGAATCCCCTGAAGCTGGGTGCTGACGTAGTGGTACATTCCGCCACCAAGTATCTCAACGGTCACGGCGATGTGATCGCAGGTTTCGTGGTGGGCGATGCCGCGTTCTGCACCCAGGTGCGTATGTTCGGCTTGAAGGACATGACGGGCGCTGTCATGGATCCCTTCTGCTCGTTCCTCATTCTGCGTGGTTTGAAGACTATGGAGCTGCGCATGGCGCGCCACTGTGAGAGCGCAGAGAAGATCGCCGCCTATCTCGATGCCCACGATAAGGTGGAGACCGTGTATTATCCCGGTCTTGCCAACCATCCCGGTCACGACATTGCCGCACGGCAGATGTCGGGCTTCGGCGGCATGGTGAGCTTCGAGGTGAAGGGCGGACGCGCCGCCGGTGCAAAGCTGCTCAACTCCATGAAGATGATCGCCGTGGCGGTATCCTTGGGCGATGCCGAGACACTTATCGAGCATCCCGCCTCCATGACACACTCCACCTACTCTGAGGAGGAGCTGGCTGCCTCCGGTATCGGCGCAGGCTTGATCCGTCTGTCGGTGGGCTTGGAGAATGTGGAGGACATCATCGCAGATCTGGAGCAGGGTCTGGCACAGCTGTAAAAACTGGGAAACATGGAAAAGAGAGAGCCAACGGCTCTCTCTTTTTTCATCTCTCACCGATCTCCGCCATGATCTTGCGGAGGATCTCCACAAATTCCCGTCCCTTGTCGCTCAATTCAACCCCTTGGAGGGTGATGTAGCCCAAGTGCATCTCCTGCTGTGTCAGCAGCGGCACGGCGATCACCCGCTCATCGCCAAACCCATCGGGCAGCACGCCGCTGCCGGTGGAAACACAGTTTGTATGGGCGATGACAGAGTAAATGGTGGCGCGGTCGGAGACATAGACCACCTGATCGAAGTCGGCAGCCGTGCCCACTACCACTTCTTCGGCGTAATGTAAGTTGCTGTCGGTTTGGGCGAAGGCCACGTAGGGGTAGCTGCGCAGCTGCTCCACTGTCACGCTCTGTTCCTTGGAAAGCGGGTGATCGCGGCGCATGAACACATGGGGGCGCAGGCGCACCAGCGAATGGAAGGTAAGATGTTTCTCCTCCAAGCTGCGGCGAATGAAAGGCTCTGTCATCTCCGAGAGGAAGATAATGCCCAAATCGCTCTGCTGTGCAGCTACCTCGGCAATGACGACGGACATCTCCATCTCTTTAAGGCGCACCTCTACCTGCGGCTCTTCCACCAAATGCAAAAACTCCACAAAGGCCTTCACGCAGAAGGGATAGCGCTGGGCAGCAATAGAGAGACGGACGCGGTTTTCCGCTTTTCGCTCGCTGTAATAGTTGCTGACCTTGCGGCTGCGCTCTACAATAGGCGCAATTTGGCTTAGGAGCGTGCGCCCCTCATCGGTGAGGGCAATGCCGCGATTAGAGCGGTGGAACACGGTGATGCCCAGCTCCCGCTCCACCTCGGCAATGGCATTGGACAGCGCTGACTGGGACACAAACAGGTACTGCGCCGCTCGATTGATAGAGCCGCAGCGCTCAATTTCCAGCAAGTAACTCATCTGCAGTAATGTCACACGATCGCCCCCTTTTTTCTTTAGCATACAGGAAAATGGGATAAGTGGCAAGAAAAAAGGCCTCAAACGGGGTCTTTTTTTCTATCGTACTCGCGCCCACGGTAGAACAATACGCTCTCCAGCCTGCATGGGGGAGCGCGAGGGGCACCCGCCCGCAGGCGGGCGTGCGAGAGCGCAACCGCACGAAGTGCGGCTCTTAGCGCGGAGAAGAGGGTATGCCCCCTCGCAGTTTAATAAATCGCAATAAAAAAGAGCCCTTGTGGGCTCTTTTTTATTAGCGAATGCCGTAGTTCTCAATGATGTAGTCCATATCCTTGTCGCCGCGGCCGGAGAGGTTGATCAGGATCGAACCCTTGCCCATCTCCTTGGCCAGCTTCATGGCGTAGGCCACCGCGTGGGCGCTCTCGATGGCGGGGATGATACCCTCCATGCGGGCCAGACGGAAGAAGGCATCGATGGTCTCCTCGTCATCCACCACGTCGTACTTCACGCGGCCCAGCTCATGCAGGAAGGCGTGCTCGGGGCCGGAGGAGGGATAGTCGAGGCCGGAGGCCACGGAGTAGACGGGGGCGGGCTCGCCGTTGGCATCCTTGAGCATGATGGAGTTGAAGCCGTGCATGACGCCCTCGGTGCCGTACTGGAGACTGGCGGCATGGTCGCCCATCTTTGGGCCGCGGCCCAGAGGCTCGATACCGTAGATGTTCACGGGGTCATTGAGGAAGCCGGAGAAAATACCCATGGCGTTGGAGCCGCCGCCCACGCAGGCCACGACGGCATCGGGCAGCTCGCCGGTCATCTCGGTGAACTGCTCGCGGGCCTCGATGCCCACCACGCTCTGGAAATCGCGGACCATCAGGGGGAAGGGATGGGGTCCGAGGACGGAGCCGATGCAGTAGATGGCCGTCTCATGCTCGCGGCAATACGCGTCGAATGCGGCGTCCACAGCCTCTTTCAGGGTCTGCAGACCGTGGGTGACCTCGATGACATTGGCACCGAGGATCTTCATGCGCGCCACGTTGGGCGCCTGCTTCTTGATGTCCACTGTGCCCATGTAGATGTCGCACTCCAGACCGAAGTAGGCGGCGGCGGTGGCCAGGGCCACGCCGTGCTGGCCGGCACCGGTCTCGGCGATGACCTTCTTCTTGCCCATGTAGGAGGCCAGCAGCGCCTCGCCCATGCAGTGGTTCAGCTTATGGGCGCCGGTGTGGTTCAGATCCTCGCGCTTGGCGTAGAGCTGCACACCGTTGCCAAGGCTGTCGGACAGGCGCTCCAGATGGGAGATGGGGGTGGGACGGCCCTGGAACTCCTTGCGGATGCGGCGCAGCTCTGCGATGAACTTGCGGGACTTGCAGATGGTGAAATAGGCGTCGCGGATCTCGTTCATGGCGTTCTGCAGCTCGGGGGTCACATAGGAGCCGCCGTACTTACCGAAATAACCCTCGGCGTTGGGGTAGTTCTTCAGATAGGTCTCAAAATTTACATTGTTGAAAATCATGGTTCTTTCCTCCGTATATATTCATCGATCGTTTGTTTTCTCTTTCTTTACCGTGCAGGGCACCATCGCTTATCCAGCAGCATACACAATACCTCCAAAATAAAAACGTCCTTGATAGACCGTGTCGGTCTATCAAGGACGAATAAATCAGCTTTATCCGCGGTGCCACCTTGGTTAGCGCCAGTGCGCTCACTCTTCGCGTGCTGCTACACGCGCGCAGTTGGTAACGGCTGCGAGTCCCGTCAAAAGCTACTGACCCAAGGGTGTTCGCCCTGCCCTCGTGAGTCCATTCCCCTGTTCGCGCCGCCGCCGAACTTACACCAACCGTCGGCTCTCTTCGCACATTGCGAACCGGTACTCTTCTCACTCATCGGTTTTTAAATATGGGTCTACTCTAGCACTTTGGCGAAGATTTGTCAAGGTTTGTTGTAACAAATTACAACGCACGCAGGAATTCCGGTTTCAGGCCCTTGCCCTCCAGTCCCCGCTGCACCTGGGCCAGCATCAGCTCGCGGTCGCGGTTTAAGGTGCCCTTGAGGGAGATATAGTTGCTGGCGTGGTTCATGCGGAAGACGCTGCCCTCGGCGTCAATGTGCTGCAGCAGCAGCTCCGTCTCCTTCAGCACCTCCACAGGGCCGAGGACGGTGAAGCTGCCCTCGCGCACCCATTTTTGCAAAGGCGTCCCGTTCTCCACCATCAAGGTCAGCAAGCCGATATACTCCGGTTTCATCTCGCTGAGCGCCTTGGCCGTGCCGATGGCGTGCTCACGCCACAGTTCCACGCTGCCAAGGCCGGAGATGGCCGTCACCGACAGGGCCAGACCGCAGCGGCGCGCCTTCTGTCCGGCCGCAACGATGGCGGCGCTGTCGTGCCCCTTGGTCATCTTCTCCAGCACGGCATCGCAGCCGCTCTCAAGACCCATATAGACCATCTGCAATCCCCGCTCACGGAGCAGGCGCAGTTCCTCCTCGGTCTTGATCTGCAAGCTGGTGGGGGATGCATAGCAGCTGACCCGCTCACACTCAGGAAAGAGCCCGTACACGATGCCAAGGATGGTGATGAGATCCTCCGTTTTCCGCATCAGGGCATCGCCATCGGCGAGGAATACCCGCTGCACATGGCGGTACACCTGCCGTGCCATCTCGAAATCCTCGCGGATCTCGTCCATGGGGCGCATGGCGAAGTGCTTGTCATCATACATATCGCAGAAGGCGCAGCGGTTATGGCTGCAGCCATACGTCACCTGCACGATAAGGCTGTAGGCCTCACTGGGGGGACGGTACACCTTTCCCTTATAACGCATAATAAGTCCTCCTGTGGATCGTTTTTTCTCAGTATACCAGAAAACGCCCCCTTTGAAAAGAGCATATTCCTCCGCCCGTACTCATAGATTCTAAGGAAATCAACCAACGAGGTATACGTCTATGAACAACATCAATCGCGTACAGCTCTGCGGCACGGTACACTCCGCGCCCCAATTCAGCCACGAGAATCACGAACTGCGCTTTTACACCTTCACTCTGGCCGTCCCCCGTCTCAGCGGCGTGGACGATGTGCTGCCCATCATGCTGCCTCAGACGCTGCTGACACAGTGCCCTGTCCGGGTGGGCGATACGGTATCCCTGACGGGGCAGCTGCGCTCGTTCAACAACCGCAGCGGTACGGGACACCGCTTGCTGCTGTCGGTCTTTACCCACAGCCTGCAACTGAGCGATCAGGTTCCCTTCAACCAGATCCAGCTCTCCGGCGTGGTCTGTAAGCCCCCTTCCGCGCGGCGCACACCCTTGGGACGGGAGATCTGCGACATCCTTCTGGCCGTAAACCGCCGCTACGGGCGGGCCGACTATCTCCCCTGCATCGCATGGGGCGCAGTGGCGCAGAGCGTGGCCTCGTATGCGGTGGGAGACCGTCTGACGGTAGAGGGCCGTGTGCAGAGCCGTACATACACCAAGGAGACGGAATCCGGCGCGGTGGAGCACACCGCCTACGAGGTGTCCATCATGCGCCCGGCCGAGGTGGAGGAATTCCTTTTATAGCAGAAAATGCGCGTTGCAGTTTGCAACGCGCATCGTTTTATTTTCCCAGCTGATAGAAGGCCACAGCCGATGCCGCCGCCACATTGAGGGAGTCCACCCCGTGGGACATGGGGATGATGGCGGTATAGTCGCATCCGGCGATGGTGGAGGCGGCCAGCCCGTCTCCCTCGGTGCCCAGCACTACCGCCAGTTTCTCCGCCTTCAGGAGGCGCTCATCGTCGATGTGGATGCTGTCCTCCTTCAGGGCCAGTGCCACCGTTTGGAAACCGTATTCCCGCAGAAGGGCCATGCCTCCCTCGGGCCAGGCGGCCTCCTCGGGGAAATAGGCCCACGGCACCTGAAACACAGTGCCCATGCTGACGCGGGTAGCGCGGCGGTAGAGCGGGTCGCTGCCCTCGGCACTGAGGAGCACCGCATCCATGCCCAGTGCCGCCGCAGAGCGGAAGATCGCGCCCAGATTGGTGGGGTTCATCACATTCTCCAGCACCGCCACACGGCGGGCCTTGCTAAGGATCTCCCGCACATCGAGGGGCTGAGGACGGCGCATGGCGCAGAGCATACCGCGGGTCAGCTTAAAGCCCGTCAGCTGCTCCAATACGCCCAGTTCCGCCGCGTAGACGGGTATATCGCCGCAGCGGGCGATGATCTCGCGGCCACGGGTCTCGATGTGCTTGGTCTCCATCAGCAGCGATACGGGGACGCATCCGGCATCGAGGGCACGGCCAATCACCAGCGGGCTCTCGGCAATAAAGAGCGCTTGCGTGGGGTCGGCGCGGTTTAAGAGCTGGTTTTCCGTGGCGCGGGCGTACACATCCAGCGCAGGATCTAAAAAATCGGTAACAGAAATCAACTGTGCCATGGCAAATGTCTCTTTTCTTCAGTCGTTGAGATAGTGCATCAGACGCTCTTGGAAATCGCGGTAGAAGGGCTTTTCATACATGACCACATGGGCTGCACCGGGGATGCACTCCACCGCCGACCCCTCCGGCAAGCGGGGCAGCACGGACAGCGTCGCAGGGAGATTCACATAGGGGTCGCGGTCGCCGAAGATGGCCAGTGTGGGCACAGAAATGGCCTCCACATCAATGAGGGGTACGGCAGTGGCTTTCATCAGATCACGCCGCCCGCCGTTGGGGCTGGTGTCCCCGTCGTAGCGCCAGCAGGCAGAGCAGAACAGATCCAGCATGACAGGCTCAACGAGGGTCAAGTCGATGCCGCCCTCGGCATCCAACTGGAAATCCTCTGCCGCGTGGGCCCATGTGTTGCGGTGGAACGGTTCCCTTACCGCCACATCGCCCACGCCCGTCAGAATGGGCGCCAACAGCACCAGCTTGCGGATATGGGCAGGATTTTTCTTCACAAACGCCGAGGTGGTCACCGTACCCCAGCTCCAGCCAAGGAGATCGATCTTCTCGCAGCTGGACACGGCCACGATTTTCTCCACAGCGGCGCCGATATCCTCGGCGGCATAGGCGGTATTGGGCATAAAGCCGTCCTCCACCTTACCGGAGCGGCCATAGCCGGCGATATCAAGGCTCCACACCGCATAGCCATTCCGGGCCAGCAGACGGCTCAGACTGTAGTCACGGTAATCGATATCGAACTCGCGGGAGGAGTAGGTCACGCCGTGGATCAGCAAAATCTGCTTTTGCGGTGCACCGTCGGCCAAGGTAAGGCAATCGAGGTGCAACTCGATCCCATTGTGCCGCAGAGGAATTTCCCGATAGATATACATAGTGTGCCACCTCCTGTTTTGGCCATTATACCACAGCCTCCCCCGCCCCACAAGGCAAAAAGTTCCCGCCCTCACAGGCAGGAACTCTCTTCATCGGGGATATAGGTCGCAATATCGCCCAGTGCGCAGTTCAGCACGGCACATAGTTTGTTGAGCGTCTTCGTCTCCATATTTTCATTGGCACGCAGACGGCGAATGGTCTTGCTGTCAATGCCACATTTCTCACGCAGAACATAGGTGCTCACACCTTTCTCTTCCATGGTCTGCCACAATTTATCAAAAGTAATCATCTTGCACCCTCGATTATAAAGTTGAGCTTGTTTATCATCTTAAAATGGAGCCAACATTTCTCCGATTGTCCTAAGCAATTCACTTTCATAGATTTTATTAAACTGACAAAAGTCATATCGTATTAAGCGCCTATAATAAGGATGCTCACTTTTCCCTTGTGTAAAGGAAAAGTAATCTATCTCCTTCTGTATCTTTGAGAACATAGCGTTCATATCTTTTACCACGGCAATAAACTCATGAATGTTCAAATCAAACTCTTCGTCATTTATTTCATATGTTACATCAAGCAAAGAAAAACTATTACTTCCAGCAGCAACAATCGTTGGTGCATGCATTTTATGTTCAATCTTATTTCTAATTTTCTTTATTTTTACTAATACATCGTGGTGTTTTTCTAAAATAGTTTCATAGTCATCACTAAGGAAGGTTATCTCATTAGAAAACTCTAATAGCCCGTCATCCGCATTAATTCTATACTCTTGAGCATCATGGTAGTATTTATAGGGTATTAACCGCGGAATTGTCCCTATTATTTCCTCTACGTATTTTTTGTATTGCTCACTACTATCGAATATATCCGCCCCACAAAGGAAGATTATATTTCGATTTAGATCATAGAGCGCTTCAAAGTACCTATATAGCGCGTTAGCAACTTCTCTTGTCATACTAATTCCTCATTTTGTTTTATTAAATTATACAACCATTTTTGTTAATTGACAAGTTTATGGAGTTCGTTTGGTGCAGCGGGAGGGATTCGCTTTTCTGCGGAAAAGCCACGGCGGTTGCGACAGTCCACCGGACTGTCGCTAAGAGCCGCCTTTCGAATCCCCGACTGGAATGCATAAGAAATCAAAAAAGCACCCCGCCTGCGGCGGAGTGCTTTTTTGGTGCCTCGTCGGGGATTCGAACCCCGGAAGTACCACTGCTTTGCAGTGGTACTTCGTTTTTCCGCTTCGCTCAATATCGTGTCCGGGGTTCGATGAAACTCCCTGCAAAACAGCAAAAAACCGCTCCACCTGTCGGTGGTGCGGTTTCTTGGTGCCTCGTCGGGGATTCGAACCCCGGACACCCTGCTTAAAAGGCAGGTGCTCTGCCTACTGAGCTAACGAAGCATCTATTAAAAAGGCGTGGGCCTTCGTTTGTATTTGGCAGGGATGGCTGGACTCGAACCAGCGGATGAGGGAGTCAAAGTCCCTTGCCTTACCACTTGGCGACACCCCTATGTGGATAAAAAAGAATCAGGGATTGGGATCGATTCCCAATCCCTGATTGGTGGGGTGGGTAATGGGACTCGAACCCACGACACCCGGAACCACAATCCGGTGCTCTAACCAACTGAGCTATACCCACCACGTCTGTCCACGTGGGATTACTTTGCTGACAAAAGTGGCACGCCAGAAGGGACTCGAACCCCTGGCCTACTGCTTAGAAGGCAGTTGCTCTATCCAACTGAGCTACTGGCGCATGTAAATGGAGCAGGTGACGGGAATCGAACCCGCGTGTTCAGCTTGGGAAGCTGACATTCTACCATTGAACTACACCTGCAAATCAGCTTATCAACTATAACATAAGATAGAACGATTGGCAAGATGCTTTTTTGACGATACAAGGCTGAAAA
>JAFYVA010000112.1 GCA_017549325.1 Oscillospiraceae bacterium
AGCTTCTCCAGAGCCAGACGGGCGATCTCGCGGCGGACAGGCTCGAAGCAGGACACGGTAATGGCCTCAGGGGTATCGTCAATAATCAGGTCGGCACCCGTAGCCGTCTCGATGGCGCGGATGTTGCGGCCCTCGCGGCCGATGATGCGGCCCTTCATCTCGTCATTGGGCAGGGGAACCACACTGACGGTGATTTCGGCGACATGGTCGGCGGCACAGCGCTGGATGGCGGTGGCCACGATCTCGCGGGCACGCTGGTCGGCCTCTTCCTTGGCGCGGGCCTCGATCTCCTTGATCTTCATGGCGGTCTCGTGGGTGACTTCGGACTCCACCTGCTGGATCAAGTACTCCTTGGCCTGCTCGGCGGTGAAGCCGGAGATGCGCTCCAGCATCTCGGTCTGGCTGCGCTTGATCATGCGGATCTCCTCCTGCTCACGATCGGCGGCAGCGTGCTTGGCACTGAGTGCCTCTTCCTTTTTCTCCAGAACCTCGGTCTTGTGATCGATGTTCTCTTCCTTCTGCTGCAAACGGCGCTCCTGCTTCTGCAGGTCGGCGCGGCGCTCGCGGACTTCCTTCTCGTATTCGTTGCGGGAGCGCAGGATCTCTTCCTTCGCCTCCACCAGTGCCTCGCGCTTCTTGCTCTCGGCGTTTTTAATGGCCTCGTTGACGATGCGCAGCGCCTCAGCCTCAGCGTCGGCGATCTTGCGCTGGTCAGACTTTGCCTTCTGACGGTGAATGAGAATACAAGCGAGGACGCCCAGAACAAACGCCACGACTGCCGCAATGGCAATCATTACAAAGTCGTTCATGGTTTCCTCCTGTTACGGTGTAACGGTCAAATTTTGTTGGCAGTGTATCATAACAGCCGTACGGCTGTCCATGTGTAGAAAACAACCCGGGAGACCCCTATTCTCCCCGATAATAATCCTTATCTATTTTACATTTATTATGTTGACCTGTCAAGAAAAACTGTCACAACCCCTTGTGTTTTTTTAGAGGCGCACGAACTGCGCCGACACAAAACCCGCGTACTCACCATATCCCACGGAATACCACCCGTCGTAGACACCGTACACGGTGAGCACCGCCCCCTTCGGGATGGTGGTGACGATGGCGGCGGCGGTACCAGGCTTGGCGCGGAGGTTCAGAGGATCGCTCTGCGTCACCACCGTTCCCTGACGGGGTGTGATGGGGACGAGGAAGGGCAGTGCGAAATACTCCGTCAGACTCAGCACCAGATTCTCGGCGATGGGACGGATGTTGCCCTCCACCCAGCGGGCATCGGCGGCATTGTCGTGATAGCCGATCTCCAGCAGCACCGACGGGGCGTTGGGCTGACGCACCTCCCCCAGCGCGGTGGTGGAACGGATGGTGACACGGTCGGGCAGCGGATAGATGGACTTGAGATTTTTGGCAAAAATTTCCGCTGCACGGCGGCCGGAACGGGAGGTGGGGTAGTAAAAGGCGATGATGCCCCGCACCCGCCCCTCGGTGATGCCGTCACCCGAGGCATTGGAGTGGAGTGCCAGATAGAGGTCGTACGTCCCCCGATTGGCCTGCGCGATGGACGATGCCGCCGTCATCTGCGGCGTATTGCGGGTAAAACGGATGGTGTTGGCCCGGAGATAGGGTTCCATCTCGTCGGCGATGCGGTTCATAAAATACTCCTCCGAGCCGCTGCCGGTGATGTAGGGATTGAACTCCTGCGTGGAGGGACTGAGATAGATCCTAGGCATGGCGTGGCCTCCTTGATGATGATGGTATCAGGGCAGTATATGCGTTCTCCTTGGACTTTGTGACTTTGTTTTACGGGAATGTTCGTACTTTTCTTTCATCAGCGAAAGAAAAGTACCAAAAGAAACGCCGTTTGAAACCCATGGTTTCAAAACTTCCTTCAGCGCGCTTCGTTGCGGTGGGCAACGGCGGCGTCCCTCGCGTAGATTTCTTCCATCCAAACCTCGTCTAAATGTAGCATCGTCTTAAGCGCCTAACCCGCTCAGCCGCTTACTACAGCGGAAATGTAGAACAAGTATTCATCATTCATTATTCACTATTCATCATTCATCAATTAAAAAAAGAGCCCCGAAGGGCTCTTTTTCAAAATACTACCTGTACCAGTACCATATAGACCGCCGTACCCACCACGATGGACAAGAAGGTATTGCGCCGCCACAGGTGCAGCGCCGCCACCACCGCCACGGCGATGAGCTGGGGCAGGAAATTGCCCGCGGCGTCGAAGGTGGTGCCCCGCAGGCAGTACACCACCAGCGTGGCCATCACGGCCATAGGCAGGATGCGGCCCAGATAACGGACGATTTTCGGCACCTCGCGGCCGCCGAAGAGGATAAAGGGCAGCGCCCGCTCCAAAAAGGTGCAGGCCGTACACACGGCGATGATGGCCAGACTCTGTCCCACAGAAATGCTCATGCCGCCACCTCCTCTTCCACCGTATAGGGCTCAAGGCGGGAGCGCAGCAGACACAGCACCGCCACGGTGAGGATCAGCGAAGGCAGGATGAAGTTGGCCGCGCCGAAGATCAGGATGCACACAATGCCCGACACCACCGCCACGGCGGCAGGCAGCTTCGTTTTCGCGCCCTGCATCTGGTCAATGAGAATGACCACGAAGAGCGCCGTCAGCGAGAAGTCGATGCCCGTGGTGTCGAAGGTGATGAGCTTACCCACCAAACCGCCCAAAAAGGTAAACAGCACCCAGTAAAACACCACGAAGCCGGCACTGAACAGGTGCGCCCACTTCTCATTCACACCCTCCTGCGGCTTGCAGGCGCAGTGGAGGGAGTAGCTCTCGTCGGAGAGGGAATAGATGAGAAAGAGGCGGCTCCCCTTGCCGAAGGAGCGGAATTTCTCCACAAAACTGAGTCCGTAGAAAATATGGCGGGAATTCAGCAGCAGCGCCAGCAGCACCACGGTGATCAGGGGCGTACCTGCGGTGAAGAACTCCACCATCAGAAATTGCAGCGAGCCGGCCAGCACCGTCAGCGAGGTGAGGGACGACCACAGGAAGTTGTAGCCGATGCTCTCCATCAGCACGCCGTAGGCGATGCCGAGGGGGAAAAAGCCCAGCAGGATGGGCACCGTGCGGCGAAAGGCGTAAAGGAAGGTCTGTTTCAAAAGCGTTCCTCCTTGTAGGAGAATGTATGGGGTAACGGGGGTGCAGTGACCCCCTTGGCTCCCCCGCCTCACGAGTTACTGTACAGAATATCCTGCGCCACGGGGGCGTAGAAGAGGCGCTCCACCTCGTCGAAATCGCGGGTGCGGCCCATGATCCACATCAGCTTGGCCACCGCCGCTTCCGTGGTCATGTCGTAGGCCTCCAACAGCCGCAGGTTCTGCTTGAGGCGGCCACCGACATGGTACACACCCAGATCGCTGCCCTCGTTGGGCACCTGCGTGGTCATGACTAGGATCTTCCCCGCCTCCACGGCGCGGCGCAGAATGCCGTACAGATCGCCGTATTCCGGCAGACCGCCCACGCCGAAGCTCTCGATGATGAGACCGTCGTAGCGGGAGGCCATAAACTCCACCAGTGCCGGGTCTGTGCCGGGAATCAGCTTCAACAGCCCCACATTGGTATCGATATTGTCATAAAAGGTCGGTCTTTCCTCCACTTCAGAGCGGATATACTGCAACAGCCTCCCATCCTGCACCACCGCCAGATCGGGATGGTTCACACTGGAGAAGGCCTGAAAGCTCTTCGAGCACGTCTTCCTGGCGCGGGTACCCAGAATGACCTTGCCGTTAAAGACGATCTGCACACCGCCGCAGCCGCGGCAGGCGTAGAGGAAGGCGTCACACAGGTTGCGCTTGGAGTCGGTACCGTCGAACCAGATAGGCTTCTGCGCACCGGTGAGCACGATGGGCTTGGGGCTTCCCTGAATGAGGTAGCTCAGCGCCGCCGCCGTATAGGCCATGGTGTCGGTGCCGTGGCTGATGACGAAGCCGTCGTAGGCATCGTAATTCTCGCGGATCGTCTTGGCCACCCCCAGCCAGTGGCTGGGCTCAATGGAGGTGGAGTCGAGGCTGTAGAGCTGCACGCAGTCCACATCACACTCCTGACCCACCGAGGGGACGAAGGAGAGGAGCTGATGGGTATTCAGTTCAGGGGTCAGGCCGTCACCGGTCATCTCGCTGGCGATGGTACCGCCGGTACCGATCATCAAAATTCGCTTCATGTTCCGCTCCTTATCGTTCCGATCATTCCCGTCCGTCCAGCGCATCGGCGCCGAAGCGGGCGGCCAGTTCAATTTTGCGGCGCTCGTCCTCGCTTTCGGCAGCGTCAAGACGGCGCTTCATGTTCTGCAAAAAGATGCCCCGAAGACTGTCCTCGCCGCAGCGGGCCCAGAGATCCCGCCGCAGGGTACGGCCATCCCGCACCTCCACCGCCCAGAACAGGGGTGCAAGGCGCTGGGTCAGCGCGGTGAGATCGTCCCGCTCCTCCTCATGCTCGCCCGTCACCGTGATGCGGTAGAGGTCATCCTCCGTCCGGGGCGGCAGCGCCGATACGATGGCGTCATACATATCGCGGCCCGTCACATCCACCGAGAGCGTCTGATAGCGTCGGCGGGCAAAGGGCACAAAGCGGAGGGCGACGCTGCCCTTGTCCACCTCGCCCATGAGGAAGCCCTTCTCTCCCACCTCGTCGAAGCCGCGGCCCTCAAGGCAGCCGCAGTAGGCATAGGCGGTGCTGCCCGCCGTCTGCACTCCGTCATAGCGGTGGACGTGGCCCAGCGCCAGATAGGTCAGGCCGCTCCGGGCAATGCAATGCGCGGAGAGGGCGCGGTAGCGGCTCTCCGATGCGCCCACGTCGCCGTGGAGCACGCCGATGCAGACCGCATCCCGATCCTCGTCACGGACGGTAAACTCCTTCAGTCCCGCCGCCGTATCCTCGGCTGCGGTGAAGGCCGCGCCGTAGACCACGCAGCCGTACTGAGGCAGGGCCACCCGCTCCATGTCGGGCGTTTTGAAAATGTGGACATTCTCCGGCCACAGCGTAGTGGCGTAGGGGCTTCCCTCGGAATAGTAGTCGTGGTTGCCGGGTGCGATGAAAACAGCGCCGCGGAAGGCGGCCAGTGCCGTCGACAACTCCTCTGCGGTCTGGGCATACACCGCGTCGCTGTCGAGGAGATCTCCGCTGAGCAGCAGCAGCTGTACCCCGTGGTCGTTGGCGTAGTCCACCAGTTCGGCCACAAGGGCGCGGCTCTCGGCGCGGCGCTGTTTCGCCTGCTCCGGGCTCAGGGCACCGTAGGCGCTGTCAAGGTGCCAATCGGATGCGTGAAGAACGCGCACCATCAGCCCTCGACCTCCTCCTGCCAGCCCTTGCACACGTCCACCCACTCCACGAAGTTCTCGCCGCAGCAGCGCTCCAGCTCATCGCAGGTCAGCTCAATGGCGCTGGCAGCACTGCCCACTGCGGGGAACACGGTGTCAAAGCGGCGCAGGGAGATGTCCAGATACGTTTTCACATCGGCGGGAAGGGCGAAGGGGCACACGCCGCCGGGGGCGTGACCGATGCGCTCCACGGCCTCTTCGAAGGTCAGCATCTTGGCCTTGGCGCCGTAGTAGTGCTTATATTTGCTGTTATCCACCTTGGCGTCACCTGCGGCGACGATGAGGATGGGGTTTTCCTGCACCTTGAAGCTGAGGGTCTTGGCGATACGGGCGCCCTCCACGCCCACGGCCTGTGCGGCCAGCTCCACCGTGGCGGAGGACACGTCAAACTCCTGCATACGGTCCTCAACGCCGTACTTGGTCAAATACTCACGAACTTTCTCAACAGACATGGTGATGTTTCTCCTTTGGGTTAATATGGTGAATTTTTATTTGTGATTTGTGGGGTGCTAAGACCCTTGGCTCCCCCTCTGGGGGAGCTGTCGCCGCCATCGGCGGTGACTGAGAGGGCTGCTATTGAAAGATTTCCGTATTTAGCCCTCTCCGTCATTTGCTTCGCAAATGCCACCTCCCCCGGAGGGAGAGGTTTTAGATGGCACTTGTTATCGAATATCCACTCTCTCCACGCCCACGCACAGTCCCGTGGCGTCGTCGAGGGTGAAGATGCAGCCCTGTGCCTTGTTGGGGCCGTCGGCAAAGCGGTAGCGTCCGGCGAGGCCGCCGAGGAAGAACTCGATGGACTGCTCCGGCGGGATGCCCAGCACCGACTCCACCGCGCCCGTCATGCCCAGATCGGTGATGTAGCCCGTACCCTTGGGGTTGACGCGCTCATCGGCGGTGGGCACATGGGTGTGGGTGCCCCACAGGGCACTGACGCGGCCGTCCAGATAGTAGCCCAGCGCCAGCTTTTCGCTGGTGGCCTGGGCGTGGAAATCCACCAGCGTGAAGGTGGGCTTGTCCTTTTCCAGAGAGGAGAGCAGCTTATCGGCGACGGTGAAGGGGTCATTGGCCTTCCAATCCAGGTCGCGCCGTCCGATGAGGGAGATGACGGCGATGCGGATGCTGCCGCAGTCGTACACGCCCATTCCGCGCCCGGGCATACGGCCCGAGTAGTTGGCAGGGCGGAGAATGTAGCGGTTATCCTCCAGATACTCGGCGATCTGCATCCGTCCGAAGGTGTGGTTGCCCAGCGTAATGACGTCGGCACCGGCAGCGAAGAGGGCGTCAGCCTGGGCCGGCAGGATACCGGTACCGGCGGCGTTTTCGCCGTTGATGACGGTAAAGGCGATGTTCTTCTCCTTTTGGACGCGGCGCAGGTGCTTCTGCACGTGGCGCACGGCATCCTCACTGGTCACATCGCCGAGAGCAAGAATGTTGTAGAGCATGGTGTCTCCTCCTTCCGAGGTGATTTTATCCTAATAGAATATTATGCCACAGAACAACAGGTGTGGCAAGTAGTAAAGATACAAAAAGAAGACCCCCGAAAGGGTCTTCTCTATCGTCCTTATTCCGTTACCGCTTCCTCCGGTGCCACTACCGCCTCCACACGGTACAGAGGCAGTGCGATACCGCCATCCTGTGCATAGGCGCAGACCTCCACCCAATCGCCTTCGCTGAGCAGAATGAGCTGGGGCAGTTCGGAGGCAGAGGAGGTGTACCACTCACCCGCCACCTCAATGAAGTAGTGGGTCTCGCCCGCCATGACGGCAGAGCGGATCTCCTCCACCGCACCGATAACGGTCGGTGTCAGCGCCAGCTCCTCCTGCGGCAGGTTAGAGGCCTCCTCGTCGATGAGGTTGTTGTTGGCCAGCATCTTGCGGTAGTTGCTCTCGCACTCGCCCACGGTGGCGCCGGTGGCCACGATCTGATACTGGCTGACATTGACCATGGCGTACATCTTCACCAGACCTGCCTCATCCTTCAGTGCCATGAAGTAGGTGGGCTGCTGGGAGATGTTGAGCAGCAGCGGGAAGGTGGCCTGATAATGCAGGTGCTGCACCTGACCCTCAGCCGAGGCCATGGCGCTGTACTCCTCGGCACCGGCCACGGAGTAGAAGCGCGTCTCCTTGGTGCGCTGGTTGGAGAGGATGAAGCCGATGTTGGACTCATCCGACACCACGGAGGTGATGCCCGTGTACATATACACATCGTCGCCGATGGCGATGTAGTTGTAGCCGTCGGTGGAGACGGTCACTTCACGCTGACCGAACAGGGAGTTGATAAAGCCGTTGATATACAGGCCGTGGTAATCGTACTGCTGGATAATCAGCTCGGCGGTGTACACATGGTCCACCCAGGTGGGCACGTCCTCCACATCGTAGTACACGCACTCGCCGGTGACGGCATCCACCAGCACCGCGCCGATGATATCGGTGCCGCCGAAGAGGCCGATGGTCTTATCCATGCGGGGGCAGACCCAGTAGGGGTGTCCCGTCTCGTCGATCTCAAAGGCGGGACTGTCGAAGATATAGGTGGGGAAATTGAAGCGCAGATGGCGCTGGAGATTGCGTCCGAAGTGCTCGGCAGTGGTGTAGCGGATGCCCTCGTCGAGGCGCACCACCTCCACGTTCTGGGTCACCATGTCCACGATCAGGTAGGCAGGCAGTCCCTCGGCGCGGTTGGTGAACCACTTGATCCAGTCGCCGTAGCGCAAGCCCGTGACGCGGACGGGGCGGCCCTGGAAGTTGATCTGGGTGTAGTTCTCAATGACCTCGAACTGGCTCACCATGTCGGCCAGCTCGCCCAGCTTGCGGTTGCCCAGCTTCACGGCGGAGTTCTTATCCACCATGGGGATCTGGGAGAAGGAGATCTCCTCCACCTCGGCGGCGAAGTCGCCCTCCTCCACCGTCAGCAGATCCCGGTAGTCGTTGGCACGGATGATGGCCCAGCCGGAGACAGAGCCCACGATGGCCATGGCCACCATGGCCGCGGCGATGATAAGGGGCACAAGGCACTGCTTTTTCAAAAAGCCGAAGTAGCCCTTCCACCCCGTACCCTGAAACCCGGAGGTAATGATGGCACAGATGCCGTACACGGCGCAGGTCAGCAGGATAAATACATAGAAGTCACCGGCCTTGATGTTGATGGCGGGCAGCGTCACATAGAAATAGAGGGCGGCGAAAACGAGGGTCACCACGATGTTGATGACGGTACGCACCACGGGGGAGGCGATCTTCTTGCGGGGCTTTTTCACCTTCTGCGCCCGGACGAAGGGGGTCTCGCCCTTAAAGCCCTCAAAATTCGGGTCGTTCCAGTTTGTGTTCATAGTTCGGTTCTCCTGATATGATAAAGTTTTGGGTTGATGAGGTTTTTTGAGACGCACCGCGCCAAAGGCCCCCTTGTGAAAGGGGGCTGGCTCGCCAATAGGCGAGACTGGGGGATTCCCAAAAAAGAATCCCTCCGCCCCTTCGGGGCACCTCCCTTTGACAAGGGAGGCTTTGGTTTCTGCTCCCATTATACCCTCTTTCGCGCCCCCCGTCCAGCAAATTCCTCCGCGAAGAGGAAGAATTTACACTTCCGACGCAATTTTCCCCCCTCGTTCACAAAAGGTTTACAGAAAAGTCAAAGAAAGTCAAACTTATCCTCTTGACTTTCTCTGACCATGGTTGTATCGTAAAGGTCAGAAAAGGTCAAACGACCAACAAGGAGGAATGTCCCATGGGTATCACCGATATGATCGCCGCGTTTATCCACGAATCTCTGGAGGAGGCCAACGGCGTGCTGGAGCTGCAGCGCAGCGATCTGGCGCAAAAATTCAACTGCGTCCCCAGCCAGATCAACTATGTCATGTCCACCCGTTTCTCCCCCGAGCGGGGCTACATCGTGGAGAGCCGACGCGGCGGCGGCGGATACATCCGCATCTCCCGCGTGCAGCTGGATCGCAAGACGCTGGTGATGCACGTCATCAACGCCATCGGCAGTCAGTTGGACGAGCCCAGCGCACAGGCCATCGCCCGCAACCTCTGCGACAGCGGCGCCATCTCCCGGGATTCTGCCCGGGTGCTGATGGCCGCCACCACGCGGCGCAGCCTGCAGCAGATCCCGCCCGCTCTGCGGGACACGGTGCGCGCCGACATTTTCAAACAAGTCTTACTCTATGAAGTCTGATCCCACAAGAAGGAGGATACACTACTATGAAATGTGAACACTGCGGCGTGGAAAACGCCACCTTTTTCTGCAAAACAACGGTGAACGGACGCAGCAGCGAGATGCATCTGTGTCACGCCTGCGCCGAGAAGCTGGGTCTGAACCGCACCGTGCACCAGGCCTTCTCCCGTCCCTTCGGCCGCCTGTTCGACCCCTTCTCCCTGTTGGGGGACTTTGGTGTGGCCACCCCCACCCTGCTCACCGAGTTCCCCGCACCCAATGAGGAGACCGCCCCCGCAGCCGAGGAGCTGGTGGATGCCATCGACGCCAAAAAGCTGCAGGAGGAGCGCCGGAAAAACGCATTGCAGACACAACTGCGCCGCGCCATTGACGAGGAGCGCTACGAGGACGCAGCCCGTCTCCGGGACGAACTGCGTACACTGAACTGACGAAAGGAGATCCGCACCATGAAAGACTATCCCTTCACCCCCCACGCCGAGGAAGCCCTGCGCCTTGCCCAGGAGGCGGCACAGGACATGGGCCACGGCTATGTGGGCAGCGAACATCTCCTTCTGGGCCTCATCCGCGCCGAGGGCAGCGTTGCCCACCGTGTCCTGACGGAGCAGGGTCTCACCGATGCCATGGTCACTGAGCTGGTACAGCGCAGCGTCGGCCGCGGCAGTGCAGGCACCGCACCGGCACAGGGTCTTACCCCCCGCGCCCGCAGCGTGGTGGAGCTGGCCGTTGCCGAATCCCGCCGCAGCGGCGGGACGCACATGGGCACCGAGCACCTGCTGATGGGTATGCTCCGTGAGGGTAACAACATGGCCCTGCGCATTCTGCGCACCGTGGGACTTGACCCCCGCCACCTCTATGCCGCCGTGCAGCAGCAGGTGAGCCAGACCCGTCCCGTCACCGCCAACGCCGCCCCCCAGAAGGAGGCCAAAAAGACGGGCAAGACACTCACCGAATTCACCCGCGACCTGACCGAGGCCGCCCGACAGGGCAAG
>JAFYVA010000113.1 GCA_017549325.1 Oscillospiraceae bacterium
CCATACCGAGGCGATCCTCCGGCACGAAGGCCATTGCCACGCCGGACTTGCGGATCTGCATGGGGGTCTTGCCCACCAGATCGGAGGGGGCAGCCTCGTCGGGGGTATACATAATGGTACCCTCGGCAACGGGGTGCAGACCTGCGATGCACTCCAGCAGCTCGCGCTGACCGGAGCCTGCCACGCCTGCCACGCCCAAAATCTCGCCGCCCATAGCGGTGAAGGTCACATTGTCCAGACGCTTGACGCCCTCTTCATCGAAGCAGGAAACGCCGTTGAGGGACAGACGGGGTGCGGGTTTTTCGTAGGTGGGACGGTCAATGTTCAGCGTGACCGTGTGCCCCACCATCATATCCGTCAGCGCCTGAGGATTGGTCTCGGCGGTGTTGACGGTACCGATGTACTTGCCCTTGCGAAGCACGGCTACCATGTCGGACAGCGCCATCACTTCGTGGAGCTTGTGGGTGATGATAACGATCGCCTTTCCATCGGCGCGCATATTGCGCAGCACGGCAAAGAGCTTGTCGGTCTCCTGAGGAGTCAGAACGGCGGTGGGTTCATCCAAAATCAAAATATCGGCGCCGCGGTACAGAACTTTGATGATCTCCACCGTCTGCTTCTGGGAGACGGACATATCGTAGATCTTCTTGGTGGGGTCGATGTCGAAGCCATACTTTTCGCAGATGGCTCGCACCTTGGCGTTGGTCTTGTTCATATCCAGCTTTTCCTCATCGTCCAGACCCAGAACGATGTTCTCTGCTGCGGTGAACACGTCTACCAGTTTGTAGTGCTGATGGATCATACCGATACCGTAGCGGAACGCATCCTTGGGAGAGGAGATGGTGACTTTTTCACCGCCAACGCAAATCTCGCCTTCGTCGGGATAGTAGATGCCCGAGAGCATATTCATCAGCGTGGTTTTGCCGCTGCCGTTTTCGCCCAACAAGGAGAGGATCTCACCGCGGTTCAGGCTCAGATTGATGCCGTCGTTAGCCACAACAGAGCCGAAGCGCTTGGTGATATTTTTCAACTCAATAGCGCAAACAGTTTCCAAGGCTGTCATCCTTTCTATGCGTGGGATAGGGGGGGAGTGATGAAAAAGAGAGGCTGCCGGGGGACAGCCTCTCTATGTACTTTAAGTGAAATTAGAATGCGGAGTTCAGCCAGGTGATACCGTCGATCTGCAGTGCGAAGTAGGGAGCAGACTGGAAGTAAGACTCGTGGTAAGCGCCGTCAAACACAGCTTCCTCGGAATCGGGAGCGAAGTCGCCGTTGGTATCCAGAGCGAAGGAGTTGGTCACAGCAGCGCCCTGAACGGTGAACTTGGAGGTATCAAAGATCTTCAGAGTGCCGTCCTTGATCTCCTTCTCAACAGCAGCCAGCTTGTCGGCAGTACCGGCAGCAGCGATCTTGGTGTTCAGATCGGTCAGCACGACAGCGCCGTCAGACAGACCCTTGCACCAATCCTGCTCCAGCTCATTGCCGTTGAAGATGGTCTCAATAGCGTGAGTGAAGTAGACGGACCAGTCGATACGGGTACCGATCAGGGAAGCCTCGGGAGCCACAGAGATCATATCGTTGTTATAACCGGTGTGGAAAGCGCCCTTGGACTGAGCGGTGGTAGCGGGGGTGGTGTTGTCGGAGTGCTGGGAGATCAGCACGCAGCCGGCGTCGCACAGAGCGTCAGCGGCGGTACCCTCAGCGGTAGCGTCGGACCAGGAGCCCACGAACTGCACCTTCATGGTGACGGAGGGGCAGACGCTCTTGGCGCCCAGATAGTAGGAGGTAAAGCCGGAGATAACCTCAGCGAAGGAGAAAGCGCCAACGTAGCCGATAACAGCCTGGTCAGCAGTGATCTTAGCGCTGTCGATCATTTCCTGCAGCTTCATACCTGCAACCACGCCGGCCAGATAACGGCCCTCGTAGATGTTGGCGAAAGCGTTGTGGGTGTTCTTCAGATCATCACACCAGGAAGCCTGGTTGGTGCAGCCGATGAAGGTGACATCGGGATAGTTGGGAGCGACCTTCAGCATGAAAGGCTCATGACCGAAGGAGTTGTTGATGATGATCTTGCAGCCTTCTTCGGCCAGCTCGATGTTGGCGTCCTCGCACTTGGAGTCCTCGCCAATGTTGTACTTGACGATCCACTCGACGGTGATGCCCTTGTCGGCCAGAGCCTTAGTGGCAGCTTCCTTGCCGCGGATAAAGTTGTAGGTGTAGCCCTGATCGTTCTCGTCACCGATGCAGATCAGACCGACCTTGATGGTCTTGCCGTCCTTGCCGCTGTCGTCCTTGTTGCCGCAGGCAACCAGAGACAGAGCCAGAACCAGAGCCAGGATGAGTGCAAGAATTTTCTTCATACTTGTGTTCCTCCTTAAAATTTTTGGCGTCCGATATTGTTGTTTGTGATTGGGGAGCTATCCCCAAAATCTTACGCAATAAGTATACACGAAAATAAGATAGACTGCAACAAAAAATGTCAGCGGATTTGCACTTTCTGCAAAATAACAGAAAGTAGCGCAGTAGGAAGAGTTTTTTTGCGGAAAAATGCAGAACGGTAAACGATTATTGGTGCACCAGCGTGCCGGTTTTACCCTCGATGCCGTCCTTTGCCTTCTCCAACGCGGTGATGAGGGCGGTGCGTCCGGGCTTGGATTGTGCGAACTGCACAGCGGCCTGCACCTTGGGCAGCATAGAGCCGGGCGCGAACTGACCCTGTGCGATGTATTCGTCAGCCTCTTCGGGCGTGAGGGAGTCCAGCCACTTCTCGTTTTCCTTGCGGAAATTGACGGCCACCTTCTCCACGGCGGTGAGGATGATGAGCATATCGGCATCCAGACGGTCTGCCATCAGCGCGGAGGCGAAGTCCTTGTCGACCACGGCCGCAGCGCCGCGCAGATGATTTCCCTCCACCATAACAGGGATACCGCCGCCGCCGCAGGCGATGACCACGGCGCCGCCGTCGGACAGGATGCGGATGCAGGGGATCTCCACGATGTCGATGGGTCTGGGGGAGGCCACATAGCGCCGCCAGCCGCGGCCTGCGTCCTCCTTCATGATGTAGCCGGTCTTTTCCGCCACCTCGCGGGCTTCCTCTTCGGTGAGGAACTTGCCGATGGGCTTGGTGGGGTCAAGGAAGGCGGGGTCGTTCTTATCTACCACCGTCTGGGTGACGATGGTGCAAACGGGCTTTTCCATACCGCGATCCAGCAGCTCCTCGCGCAGCGCGCCCTGCAGGTCATAGCCGATATAGGCCTCGCTCATAGCGCCGCAGACGGACAGGGGCGTGATGCCCTGCGTCTGATCCTCGTGGGTCAGCGCGATCATACCGTTGTTGATGATGCCCACCTGCGGGCCGTTGCCGTGGGCGACGATCACCTCGTTGCCCTGCTCAATGAGATCAACGATGGCCTTGGCGGTGATGCGGACGGCGCGGGCCTGCTCGGGCAGCGTTGTACCCAGCGCGTTGCCGCCCAGCGCGATGACGATCCGTTTTTTCATAGCATACCTCCGGGTCAAAAGAGTAAGAAAACAGGTCTGCTGTCTCGGTTGTTTTTCACACAATTAACGCAGCAGCAATGGCGGAAAGGGGTGGAAACGTGTACAGCAGACCTGTTGTAAGGTCACATATCAGTGATTTTTACGCTTTTCTTCGCTTGCGTCCATATCCAGCAGAGTCTGCACAGGATCCTTGATCTGGGCAAGGAAGATCATAGCGGCGATGATGTAGGGCTTGAAGCTGGCCTCCTTGTACAGCGGCACGATGTAGCGGTCAAACACGGAGTTGTCGACTTCGCCCGCTTCGCAGCTGAGACCTGTGATGTCGGCGGGCAGGCAGTGCAGATAGAGGGCCTTGCCGTCCTTGGTGAGGGACATCATCTCCTCCGAGCAGGTCCAGTCCTTATGCTCGGCATTCTGTGCCAGCAGGCGCTTCTCCAGCGCGTCGATACCGGCCTTGTCGCCTGCCTGATAGAGCTTGGTGCGCTCCTCCATAGCGGCGAAGGGAGCCCAGCTCTTGGGATAGACGATGTCGGCATCGGCGAAGGCTTCCGCCATAGAGTTGGTCTTGGTGAAGGAACCGCCGGTCTTTTCAGCGTTGGCGGCGGCCACAGCCTCCACCTCGGGCATTACTTCATAGCCCTCGGGGTGTGCCAGCACCACGTCCATACCGAAGCGGGTGAACAGACCGATCACGCCCTGCGGCACGGACAGAGGCTTGCCGTAGGAGGGGGAGTAGGCCCAGGTCATAGCCACCTTCTTGCCCTTCAGGTTCTCCACACCGCCGAACTCATGGATGATGTGCAGCATATCGGCCATGCACTGGGTGGGATGATCCACATCGCACTGCAGGTTCACCAGTGTGGGGCGCTGTTCCAGAATGCCCTCGCCGTAGCCCTCTTCCAGCGCATCCATAAAGGTCTTCATATACTTGTGACCCTCGCCGATGAACATATCATCGCGGATACCGATGACGTCGGCCATGAAGGACACCATATTGGCGGTCTCGCGCACCGTCTCGCCGTGAGCGATCTGGGAGGTCTTTTCGTCCAGATCCTGCACCTCCAGACCCAGCAGATTGCAGGCGGAGGCGAAGGAGAAGCGGGTGCGGGTGGAGTTATCGCGGAAGATAGAGATGCCCAGACCGGAATCGAAGACGCGGGTGGACTTGTTGCGCTCACGCAGATCGCGCAGCGCATCGGCTACCGTGAAGATAGCTTCCAGTTCCTCGTCGGTCTTATCCCAGGTCCAGTAGAAGTCCTTGCGATACATGTCGGCGATGTTCAGCTTTTCCAGCTTGCGTGCCAGTTCCACAGTCTTGCTCATAATCGTATTCTCCTTCACTCGTTTTGGGGTGGTCGGTTACTTGATATCGTTGTCCGTCAGGCTCTGGCGGAAAGCGGTGGCGCTTTCGTTCTTATCGCCGGGCTTGTAGAGCATAGGTACGGCGGCATACAGCGCAGCGCAGGTCACCAGATCCTGCTTCCAGATGATCTCGTTGGGTGCGTGTGCCTGACTCTCCGCGCCGGGACCGAAGCCTACGCAGGGGATGCCGTAGCGGCCCTGAATGGATACGCAGTTGGTGGAGAAGGTCCACTTGTCGGTGAGGGGACGGCCCTCGCGCAGAGGACGTGCCTGCTCATCGGGAATGAGGCGCGTTTCACCCCACAGCGCGTGGTGCGCATCGATCAGCGCCTGCACGTGGGGCGCGGACTCGTGATTGATCCACGTGGGGAAGAAGCACTCGGTCTCGTAGACGGTGCCGGTCCACGCGGGACGGTCGTACATATACATACTCACGGTTACGTCATCGCCGTACTTGCGCACGTTGGGCAGATCGCGGATCTCCTGCAGGCAGGAATCCCACGTCTCACCGGCGGTCATGCGGCGGTCGATGGAGATGGAGCAGCTGTCCGCCACAGCGCAGCGGGAGGGGGAGGTGTAGAAGATCTGGCTGGTGGTGCAGGTGCCGCGGCCCAGGAAACGGGCATCTTCATAATGCTCGGGATTGAACTTGGGATTGAGCATCTTCACAAGGCCCTTGATCTCGGTTTCGTCGGCGTCGTCGTTCTCGTTCAGGGCACGGACGTCCTGCAGAATGTCGGCCATCTTATAAATGGCATTGTCTCCGCGTTCGGGAGCGGAACCGTGGCAGGAAACACCCTTCACATCCACGCGGATCTCCATTCTGCCGCGATGGCCGCGATAGATGCCGCCGTCGGTGGGCTCGGTGGAGATGACGAATTCGATCTGCTTCTGGGCTTCTTCCTTGCTGGGGAAGTATTTGTTGACGATGTACTGCCAGCACATACCGTCGCAGTCTTCTTCCTGCATAGAGCCGACGATCATGATCTTGTAACCTTTGGGGATCAGATCCAGATCCTTCATGATCTTTGCGCCGTATACGGCAGAGGCCATACCGCCTTCCTGATCGGAACCGCCGCGGCCGTAGATGATCTCGTCGGTCTCGTAGCCCTCATAGGGGTCGTGGGTCCAGTTGTTGATGTTGCCAATGCCGACTATATCAATGTGGGAGTCGATGGCAATGATCTTGTCGCCGTCGCCCATCCAGCCGATGACGTTGCCCAGGCC
>JAFYVA010000114.1 GCA_017549325.1 Oscillospiraceae bacterium
GGACGCTGGTTGATGCAGGTGGTGTGGTTGGAGCGCAGATACTTGATCAGCTTATACTCCTTGGTCTCGCCGCTGTCGTACTTGACGGTAATGGCGGTTGCGTCGACCTTGACGACCTCGCCGTCACCCTCAGCCAGAACAACGATCTCGGAGTCGATGCCGATCTTGTGCTCCATACCGGTACCGATAACGGGAGCCTCGGGCTTGAGCAGAGGAACTGCCTGACGCTGCATGTTTGCACCCATCAGTGCGCGGTTTGCGTCGTCGTTGGGCAGGAAGGGGATCATTGCCGTTGCAATAGAGACCATCATGCGGGGGGAGATATCGACGAAGTCGACACGCTCCTTCTCCACGCCGATAACTTCCTCGCGGAAGCGGCAGGTGATACGGTCGTTGATGAAGCAGCCGTTCTCGTCGGTGGGCTCAGCTGCGGGAGCAACGATATACTGATCCTCTACATCGGCGGTCATATAGACCACCTCGTCGGTCACGCGGCCGGTCTCGTGGTCCACCTTGCGGAAGGGAGCCTCGATAAAGCCGTACTCGTTGATGCGGGCATAGGTGGACAGGTAGTTGATCAGACCGATGTTGGGACCTTCGGGAGTCTCAATGGGGCACATACGGCCATAGTGGCTGTAGTGAACGTCACGCACATCCATGCTGGCGCGCTCACGGGACAGACCGCCGGGGCCCAGAGCGGACAGACGGCGCTTGTGAGTCAGCTCAGCCAGGGGGTTGGTCTGGTCCATGAACTGGCTGAGGGGGCTGGAGCCGAAGAACTCCTTGATGGCGGCGGTGACAGGACGGATATTGATGAGGCTCTGGGGGGTAACGATATCCAGATCCTGAATGGACATACGCTCGCGGATGACACGCTCCATGCGGCTGAAGCCGATGCGGAACTGGTTCTGCAGCAGCTCACCCACGCAGCGCAGGCGGCGGTTGCCCAGATGGTCGATATCATCCTTGGTGACCAGACCGTTGGCCAGTGCGTTCATGTAGTTGATGGAGGCGAAGATGTCGTCCACGATGATGTGCTTGGGCACCAGATCATCGGCGTGGAGGCGGCACTGCTCCATCAGCTCATCGCCGCTGTACTGACCCAGCAGCTCCTGCAGCACATCGAAGCGAACGCGCTCCTTGATACCGCAGCAGGCCTTGGGATCGAAGTCCACATAGCGGGACATATCGCACATACCGTTGGTGAAGAGGCGGATGACCTTGCCGTTGTCGAGGGCAACGCTGATCTCCTTGACGCCGATGGCATCCATCTCGGTGCACATATCGGCGGTCAGGACGGTGCCGTCCTCATACAGCAGCTCGCCGGTGGCGGGATGTGCCACGGGCAGGGCCAGCTTCTGGCCGCGGGCGCGAGTCCAGAAGGTCAGCTTCTTATTGAACTTATAACGACCCACGATGCTCAGATCGTAGCGGCGGGGATCGAAGAACAGGTTCTGCATCAGGGTCTGGGCGCTGTCCACCGTGGGGGGCTCGCCGGGACGGAGCTTGCGGTAGATCTCCAGCAGCGCCTCCTCGTAGCTCTTGCAGCCATCCTTCTCCAGCGTGACCACGATGCGCTCGTCATCACCGAAGCGCTCGAGAATCTCCGCGTCGGTCTTGAGACCCAGGGCACGGATGAGGCAGGTGACGGGCAGCTTGCGGTTCTTGTCGATACGGACCCAGAACACCTCGGAGGTGTCGGTCTCGTACTCCAGCCATGCGCCGCGGTAGGGGATCACCGTAGAGGTCATCAGGGGCAGGTCGGTCTTGAGATCGATCTCCTTGCCGTAATAGATGCCGGGGGAGCGGACGATCTGAGAAACCACCACGCGCTCGGCGCCGTTGATGACGAAGGTACCGGAGTGGGTCATCAGGGGGAAATCACCCATAAAGATCTCCTGCTCCTTGATCTCGCCCGTCTCCTTGTTGTGCAGGCGCACGCGCACCTTCATGGGGGCGGCATACGTCGCGTCGCGGGCCTTGCACTCCTCCACGTCGTACTTGGGCTTCTCGTCCATGGTGTAATCAATGAAGCTCAGCTCCAGATTACCGGCATAGTCCGAGATCACGTCCACGTCCTTAAAGACCTCCTGCAGACCCGTATCCAGGAACCAACGGTAGGAATCCTTCTGGATCTCCAGCAGATTGGGCAGGGACACGACTTCCTCGTGTCGGGCAAAGTTCTTGCGAAGCGTCTTGCCGTAGTACTTGTCCTTGGCCATCTTACTTCATCACGCCTTTCTTTTGATGCTGTATTTTAAGTTTCTTACCAAACGATCATAGGCCGCTTTTTGATACGCGCGGCTTTGTTGCCATTTTCACACAAAACCCCTTGTATTTCTCTTGCGGCTGTAGTATACTGAGAGTGTAAAAGGGGATATGTGCCCATCTTCCCAGTATAAGCGCTTCAGTTTACCATATTTGGCTGCGCTTGTCAAGGGAAAACACGATAAAAACAGCGCTCCGACGGAAATTTTCCGCCGGAGCGCTTTTTTGTTCTCATATTTATTCCGTCTCAATCCCCAGCATCCAGTAGTGGTTGTCGTTGAAATCGAAGGTGGTCACTTCCGCCATCCCCGCTTTGCGGGTGTGGGCGGCGTAGCTGCGGGGGTTGATCTGATTGACGAAGGTGAGCATCACCGGGTATTTGCCCGCGTATTGGGCAAGGCTGGCGCGGAAGATGCCCTCGAATACACCGGTGCCCCGATAGGGCTTATCCACGCACACAGGGCCGTACTGATAGGTATTCTCCTTCGTCAGCGTCACGCCCTCATAGGCGGGCAGGGCGGGCAAAAGGTCGATCATCCGCTGCATAATGGGCACCTGCTGCCAGTATTCCCACGAGGCCGCCAGTGCAAAGGCTGCCAGCGTGTCGCCGTCCTTTGCCAGCATCACGCCCCGCTCGCGCACGATGAGGTCGGCAAACTGCTCATCGGAAAGCGCCGTGGTGACGAAGCCATCGGCCATGTCCTCGGGGGCGATGGTGTTGCGGTGGTATTTGGCCATCAAAGCGCGGATGGCGGGCAAATCGCCCAATTCTGCCAAAACATAGTTCATACAGCATCCTCCTCTAAGGCTTCCACATAAAAGCTCACGGGGCGAAACCCGTCGTTGCACGAGAGCATGGCGGATCGGGGGTTTTTCATCCACCCATCGTAGAAGTTCTCTCCCCCGTGGCTCAGCGCCAGCACGAAGGGCGAGAGGGTATCCCACGCGCTTTGGCAAAAGCCCTCGGGCTTTTCCCAGCCGTTGCAGAGAAACACCTGCCCCTCGACCATGTCACAGGCGTGCTCGATGGGATTTTCATACTGCGCCGACAAATCGGCGTGGTGCACCTTGCGCATCACCGTGATGCGGCATCGTTTCATCGCTCTTCCCTCCCCTTTTTTGCTCAGTATAGCACAGCAAAAAACCATCTGCAAGCGATGGCGCGCCCGCAGATGGTTTTTTCGTTATTTACAGATTGCTCAATCGAGCAATTCCTTTGCCTTGGTGTAGTTGAACACGGGGCCCTCGAGGCAGACGTATGTCTCGTCGATCTTGCAGTGGCCGCACTTACCCACGGCGCAGGACATCTTCCGCTCGAAAGACACCCAGATCTTCTCCTCGGGCACGCCGTTCTTGACGCACTCGCGGGCGGTGAAGTTGATCATGGCAGGCGGGCCCACGATGGCCACATTGTAGTCATCAAACTCGGCAAAGGGCACATCCTTGATGTAGTTGGTGACGAAGCCCTTGTGGAAACCCTCGGCCTCCATGTTGTCCAGGCAGTATGTGGTGTGGAACTTCTCAGCCTGCGAGAAGGCGGCCAGATCGTCCTCAAACAGCACGGCGTTACGGTCCTTGAAGCCCACGATGAAGTGGACGGACTGGATCTCCTCGGGATGGGCGGCAAAGTGCTGCAGCATGCTGCGCACCGGTGCCATACCGGTACCGCCGGCCACCACCACAAGGTGCTTACCCTTGAAGCTCTCCACAGGGAAGGCGTTGCCGTAAGGGCCGCGCATAAAGAGGGTATCGCCCTCGTTCATACCGAAGAGGCCATCGGTCAGGCGGCCCACCTTGCGGATGGTGAATTCCACATAATCCGCGCCACGGGAGCTGACGGAGATGGGCGCCTCACCGATCTTGGGGATGGACAGCATGAAGAACTGACCGTGTTTTGTCTGGCCCTCGTACCGGACGCGGAAGGTGTACTCCGCCTGCGTCTCATGGATGATCTTGACGATCTTATGGGGAGTGGGCATGGTGATGTTGTTCATATCAGCTCTCCTTCCCTTCCTTCAGCGTTTCCACTGCTGCGGCCAGCTTCTCAACGGTCTCGGAGAAGCGGATATCCTTGGGGCAGCGCATATCGCAGCGGCCGCAGCCGACGCACATATTGCCCTTGCCGAAGCGGGCATTGTAGTCGAACAGCTTGTGCATGGCCTTAAAGCGCATACGGTCGCCTGCCTTGGCGCGGACATTGTGACCGCCTGCCACGGTGCAGTAGTCGTCCAGCATACAGGAGGACCACACGCGGCGGCGCTCGCCGTCACGGCTGGTCTCGTTGTAGATGATGTCGGTGGTATCAAAGCAGCTGCAGGTGATGCACACGGTGTTGCAGCCGCCGCAGCCGATGCACTTGTCATCAAACTCGCGCCACATATCGAGGGCGTGAATATCCTTCACCATGCTGCGCTCGATGGCGGGTACCGTCACGGCGCGCTTGTTCTCGGTGACAAAGGCAGGGGCGAAGTCCACTTCCTTTTCAGCGGCAAAGTAGGGGGCGAAGGTCTCGTCCTTTACCTCCACGCAGAGCGCACCCTCACGCTTGCCCACGGCCACGGCGTAATCGTCGGTGGCGGCGCTGTTCATAGACACGCAGAAGCAGGTCTCGAAGCTCTCGGCGCACTCCATCAGGAAGAACTTCACCTTCTGGCGCAGGCGCTCATAGAAATTGTCAGCCTGCTTTCCGTTCTCCATGAAGATGGTGTCGAGACGGTGGATACCGTTGACATCGCAGGGGCGCAGGAAGAGGATCACAGGGGTGTCATCCACTTCGCTCTGACGGACATCGTTCTCGGAGAAGTACAGCAGCGTCTGCACGATGGGATAGAACACCTCTTTGGGAGAGAAGTGGGACTTCTCGTCAAAGACGATCTCGCCCACGGATTTCACCTCGCCGTAGCGGATGAACTTGCCCACCTTCTTGGGGGCGTAGATGCGGTAGGTCTCGCGCAGGGCGGCAAAGATCTCATCCATGCGCGCAGCATTCATCGTATAACCCATATCCGCACCCCCTTACTTCATGATCTCCTGCTCCAGCAGCAGGAATCCGCGGGTCAGCTTGGCAAGACCGCCGTAGAAGTCGGTGGCGGCGTATTTGCCCATGTCCACCGTAAAGGCGCTGACCCAGTTGAGAAGATGATTCTTCAAAAATGCCTTCTGCTCATCTGCAACACCCTCATCAATGAGGATGGCCATATACTCGCAGAGGTAACCCAGATGATCCTCGGGCACATGATAGTTGTCCTTGGAGGGGGTAACGCCGCGCTTGGCATACAGTTCCACCACATCCATGCGGGAGTCCTGCATCACCAGATGCTTGCGGCTGGTGTAGACCGACTCGTAGGGGAAGGCGGCCTTGCCCTGCGCCACACCGGCAGAGAGGAAGATGCGGGCGTAATCCACAGCCAGATCATCCAGCACAGCGGCCGGATCACCCTCGGCGTTGGCATCGAGATAGCCGCGCATCTGCTCAAAGCCGGCTTTCATGTCTCCCTCGGCCGCGTCCACGGGGAAGGTCATGTTCTGCATGGCGTTCCACAGCGTTTCGTCCACCTCCAGCAGGTACAGTCGGCTGAGGAAACGGTAGAAATTCGCCCGGGCGGTCATCATCTTGTTATCCATTCTGTGCACCTCCCTGTTTCATCATTGCTTCAAATTCAGCCGGCAGCATCTCGATCCACTTGGCGTTGCGGAGGATGAATCGGCCTGCAGGCTTGTTGCCGAAGTCCTTGAGGGAATAGACATTCTCCTCACCGGCCTCGGCGATGGCCTTGGACACCACACTGTCGGGATCGTTGATATCGCCGAACATCAATGCCTTGCCCGAGCAGTTACGGACACAGGCAGGCTCTTCACCATTCTCGCGGCGCTCGGCGCAGACGTTGCACTTATCGGAAATACGCATCTCCTGATTGAAGCGGATGGCGTCATAGGGGCAGACGCGCTTGCAGCTCTGGCAGCCGATGCACACATTGCCGTCGATCTTGATGACACCGTCGAGCTCATCCTTGTAGCAGGCGCCCGTGGGGCACACCTCCACGCAGGTGGGGTTTTCGCACTGCTGGCACATGAGGGGCAGGAAATACATCTCCAGATCGGGGAACTTGCCCGTGGGGCCCATGGTGTAGAGGGTGCTGCGGGACTTGCCCAGCGCGATCTCATGCTCGGTCTTGCAGGCCACCTGACAGCCGCCGTGACAACCGATGCAGCGGTCGAGGTCGGCTACGATCACAAATTGTTTCATCTTACTTCCCCTCCTTCGAACTGTCCACGGCAGGACCGTGGCCCACAGGCAGCCAGTACTTGAAGTCCTCGGGTTTGGTCCACACGCCCTCGGGCGGGCCGTCGGCCTTGGACACACGGACCTGGAAAGCGCGCAGGGTATAGGTGCCCACCACATCGTTGAACGGTGCCGTGGACTTGGTCAGCACGTTGACGTTCATTTCCTTCCAGCCGTGGGTCTTGGTATCCAGCGTCTCGGGGTTCCAGAAACGCTCCATAAACACGATTCTGGGCGGGATGCCCTCCGTGACCCATGCCTTGGCAGTGATCTTGCCGCGGAGCGACTCCACGAAGGTCCAGTCGCCATTGGCGATACCGTACTGTGCCGCCGTCTCGGGGTTGATCCAGATCTCGGGCACAGGGTACATCTCGCGCAGCGCGGGGATGTTGCGGAGGGTGGAGTGGTGATAGAAGGGCACGCGGCCGTTGGTCATCACCAGCGGGAACTCCTTCTGCAGCTCGCCGTCGCCCACAGGCGTCTCCACAGGCTCGAGATAATAGGCCAGCGGCTCATAGTCCTTGGATGCCGGGGGCAGTGCCTCGGCGGCGAAGGGCTGGCCGGTGCGGCCGAGGGTAATCATACTCTCAAGATAGATCTCCAGCTTCTTCGAGGGTGTGGGGAAGCCCTGGGGCTTGCCCGTCTTCTCGTCGATATTCTTGTAGACATAGTAGGTGCGCCACTCGTCCTTGGGCAGGTACTCGAAGGGTGCCTTGGCGGCGAACTCCTTCCAATCCATACCCACCACCTTGGTGAAGTGATTGAAGAACTCCTCCATGGAATCCCAGTAGGCCAGATCCTCGCCCATGAACTCGGCGTCGAAGGCCTTCTGGCAGCCCTCGTGGCCCAGCTCGGCGCAGCGGCGGGCCAGACGGGACCAGATGAGGGTCTCATCCATGGTCTCCCACAGATGGGTCACCTGCTGACGGGCAAAGAGCTTGTTGCAGGTCTCCACGATCATGTCCGTCTCCAGCCACTCCTCGGTGGGCAGCAGGATGTCGGCATAGGCGGAGAAGGAAGTGGGGTACATATACATATGGACGATGAAGTCCAGCTTCTCGATGGCCTCCACCCACTTGGCACTCTCGGCCACCACGCCCAGCTTGTTGCCGCTGCGGTCGATCCACACGCGGGGCTGGTAGGGCTCGCCGGTGAGGATGGCATCGCGGATGCTGGAGGGGTGTCCTGCCCACCAGATGTGCAGACCCTTGTGCTCCACGCCGCCCAGACGCTTCTGCAGCTGGCCCTCCGGCAGCAGCTTGGTGGCCACGGGCACGGGATAGTTGGGCATCTTCAGCACGCCGCTGGTGCGGAAGCGCTGCAGCAGGCTGCCGGGACGCTCCACGTTGCCCATGATGAGGTCGATGGTGGCAGCAGCCATAGCCGCCTGCACGGAGTTGGGGGTCTGGTCGGTGGCAACGCCGAGAGCAAGGCCGCCGGGGGTGTTCTCGCAGAACATCTTCACAGCCTCTTCGATCTTCTTCGGATCGAGCCAGCAGATCTCCGCAGCCTTCTCGAGGGTATACTCCTCCACGCTCTCCCACAGCAGCTGATAGCCGGTCTTGCAGACCTTGCCGTCCACCACGAACTCACCCTCCAGCGCAGGATCGAGGGTCTCATCGTAGGGATAGGCCATGGCCTTGGCGGAATTGGTCTTCTTGTCCCACACCATGAAGGTGTCGGGTACATTGGGATCGGCACTCACCTGAGCGCGCAGCATCATCTTGGACTCCACATCCACCAGATAGGGCAGGTTGGTCCACTTCATGACGATCTCCTCGTCATAGAGCTTGTGCTCCAGAATGTAGCGGATCCAGCTCAGCAGCAGTGCCACGTCGGTGCCGGGACGGATGGGCAGCCAGATGTCGGCCTTGGCCGCATCGGGGGTAAAGCGGGGGTCGACGGAGATGGTCTTGACGCCGCGGGCGCGCAGCTCCACCACGGCGTTGCCGCCGCTGGCAGGGCAGGAATAGGCGGGAGAAGTGCCCCACAGCACCAGACACTTGATGGGGGTATCATCGGGGAAGTACAGCTCCAGCGCGTTGGAGTCGGCGATACTGGGATCCACGCCGCCGTACATCATGGTGTAGGACAGCACGCGGGGCAGATAGCACTGGGCGCAGCCGGGCTCGAACCAGTTGGGCGTACCGAACACGTTGCAGAAGCGGGCGATACTCCAGATCTCGGGGTTACCGCCGCCGCCGGTGGAGCAGAACACCGTCTCGGCTCCGTACTTCTCGCGGGTGTCCATCAGCTTCTCGGCGATGGTGGTCAGCGCCTCATCCCAGGAGATACGCTTCCACTTGCCGCCGCCTCGCTCACCCACACGCTTGAGGGGGAACTTATTGCGGTTGGGGTGATACAGCGCCTGAATACCCGCCAGCCCCTTGGCGCACATACGGCCCTTGCTCATGGGGTCTTCGTTGTTGCCCTCCAGTTTGATAACGCGGCCGTTTTTCACATAGGCCAGCACACCGCAGTTGGCGATACAGGCGCGGCAGCAGGTTTTGACGACCTTCACCTCGTCCTTGTCGGATACATCCGCCACCACACCGCGGTCAAAGGGGCTCTTCTTGGGAAGGGCCGCCTCCAGACCTGCGATGGACAGTGCATCCAGGGCTTTCAACATCCTCTCTTTATCCATACGATACCTCCTGTCGGACTGCCGTCAGTCCGTTTTCTCTGAGTTGGTACTTATCTCTCATCATAGCAGCCACACCTCCACGGTGTCGCCCGTATGCAGCCCCCCGTTGGGGCCCTGAATATCCACAAGGCAGTTGCAGTGCTTCAGCGCCGACAACATACCCGATGCGTGTCCCTGTTTCGGGATCTCCACCGTGCCGTGGCGGTACTTGGCCCGCACAAAGCGACGGCCTTTTGTCGCCTTGGGGAAATCTCCCTTCACCGTAGCGCTGACTTTCTCCATCTCCAGCGTACCGTCGCCGCTCAGCTTCGCCAGCGCAGGACGCACCAGCAACTCGAAGGTGGCAAAGGCGCCGAAGGGGTTGCCCGACAGGGCGATGACGGGTTTTCCGCCGAAGGTATAGGCCAGCACCGGAGAACCGGGCTTGGCGGCGATGCGCCAGAAGAGCTGCTCGCCGCCGAGGAGCGAGACCACCTCATGCATCACATCCCGCTGTCCCACCGACACGCCGCCGGTGGTGATAATAAGATCGGCCTCCCGCGATGCGGCGCGGATGCGCGATGCCGTCTCCTCCGCCTCGTCTCCCACATGGGCACACATCACAGGGTCAAAGCCCAGTTCGGAAAGGCGCGAGCGCAGGAGATAGTGGTTGGAGTTATAGATCTTGCCGGGCCTGCCGGCCATACCGGGTGCGATCAGCTCGTCACCGGAGGTGATCAGGGCCACCCGCACCTTGCGGTAGACCTTTACCGCCGCGATGCCCGCACCGGCCAGAATGCCGATGTCCACCGCATCCAGCTTCTCGCCCCTTTCCATCAGAACGGCGCCTGCGGGGTAGTCCTCGCCGCAGAAGCAGTAGTTCTCGTGTCTGCGCAGGGGCGCGTAAATCTCCACCTGCTCCTCGCCGTAGTCGGTGTCCTCCTGACGGATGACACAGTCGGCACCTGCGGGGATGGGGGCGCCCGTCATGATGCGTACCGCCGTACCGGCCGTAACCTCTCTTTTTGCCACGCTGCCCGCCATCACGCGGTCAACGACCTGCAGCGTCACGGGATGCTCCTTCGATGCCCCCGCCGTGTCGGCGGCAATCAATGCATAGCCGTCCAGAGGCGAGCGGTCAAAGGGCGGCTGGGGCTGGATGGCCGCGATATCCTCGGCCAGAATACGGCCGATGGCGCCGCTCAGTTCCACTTCTTCCCACGCCTCTACAGGGGTCAGCGCCGCCGTGATCTGTTCCACGGCCTGTTCCACACTTATGGCCTGCATCCTTCTCCCCCCTCCAGTGCAGCGTACTCCCGCTGCGTGTTGATATTGTCAAACATGCCGTCATCGGCACAGACATATTCTGCATAGCCCACCTGCTCCAGCAGTGCCATCACCGCGCCGCGCCCCTGTTCCAGAGCGAGGCGGATCTCGTCGGCGAGGCGGCGGTCATAGACCGCCAGCAGCGGCTCGACCTTATCGCCGTGGCGCAGGACGGTGACGGGCGCGGTGCTTTCCATACTCTTCCCGATCAGCGCGCGCAGCACCGCGGTGTGCAGACAGGGCATATCCACCGTCAGCACAAGGCACTTCGTATGCGCTGCCCTGCGGAGCGCAGATTCCAGACCGCCCAGCGGCCCACGCTGCGAAAAAGTATCCTCCACCACGGGGACGGAGCAACGCTCGCCCCGATAGCCCGAGACGAGGATATCGGAGATGCCCAGCCCACGGCCCAGCGCGATCTGATGCTCCAGAAACGTCTCCCCGCCGTAAGGCAGATCCGCTTTATCCCGCCCCATGCGGCGGCTGAGCCCGCCTGCAAGAACGATCATGGACAACGCACTGCGGATGTATTTCTCCCGCAGTACCAGCGATACCATTGCCTCGATGTCATCTCTGCCGTAACAGGGGACACCCTCCACAGGTGAGGCCGTTCCGTCGGAGGCAAAGGCCACCAGATTTTCCCCATTGCAAACAAGGTCACACTTCTCCGCCGTCAGCATCTGCACCTTGGGATAGGTGCTTCCCTTACAGCCCTCCAGCAGGATGATGTCCGCCTCAGGGAACAGGGCCGTCAGATCCTCCGCCGCCACTTGGGGCTGGGATTTGACCACCATCCACTTTTCCCCGTCAAACACCGCCGAGGCGTAGGCCCCTGCGGCACGGTGGCGGTAGGAGTCGGTGCCAGCGGCATCGGCGGAAAATTCATGGCCGTCGTGCTTGATGGTGGCCACGCGCAGACCGCGGCCGGTCAGGGCGGCAACCAACTTTTCCACCAGCGTGGTTTTGCCCGTGTTCTTTTCGCCGCAAACGGCCAACACAAAGGCCTCTCCCGTCACCGACCTCACCTCCCCGCAATGAAAAAAGACTCCTGTCTATACATTGTCCAGTGTACCAAAAGACACGCCGTAATGCAAGAAAGAGTCCGTTTTCTTCTGTTATCTTTTTCAGATAAGCTTATTTACTTTTTGCATAATTCTCCACAAAACGCGCCACATCATGGAAATCCTTGAGCCGCGCTTTCAGCGTTTCATGGTCCCAGTCCCACCATGCGATCTGCTCCATGGCGGCAGCGGTGGCATCATCATAGCGCCAGCCGATATGGCGGGCGGGGACACCCGCCACGATCTCGTAGGGGGCTACATCGTGGGTCACCACGGCACCTGCGGCCACCACCGCGCCGTTGCCGAGGGTGACGCCACCCATAATGATGGCGTTGTGCCCGATCCATACATCGTGCCCCGTGGTAACGGTCAGGTTCTTGCGCCACTCGATGAGGGCCTCGTCATTCTCACCCAGACCGTAGTGGGCGGCGCGGTAGGTAAAGTGGTGGGCCGCCGCGCGCTCCCGCATCGGGTGCTGCACGGGATTGATACGCACACCCGTGGCGATGGAATTGAACTTGCCGATCGTGCAGTTGTAGATATCGTTGCCGCCGAAGAGGTAGGTATACGAGCCCACATAGCTCTCAGCGGCGATGCAGTGGTCGCCCAGCTCCACATACTGCCCGAATTGGCAGTTGCTTACCACGCAGGTGGGGTGAATGAGCGGCTCCTCCGCCGTCAGTTGTTTCGAAAAATCCAGCATCGTGAGGCCCTCTTTTCAGCTCTTTTTCTTCTCACGCTCCAAAAGGCACACCGTCTCAATATTGGCCGTGCGGGGGAACAGATCCACCGCCGCGGCACGGACGGCGCGGTAGCCGTAGGCATCAAAGCGCTTGACATCCCGTCCCAGCGTGGCAGGGTCGCAGGAGACGTAGACGACGCGCTTGGGCCGCATCAGCACCACCGATTCGATGACCTCGGGTGCCAGTCCCTTGCGGGGCGGGTCGACGCAAATCACGTCGGGACGCAGACCGCGGCGGGCCAGCTCTGCCGCGGCATCACCGGCATCGCCCTCCAGAAACTCCACCGACTCCACGCCGTTATGGCGGGCATTGTCCCACGCATCTGCCACGGCCTCGGATACGATCTCGGCACCGATGGTCTTTCCTGCATGGCGAGCCATGCACAAGGTGATGGTGCCGGCGCCGCAATACAGATCCAGCACCGTCTCCTCACCCGTCAGAGCGGCGTATTCCACCGCCTTTCCGTACAGGACTTCGGCCTGATCGCGGTTGACCTGATAGAACGAGGGGACGGACAGACGGAAGGTCAGACCGCAGAGGGTGTCGCACAGACTGTCTGTGCCCCAGAGGGTACGGTATGTATCACCCAGAATGGTGTTGCCCTGCTTACGGTTCTCGCCCCAGACGATGCCCACCGCCTTGGGGACTGCCCGGCGCATCATCTCCACCAACTCCGCCTCATGGGGCGCACCGCCGCCGTTGCCCAGCACGCAAACGAGGCTCTCCCCCGCTGCATTGGTACGGACATAGAGATGCCGCAAAAGGCCACGGTGGGTGTTCTCATCGTAGCAGCTGACACCGTAGCGACGGATATACTCCCGCAGTGCCGCTGCCGCCGCGTCGGCCTCGGGGCGCTGGATAAGGCAACGCTCCACGGGGATGACCTCGTGACTGCGGGCACGGTAGAAGCCCACGGCGCCCTCCAACCCCACGGGATACTGGCTCTTATTTCGGTAGTGATCCGTCTCGGCAGCGCCGATGATCTCCTCTACCTCCACCGTGCTGCCGCCGAGACGGCGCAGGGCATCCTGCACACGCTCGCGCTTGGCCACCAGCTCTTCTGCATAGTCCATGTGGCGGAAGTCGCAGCCGCCGCAACGCCCGTAATAGGGGCAGTCGCTCTCCTGACGGTGAGCGGAGGGGGTATGAATGGCCGTCACCTTACCGAAGGCGGCGTTTTTCAGCACCTTCATGATGAGGATATCGCAGTCCTCGCCACGGACGGCGCGGTGGACGAAGACCACCTGCCCGTTGACGCGGGCGATTCCCAGACCCTCGGAGGAGTAGCCCTCGATGACGGCGCGGACTGTTTGATTTTTCTGCAGGGGCTTTCTCTCTTCCATAGCAGCTTCCCCCTCCTGAACGATTTTCATCAGTATACCACTTTCCCCTACCCCACGCAAGGGTTTGACAGGACGGATTTGTTCACAGAAATTTTCTTTGCATCCGGCAAAAAAGTGTGGTATACTATTATTTGTGTTATTATGCGTATACATTCTTTTTCGAGAAAGGATCCAAAATATATGGGACTGGTTAACAAACTGTTCGGTACTTACTCCGAGCGCGAACTGAAATCCATCTGGCCCATCGTGCACCGCATCGAGGCCATGGAGGAGGAGTACCGCGCTTTGACCGACGCGCAGCTGCAGGCTAAGACGGCGGAGTTCAAAGAGCGCCTTGCCAACGGTGAGACGCTGGACGATATCCTGCCCGAGGCCTTTGCCACCGTCCGCGAGGCAGCCGACCGCGTGCTGGGCATGCGCCCCTATCCCGTGCAGCTGGTGGGCGGCATCGTCCTGCATCAGGGCCGCATCGCCGAGATGAAGACCGGTGAAGGTAAAACGCTGGTGGCGACCCTGCCGGCCTACCTCAACGCCCTTTCCGGCAAGGGTGTCCATATCGTCACCGTCAACGATTATCTGGCCAAGCGCGACAGCGAGTGGATGGGTAAGGTGCACCGCTTCCTCGGCCTGAAGGTGGGTCTGATCGTCCACGACATGAATAAGGCCGAGCGTCAGGAGGCCTATCTTGCCGATGTGACCTACGGCACCAACAACGAGATGGGCTTCGACTATCTGCGCGACAATATGGCCATCTACTCCAACGAGTTGGTGCAGCGCAAGCACAATTTCGCCATCGTGGACGAGGTGGACTCCATCCTCATCGACGAGGCCCGTACCCCCCTCATCATCTCCGGTCAGGGTGATAAGTCCACCCAGATGTACGACATGACCGAGATCTTCGTCCGTAAGCTCAAGCGCTTCGTCATCGTGGAGACCGACTCCAAGGCAGAGGAAGATCCCGAGATCGATGCCGACTACATCGTGGATGAGAAGGCCAAGTCCGTCTCCCTCACCGCCCGCGGCATCAAGAAGGCCGAGGAGTTCTTCCATCTGGAGAACCTGGGCGATCCCGAGAACAGCACCATCTCCCACCACATCAATCAGGCCATCCGCGCCCACGGCGTGATGAAGCGCGATGTGGACTATGTGGTCAAGGACGGCGAGATCGTCATCGTCGACGAGTTCACCGGCCGCTTGATGTTCGGCCGCCGCTACAGCGAAGGTCTCCATCAGGCCATCGAGGCCAAGGAGCGCGTGAAGGTGCAGCGCGAGAGCAAGACGCTGGCCACCATCACCTTCCAGAACTACTTCCGCCTCTACGAGAAGCTCTCCGGCATGACCGGTACGGCCATGACCGAGGCCGAGGAGTTCGGCACCATCTACAATCTGGACATCGTGGAGATCCCCACCAACCGTCCCATCGCCCGTATCGACAACAACGACAGCATCTACAAGACGGAGATGGGCAAGTACAAGGCCGTCATCCGCCAGATCAAGGAGTGCCACGCCAAGGGCCAGCCCGTGCTGGTGGGTACGGTATCCATCGAGAAAAACGAGTTCCTGGGCAAGCTCCTGACCCGCGAGGGCATCCGCCACAACCTCCTCAACGCCAAGAACCACGAGAAGGAAGCCGAGATCGTGGCACAGGCCGGTAAGTTCGGCGCCGTTACCATCGCCACCAACATGGCCGGCCGCGGTACCGATATCATGCTGGGCGGTAACGCCGAGTATCTGGCCAAGAACGATCTGCGGAAGATGGGTATGTCCGACGAGCTGATCGCCGAGGCTACCGGCTATGCCGAGACCGACAACGCCGATATCCTCAACGCCCGCCGCCTCTTTGCCGAGAAGCTGGCAAAGTATAAAGACGCCATCGCAGAAGAGGCACAGAAGGTTCGCGACGCAGGCGGTCTGTTCATCATCGGTACCGAGCGTCACGACTCCCGCCGTATCGACAACCAGCTCCGCGGCCGTGCCGGCCGTCAGGGCGACCCCGGCGAGACCCGCTTCTACATCTCCACCGAGGATGACCTCATGCGCCTGTTCGGCGGTGAGCGTATCACCAACATGATGGATAAGCTGAAGGTCGCCGAGGACGAGCCCGTGGAGAACAAGATGCTGACCCGCTCTATCGAGCAGGCACAGACCTCCGTGGAGTCCCGCAACTTCCAGTCCCGTAAGGCCGTGCTGGAGTATGACGATGTCATGAACAAGCAGCGCGAGATCATCTACACCCAGCGCAAGCAGGTGCTGGACGGTCTGGATGTGAAGGAGACCATCCTGAATATGCTCTCCACCTCCATCGCCAACCAGGTCTCCTCCGTGTTCCTGGGTGACAGCTCCATCGACGAGGCACGCTGCCGCGACCTGATGAAGAATGTGGAGGGTATCTACTTCCCCAAGTACACCGTGAAGATCGATCCCGAGGAGATCCCCTCTCTCTCGGCCGAGGACTTTACCGACCGCTTTACCGAGGCTTCTCTGGCCTATTACGCCCAGCGCGAGGAGGAGATCACGCCCCAGCTGATGCGTGAGGTGGAGCGTGTGGTGCTGCTGCGAGTGGTCGACGAGTACTGGATGGAGCACATCGACGCCATGCAGGAGCTGCGTCAGGGCATCCGCCTGCGCGCCTACGCCAACACCGATCCCGTGGCTGCCTATAAGAAGGAAAGTCTGGATATGTTCGACGACATGATCTCCGCCATCCGCGACGAGACGGTGCGCCGTCTCTACAGCGTCCGCGTCAGAAGCGGCGAGGAGGTCAAGCGCGAGCGCGTGGCCACCGGCATCACCGAGGGCGGCGGCAGCGGCGACGGCTCCGTCCGCCGCAAGACGCCCACCAAGGTGGTCAAGATCGGCCGCAACGACCTCTGCCCCTGCGGCAGCGGCCAGAAGTGGAAGAAGTGCACCTGCAAGGAGTATCATTCCTAACCGAACCGTATAATAAGAGAAAAGGCGACGCAAGGTCGCCTTTTCTTTCCCCCCCCTGGAGGTCTGCATGTTTACAAAACACACCGACAACTCCATACTGTATCTCCGTTCCGATACGCTGGGCACTGCCCCCCACGGCTTTTCCACCCGCCTCGGCGGCGTCTCCCCCGCCCCCTGGGACAGCCTCAATCTGGGCGTGGGGCGCGGCGATGAGATAGACAATGTCCGCGAGAACTACCGCCGCTTCTGCGCCCTTCTCGGTCTTGATGACCGCCGTGCTGTCCTCTCTAAGCAAGTCCACGAGGATGTGGTGCGCCATGTCACTACTGATGACGCGGGCAAGGGGCTTTATTGCGACCGTGATTACACCTCCGTGGACGGAATGGTCACCGATGTGGTCGGTCTGCCCTTGGTTGTGTTCTCCGCCGACTGTAATGTGATTTTACTCCACGACCCCGTGCGGGGCGCTATCGGTGCCTGTCACGCAGGCTGGCGCGGTACGGCACTGGGCATCGCCCGCAAGACGGCACTGGAGATGGTGCGCCTCTTCGGCTGCAACCCCTCCCACATCCGCGCCACCATCGGCCCCGCCATCGGACAGTGCTGCTTCGAGACGGATGACGATGTCCCCGCCGCCCTCCGCGCGGCACTGGGACAGGAGGCCGAGCCCTATATGGAAACGCGCGGCGCCAAATACCACATTGATCTCAAGGGGATCAACGCGCTGTGGCTTCGCAAGGCAGGCGTGGAGCAAATCGACATCTGCCACGACTGTACCGCCTGCCATCCCGACCTCTACTGGTCTCACCGCAGGATGGGCAATGACCGCGGCGCGCAGATCGCCATGATCGCGCTGGAGGAGGTGGCGGAATGAAACGATCGATCCTGCTTCTGCTCACCCTTGCCCTGCTGCTGAGCGGCTGCGGTAAGGTGGAGGAGAACGCCTCCTTTGATCCTCTGGCAGAGCTGCGAGAGTATTACGGCACGGAGGAGGCTGTGGAAGCGCCGCCTCTGACCGACTTCACGCTGCCCTATTGCACGGGTGAGACATGGGACCCCGTCAGCTGCCCCGACGGTGTGCAGCGCACGGTCACCTCACTGGTATATGAGACGCTGTACCAACTGGACGAGACCTTCACCCCCCATCCGCTGTTGGTGGAGCGTGCCGATTACGATGCCGAAAACTTCGTCTACACCCTTCATCTGCGCCGCGATGTGCGCTTCAGCGACGGCAGCGAGATGACGCCGCAGGATGTGGCCGCCTCTATTATGCGGGCAGTATACTCCCAGCGCTACAGCGCGCGCCTGTGGCAGATCCGCGCCGTCACCGTGCAGGGCTCCACCGTCGAGATATCGCTCATCAAGGACAACCGCAGCTTCCTCTCCCTGCTGGATATCCCCGTGGTAAAAGAGGGAACGGAGAATCTCACCGTCCCTGTCGGTACAGGCCCGTATCTCCCCACCGCAGACAAAACACAGCTCCTGTCCAATCCCCACTGGTGGCAGAGTAAACCTCTCCCCTTTGACAGCATCAAACTGTCGCCTTATAAGAGCGAGGAGGCCGCCGCCTACGCCTTCGCCTCCCACGATGTACACCTGTTTGTCTATGACCTTTTAAGCGATATCAGCCTCGCTTCCGCATCCAACGGCAACGCCACCGTAGCGGAAACGGCCGTGATGCACTATCTGGGCTTCAATATGTCCCATCGCCATCTGGCCGATCCTGCTCTGCGCCGCGCCATCTCGCTGGCCATCGACCGGGATGAGATCGTCTCCGCCGCCCTCTCGGGTCACGCCGTTGCCACCCAGTTCCCCCTCCATCCCGCCTCGCCCCTCTACCCCACCGCGCTGGAGAGTGACGCTGACACCACGGCGGTCTACGAAGCATTGTCCCGGCAAGATCTTGGCGACGGCGAGTGGAAATACCATCTGCGGCTGTTGGTAAACAATGACAACAGCTTCAAAGTAGCCGCCGCCGAGCACATCGCCGAAATGCTCAACCGCTACGACTTCAATGTGACCGTAACAGCACTGCCGTGGGAGGATTTCCTCTACGCGCTGGAAGTGGGCAACTACGACCTCTATTACGGCCAGTGCAAGCTCAGCGCCGATTGGGATCCCACGCCCTTGCTGGGCACGGAAGGCACTCTCAACTACGGCGGCTACAGTAACGCCATGACCGACACCCTCTTGGCCGCCTGCCGCAGCACCGGAGGCGACAACCGCACGGAGGCTGTGGAAACGCTGTGCAGTCACCTGCAGTCCCAGACGCCCATCGTCCCCCTCTACTTTGAGCGAGTCGACGTGCTCCTCAGCCGCAACGCCGTGGATGCCATCACCCCCACCGCCACAGATCCTTTCTTCGGCCTGGAGAAGTGGAAGGTAAACTGGGGCGAAGCTCCTGCAGCAGAATAA
>JAFYVA010000115.1 GCA_017549325.1 Oscillospiraceae bacterium
ACGGCACTAAAACCCCAATAAAAGTGTGAGGAGTGTGGCTATGGAACGTTTTATTTTGAAGAAGCTACTGGACTGGAAGAACTCCCCATATCGCAAGCCTCTGATCTTGAAGGGCGTGCGTCAGGTAGGCAAGACCTGGATTTTGAAGGAGTTCGGCAAGCGTTACTATGCAAATACCGCATATTTCAACTTCGACGAAAACGAGGAATACAAACAGTTCTTCGAAACCACCAAGGACGTTGAGCGCATCCTACAGAACTTGATGCTGGCAAGCGGTCAGAAGATCGTGCCGGAAAAAACCCTCATCATTTTTGACGAGGTGCAAGATTGCCCCAAGGTCATCAATTCCATGAAGTACTTCTGCGAGAATGCTCCGCAGTATCATATCGCCTGCGCCGGTTCTCTGCTGGGTATTGCTCTGGCAAAGCCCTCCTCTTTCCCTGTGGGTAAGGTCAATTTCTTGCAGATCGATCCCATGAGCTTTGAGGAATTTCTTCTTGCCAACGGCGACGATAATCTGCTGGCCTTCTTGGAGAGTTGGGATAATCTTGAGCCTATCCCCGATGCTTTCTTCAATCCTCTGTGCGAAAAGCTGAAGATGTACTATGTCACTGGCGGCATGCCCGAATCCGTAAAGATGTGGACAGAAGCCCGTGATGTTTCCGCCATGCAGGAGGCCTTGTCCGACATCATCAGCGCATACGAGCGTGATTTTGCAAAGCATCCCAACGTCAGCGAGTTCCCGAAGATCTCGATGATTTGGAAGTCCATTCCCTCTCAGTTAGCAAGAGAAAACAAAAAGTTCATCTACAAGGTTGTCAAAGAAGGTGCACGAGCCCGTGAATACGAGGATGCTCTGCAGTGGCTAGTAGATGCCCGCTTGGTGCATAAGATCTACCGCAGCAGCGCCCCTGGTCTGCCGGTGGCTGCGTACGATGACCTGTCCGCATTCAAGATTTATCTGGTGGATGTGGGTCTTCTTCGCCGGTTGGCACAGCTGGCTCCCACTGCTTTTGGTGAGGGCAACCGCCTATTCACCGAGTTTAAGGGTGCATTGACCGAGAACTTCGTGCTGCAGTCTCTGACAACACAGTTCGAAGTGGTTCCCCGCTACTGGACACAGAACAATCCTCCCTATGAGGTGGATTTCCTGATCCAGCGAGAGAATGACATTTTCCCCGTGGAGGTCAAGTCCGATACTAACACCACCAGCAAGAGCCTCAAGAAGTTCAAGGAACTATTCCCGGACAAGGTCAAACTTCGTGTGCGCTTCTCCCTGGATAATCTAAAACTAGACGATGATGTGCTGAATATCCCGTTGTTTATGGCCGATGAGGCAGATCGACTGATTGGGTTGGCGTTGGAACACAGAACCAAGCTGTAAGAGAGCAAGCAGAGAAATCGAGGTGCAAACTATGAAGGAGCAATCCCTTGCGCTATCTTTTAGCAATTCTCTGACAATAGATGTAGCCAGTATTGCTAGCGAATATGCTGAACTCGGTCTAGATGCATTGGTCGAAGAGGGGATTTTAAAGGATATTCCGCTTGTTTCCACCGCCGTTGCTGTTTATCGTATCGGCAAGAGCATTCACGAAAGGCATCATGTTGCAAAACTAACTTCTTTCTTAGCCGGCATCAACGAAGGAATTGTAGACGAAGAACAACGACAAAAGTATCGGCAGACGTTTAGTGGTAACGAGAAATTCCGCAATCAAGAATTGGAATATATCTTAATCTTGATTGATCGGTACATCGGCTTTGATAAACCACAGATGCTGGCGAAACTGTATCATACACATCGCCTTGTAAATTCAAACTTGATGAAATGTAATCCACATTTCTGCAAATGTGAGGTCAGCACATATCGTCTGCCTGACATGATCAAAATCCCTCTCTTTTTCCGCTCTTGTTCTTGACATTTTCACTCTACACTTGTAGAATATAATCAACTACTACGTTTGTAGAAGGAGGTGTTGCTATGAACGACTCCATCCGTCGTCTGCCGGACGCGGAGCTGGAGGTGATGCAGGCGCTGTGGGCCTGTCCCGCTCCCGCCGCCCGCGCCGACATTGAAGCCGCTCTCTTCCCCCATCACCCCATGGCCACCACCACGCTGCTGACGCTGCTCAGCCGCCTGAGTGAAAAGGGCTTCGTGGCCGTCACCAAGGCTGGCCGCCGCAGCCACTACACCGCCCTGGTGTCCAAAGACTCGTATCTGGCCGCCCAGGGCCGCAGCTTTTTCCACAAGCTCTGCGGCAGCAGCGTGTCCGCCTTCGCCGTGGCCCTCTCCGCCAGTGGGCTGAGTCGCGAGGACCTGGAAGAGCTGCGCGATCTGCTGGAAAGGGGGCAGCTTTGATGAGCAATCAGTTTCTGCTGCGCGCTCTTGCCGCCGCGGTGTTCTCCACTGTTCTGGCGTGTACGTTTCTGCCCCATGTCAAACGGCGGCAGGCGTGGCGTCAGCAGGCCGAGGGCCGGCCACGGTATGAGCGCCAGCCGGGGTTTCTTCTGCCCATCGCCTGTCTCCTGCCGTGGTGCCTCCTTCTCGCCCGTATGGGCGCGCTTGTGCCCCACGTGATGCTCAGCTGGAGCTTTGGCATCTTCCTGCACATCTGCGTGTACGATCTGCTGCTCCTGCCCTTCCTGCCGTGGCTGCGCCGGCGCATCAGCGCCGAGGCCTGCGCCGCGCTGTGGCTGCTGCCCACCTATCTCTATCTGGTACACCTGAGCTTTCTGCAGCCGGAAAAACCACTCTATGTCCTCACCCTCCGGGGCAGTTGGGCCAACCGGCTGCCCTATATCTGGTTGGCCGGCTTTCTGGCGGTGCTTGTCTGGAAGATCGCGGACCATCTGCTGTTCCGCCGCCGGGTGATGGCCGACGCCCAGCCGGTGAACGACCGCCACACCGAGATCCTCTGGCGGCGGGCCGTCACCGCCGCCCGGCTGGACAACTTCACCGTTCGGCTCTTCACCTCGTCCCGCGTCTGCGTTCCGGTGTCCATCGGACTGCTGCGCCGCACGCTGCTGGTGGTGCTGCCCCGTGACGGGCACTACACCGACGAGGAGCTGGAGCTGATCTTCCGCCACGAGCTGATCCACATCGAGCGGCGCGACGCCTGGACCAAGTTCTTCCTGACGTTCTGCTCCGCCATGTGCTGGTTCAATCCCCTGATGTGGATCGCCATGGACAAATGCGCCCAGGATCTGGAGCTCAGCTGCGACGAGCTGGTGCTGGAAAACGCAGACAATTCCCTGCGGAAAACATACGCCCATCTGCTGCTGGACACTGCCGGCAGCAGTCGCGGCTTCACCTCCTGTCTTTCCTCCTCCGCCCAGGCCATGCGCCACCGGCTGAAAAACGTGATGGAGCCCCTGGGCCGCCGCTGCGGCGCGCTGCTCGTCGGCGCGGTGTGCTTCGTCCTGTTCATCACCTCCGGCCATGTCTCCCTGGCCTACGGCGGCCAGAGCGGCGCCGAGGTCCTCTGTCCCGGCGAGATCAACAGCGGCGGCCTGAAAGGCAATGTGGCCCTGAGCGCCGAAGATGGCGGCTACTATTACTTTGAGCTCACCGACACCCAGCCGCTGGAGGACTATCTCTCCACCCTGACGCTCTGCCCCATGACCGGCAGCTATGCCCTCAGCGAGTCGGAAAAGGTCCTTCAGTGTTGGCTCCGCGTGGAAAACGGCACGTCTGCTCTGGCCATCCACGACCGGATCCTGTCTCTCATTCCGGTTAGTTCCTCGGGCATAGGTGTCAAGACCTACTACTACCTCCCCGACGGCGTGGACTGGGATCGTCTGTACGACCTGCTCCTCTCCTGTTCCCAAAGAATTCCTAACATAGCATAAAAAAGCTCCGGTGCAGCTGCACCGGAGTTTTTTCTCGTCTTTTCACTTTCCCGGCACGGTCGCCGCGCCTTCCTCCTCATACGTTGTCAGCGCCCAGTCGGCCACATCGTTGCTGAGGTGAAGGACATGCTCGGCATGGACCAGCTCTCCGCCGCCCTTGCCGTCAAACCGCACCATATAGGGCAGCTCCTGCGCCATAAACTGCCGACCGTAGTTGTCCGTCACCAGCGCCGCCGTGCACAGCTCGTCGCCCTCGCCCAGCGTCACCGTTACATCCGGCATACGGAAAAATCGCACACCATCCCAGTCGCCCTGATATCCCTCCGGCTTCTCGCATTCCTCGGCCCAGGCCACCAACTCCCGGTTGACGAAC